>CAYQAS010000089.1:0-17857 GCA_964415525.1 uncultured Solibacteraceae bacterium
TCTTCTGCTCCATGGAGGCATCGCCCGTGAGGTCGATGACGCGGTTCTCCCGCTCGGATTTCCGGGCCGCGGCGACTTCCGCCAGGATGTCGTCCAGGGTCGTGGCATTCGATTCGACGGCGCCGGTGCAGGGGATGCAGCCCAGGCTGCGGAAGCGGCAGCGGACTCGCTCCACTTCGCCCTCCGCCGCCACGCCGAGGCCCACGGGGATGAGGATGTTGCCGCGGCGCACGACGTCCCGTTCCCGGGCGAAGTAGATGGGGACGACGGGAATGCCCTCCTGCTTGATGTACTGCCACACATCCAGCTCGGTCCAGTTGCTCAAAGGAAAGACCCGGGCGCTCTCGCCTTCGCTCAGGCAGGTGTTGTAGAGGTCCCACAGCTCGGGGCGCTGGTTCTTGGGATCCCACTGGCCATGCGGGTCGCGCAGGCTGAAGACGCGCTCCTTGGCACGGGACTTTTCCTCTTCGCGCCGGGCGCCGCCCAGGGCCGCGTCGAAGCCATGCTTGGCCAAGGCCTGCAGCAGGGCGCCGGTCTTGAGCAGGCTGCAGCAGCGGTCCACGCCCATGGACGCGGGGTGACAGCCCTTGGCGATCCACTGCTCATCGCGCTCCACGAGGATGCGCAGGGCGGGGTCCTTGGCCACCTCTTCCCGGAACGCATACATCTCAGGGAACTTGAACCCCGTGTCCACGTGCATGAGCGGGAAGGGCAAGGGGCTGGGATGGAAGGCCTTGCGGGCGAGGTGGAGCATGACGCTCGAATCCTTGCCCACGCTGTAGAGCATCACGGGATGCCGGAAGCTGGCGGCCACCTCCCGCAGGATGTGGATGGATTCCGCTTCGAGCTGCTGGAGGTAGGTGAGGGCGAAACGGCTCAACTGATCTCTCCGTGGACGTAGGCCTGGGTGCGGGGATCCTTCGGCTGATCGAAGAAGGTGGCCGCGGGACCGTGCTCCACCAGACGGCCGTCGTAGAAAAAGACCACGTAATCCGCCAGTCGCCGGGCCTGACGCAGGATGTGGGTGACGAGCACCACGGTGTAGTCCCGCTTCAGGGCCTGGAACTGGGCCTCCACCAGCTTCACGGAGAGCGGATCCAGGGCGCTGGTGGGCTCGTCCGCCAGGATGACCTCCGGTTCCACCGCCAGGGCCCGGGCCAGCGCCAGTCGCTGCTGCTGGCCGATGGAGAGGCCCGCGGCGGGGGCGTCCAGGCGCATCTTGACCTCATCCCACAGGCCGGCCCGGGTCAGGTGGTGTTCGAGATCGGGCTCGGGAAGGCCGTGGATGCGCGGGCCGAAGGCCACGTTGTCGGCGATGGACATGGGCAGCGGATAGGGGCGCTGGGAGAGGAAGCCCACTTTCTTTCGCAGCGCCAGCAGGTCCGCGCCAGGGGCGTAGATGTCCTCGCCATCGATGAACACGCGGCCTTCCACGTGCACGTCGTCCTCCAGGTCCAGCAGCCGGTTGATGCTCTTCAGAAGTGTCGTCTTGCCGCAACCCGAGGGGCCGATGATTGCCACAATGCCGCCATCCGGGATCTCCATGCTCACGTCCTGGAGGACGGCGTGGCTTCCGTAGGCGATGGACACGTGTTCGAGACGGATGTGGGGCATGGGTTCAGCGCAGGGTGTGGCAGGAGAGGCGGCGGGTCAGGAGCCGGGCTGTGAACGCCACGGCGAGCACCAGGATCAGGAGCACCAGCGCGGAGGCGTAGGCGCGGGCCTGGACCTGGGGATCGGGGGTGGCCAGCTGGTAAAAGACCGAGAGGGGGAGGGAAGCCACCGGATCCAGGATCGAGGATGGCAGGTGATCGGAGTACCCGGCCGTGAACATGATGGAGGCCGCATCCCCCAATCCGCGTCCGAAGGCCAGCAGGAAGCCCGTGGCCAGGGCCGGGCGGGCCTGCCTCAGCACGATCCGCACCATGGCTTCCGTGCGGGTGGCACCCAGGGCCAAGGCCTGGATCTGGAGTTCCCGGGGCACGGCCTCCAGGGCCTCCGCCATGGCGCGGATCATCACCGGCAACATCACCAGGGTGAGGGTCAGGATGCCCGCCAGCAGGGAGGCGCGAAGTCCGAGCGCCATCATGATCACGAAGGCGAAGGCCCCGAACACGATGGACGGCGTGCCCCAGAGGACGTCCAGCATCAGCCGCGTGAAGGCCGCCAAACGCCGGGAGGCGTAGGCCCGCTGCATGGCCACCGCTGCAGGGAGGCTCAGGGTCAGGGCCAGGGTGGAGGCGCCGAGGCCGAGCCAGAGGGTGCCCACCAGGGCGTTGGCGATGCCACCGCCACCCCCCTGGTAGTAGTCGGCCCCGGGAGTGTTCACCAACATGGAGAGGTTGAGGTGGGGCAGGCCGCGCCAGAGGACCACCCCCGCCATCAGCAGGAAGGCGCCCACGACGAGGGCGAGGGAAAGGGCCATCAACAGGCGGGCCAGCCGTTCTTTCTGGCGTCGGCGGTTCAGCACGCCGCCCCCTTGCGCAGCCGCCGCAGGATCAAGGTGGCGATCAGACTCACGCCGCCGGTGACGCAGAGCAGCATCAGTGCCGCCGTCATCAGCACCGCATCCATGTGCGGAATGGACATCATCTCGCCGTAGGCATTGGCGAGGAGCGCGGGGAGCGGATAGGCGGGGTCCAAGGGCGAATGGGGCACGCGGGCGACGTTGCCCACGACCATCAGTACGGCCAGGGTTTCGCCGAAGGCACGGGCAAAGCCCAGCACGAGGGCTGCCACCACGCCCGATCGGCCATGGGGCAGCACGACGTGGCGAATGGTCTCCCACGGGGTCGCACCCAGTGACAGGGCCGCCTCCCGGGCCTCCCGAGGCACCGCCAGGAAGACTTCCAGGGCCACGGCGACGATGAAGGGTGTGGCCATGAGCGCCAGCACCAGCGCCCCCGCCAGCAGGGAATAGCCGCTGGTGGCAACGCCGCACGCGAGTCCCAGGGTGCGCACGGCGGGCACGATGAGGGTCACGCCGAAGAGGCCGAAGACGACAGACGGGATGCCCGCCAGGACGTCCAGCATCGGCCGGATCCGATCCCGCAACCGTTTTGAGGCGTATTCGGAGAGGTAGAGGGCTGCCATCAGACAGAGGGGCGCGCTGATCGCCAAGGCGGCCCCCGTGACCAGCAGGGAGCCCACGAGGAAGGGCACCAGGCCGAACTGTCCGGCAGAAGGCTGCCAGGCCGAGCCCAGGAAGGTCGAGGCGTGCCAGGCCGGCAGGCTCTTCCAGAGGATCACCGCAACCAGCGCGAAGGCCAGGGTCCAGACGCTCCCGAGCACCCCACGCAGGCTCATCGCCCCCAGGCGGTCGCGGTACTGACGCTTCCCGGGAGACCCGATCATTTCGTCAGAGCCGCGCGACCCCGTTCGCCCACGGGCACGAAGCCATTTTCGGAGGCGAGGGCTTGGCCCTGATTCAGGATCCACGTGAGGAAGCTCCGAACCTCAGGGGAGGGGGCGCCCTTAGAGACCAGGAAGAGGTCTCGGGCGGGGGGGGAGGGATAGCGCCCCTCCGCCACGGCGGCCATGGCCTTCGCGCGGGTGGTCACATCCTCGTCGGGGTCCACGCGGCCATTGCCGTTGCGGTCGAGACAGACGATCTGGAGACCCGCGGGCGGCAGGCCGGTGCGGGGATCGAAGGCGAAGGCGAGGTTGTTGTAGCCCATCGCCCGGCCATCCCGGCGCACGGCTTCCGCAATGCCGGGATCCCCGAAGACCGCCGTGCCTTGGAGCTGCTCCTGCCGTGCGCCGAGCCAGGCCGCCCAGGTCTCCGCGGCCCCGCAGGCGTCGGATCGGGTGTAGATCCGAAGCCCCGTGCCCTTCTCCTGGAGAAATGTCTCCTGCGCCGCCTGGCGGGTGAGGCCGGTGCGGATGAGGTCAGGGGTGGCTCCGGCGCTCACCACCGCGAAGACCGCGTCCCGGGCCACGGGGACGGGGCGGGCGCCCTGGCGCAGTTCCTCAGGACGCAGATCCCGGCTGACCATGGCGAGGTCCACAAGACCCGAGAGGCAGTCCGACATGCCCTTGCCCGCTCCCCCGGCGCTCACCTCGATGCGGAGGCCCGGTGTCTGGCGCTGGTAGACATCCGCCCAACGCACCATCAGCGGGTAGAGCGCCCATGCCCCGGACACCCGCAGGACCCCCCTGGGCGCGGCCTGATTCCGACGCCGGCAGGACAGGGCGACGGGAAGAAGCAAAGGGAGCAAGAGGAGCGCGAGGCAGCGGTTGGTCAGCTTTCCTCGCATGGCTTCCTTTCGTGTTCTCGGGCGCGTGAACTGGGGTCTTCCCCCATTGCACGCATGGGAGAAGACCCTGTCAAGGCGGCTCCGAACCAAGAAGGAGTGCGGACATCCGCTCATCGCATTGGAGGTCTCCGATCGTAGGGACCGGAGACCTCCAATGTTCAGCTCAGCGTGCGTGGCGCTCTAGAACCCCAGGTGCTCGGTGCGCGTGATGATCTCCTCTTGCAGTTCCTTGCTGCAGTCGCAGAAGTAGTCGCTGTAGCCTGCGACGCGGACGATGAGGTCGCGGTGGGCTTCGGGTTCAGCCTGGGCCTTTCGCAGGGTTTCGGCGCGCACGACGTTGAACTGGATGTGGTGGCCGTCCTGGCGGAAGTAGCCGCGCACGAGGTGCATCAGACGTTCGATGCCTTCCTCGTTCGCCAGGAGGTCTGGCGTGAACTTCAGGTTCAGCAGCGTGCCGCCGGTCTTCACGTGGTCCATCTTGGCGGCGCTCTGCAGCACAGCAGTGGGGCCCTTGCGGTCGGCGCCCTGCACGGGGCTGATGCCCTCGGAGAGGGGCACGCCCTTGCGGCGGCCGTCCGGCGTGGCGCCACAGACGCTGCCAAAGTAGACGTGGCAGGTGGTGGGCAGCATCTCCAGGCGGTAGGCGCCGCCCTTGGTGTTGGGGCGACCGTCGATGAGGCGGAAGGCCTCGTTGAAGACCTGGATCATCCAGCGGTCTGCGGCGTCGTCATCGTTGCCGTACTTCGGCGCGCGGTTGGACAGGTGCTGACGCAGGGGTTCCGCGCCCTCGAAATCCTCGGTCAGGGCCTTCAGCAGTTCGGGAACGGTGCAGAGCCCCTTCTGCAGCACGTATTCCATGCCCGCGAAGCAGTCGGTGATGGTGCCGATGCCCACGGCCTGGATGAAGCTATTGTTGTAGCGGGCGCCGCCGGCGTTGTAGTCCACGCCCCGGGCGATGCAGTCGTCCGTGAGCACCGACAGGAAGGGCGCGGGCATGTCCTCGGCGTAGAGCCGCTCGATGACCTGGTTGCCGCGGATCTTGATGTCCAGGAAATGGGACATCTGCTGGCGGAAGGCCGCAAAGAGCGCCTCGGGTGTGAAGGTCGACGCATCGCCGGTCTTCGGTCCGAGCTGTGTCCCGGTGCGGGGATCCACGCCGTCGTTGAGGGCCAGCTCCAGCACCTTCACGAGGTTGAAGTAGCCGGTGAGGATGTAGGCCTCCTTGCCGAAGGCGCCCACTTCCACGCAGCCGGAACAGCCACCCGCTCGGGCATCCTCCAGCGTCTTGCCCATGCGGAGCTGCTCTTCCACCACGCTGTCGGCGTTGAAGACCGACGGGAAGCCATAGCCCTGACGGATGACCCGCAGCGCGGCCTTGAGGACGGCATCCGGCGTCTTGCGGCTGATCTGGATGTTGTTGCTGGGCTGGAGCAGGTGAAGCTCGTCAATGACCTCCAGCAGCAGGAGCGTGACGGCGTTGCTGCCGTCGCTGCCGTCGGCGAGGAGCCCCGCGAGGTTGATGTTCGCGAAGTCGGTGTAGGTGCCGCTCTCCGCCGCCGTCACGCCGACCTTGGGCGGGGCGGGGTGGTTGTTGAACTTCACGAAGAAGCACTCCAGCAGCTCCTTGGCGCGCTCCCGTGTGAGGCTTCCATCGGCCAGGCCGCGCTCGAAGAACGGCCCGAGGTGCTGGTCCAGGTGGCCGGGGCAGAAGGCGTCCCAGCCGTTCAGCTCCGTGATCACGCCGAGGTGGCAGAACCAGTAGCTCTGCAGGGCCTCCTGGAAATCACGGGGGGCGTGGGCGGGGACGTGGCGGCAGACGTCCGCGATCTTCTCCAGCTCGGCCTTGCGGACGGGATCGGGGCAGGCAGCGGCCTGGGCAGCCGCCAGCTCCCCATGGCGCTCCGCAAAACGGATCGTGCCGTCAATGGCGTGGATGAAGCCCTTCAGGGTGTCCCGCTTGGCGGCGGCCTTCGGATCCGTCACGAAGTCCAGGCGCGCCAGATGGGTTTCGGCGTCCGCCCGGAAGTCCAGCAGGCCGCGGGTATAGATCTTGTCGTCCAGCACGGTGTGGCCTGGGGCGCGCTGCTCCATGAACTCCGTGTAGACCCCGGCGGCGTAGGCTTCCTGCCACTCGCTGTCCAACACCTCGAACATCCGCTCCCGCAGGCTGCGGCCCTGCCAGAAGGGGATCACCACATCCCGATAGGCATCCAGGCAGGCCTGATCCACGCGGTACCAGGTCTTGGGACGGCTGTTGAGGATCGTCAGGTCCTCCAGGCTGTGGCAGGTGATTTCGGGGTAGGTGGGCACGGCTTTGGGCTTGGGGCCGCGCTCGCCGACGATCAGCTCGCCCTCGCCCAGGTAGAGCGACTTGAGCTCGCAGAGGTGGGCGTAGGCCATGCCGCGCAGGACCGGGATGGGATGGCGGCCCTGTTCCTTGGCGTAGAAGCCTGTCAGCAAGACGGCCCGCTCAGCGGAGATGGAAGGTTCGGTCTCGAGGCTCAGGGCGCGCAGGCGCTCGGTGCGAGGGTTCATGTCAACCTCCGATCCGGGCGGGGAGCCCGTGGGCGAGAAAACGGTCGAGGACGCGGGCGCAGGCATCCTGGGAGGGCGGGGCGAAGTCGCCAGGGGTGTGCCCCAGCTGACGTGCCTTGGCGGTGCCGAAGGCGTGATAGGGCAGGATGCAGATCTGCTCGAGGCGCAGGGTGGCCGCGAAGGCCGCGGCGGCGTCCAGTTCGTCGGCATCATCGGTGTGCCCCGGGATCAGCGGCAGACGCAGCCAGACCCGAGGATGGACCGCGCAGAGGGCCCGCAGGTTGTCGAGGATGGGCGTGACGGGTGCACCGGTGGAGGCGCGGTGACGCTCGTCATCCATCCCTTTGAGGTCGAAGAGCACCACATCCGCCAGGGCCGCGGCCGCCAGCAGGCTCTCTCGGGGCGCGAAGCCGCAGGTGTCGAGGGCCGTGGAAAGCCCTTCCGTGCGGCAGGCCCCGAGGGCTTCCAGCAGGAAAGTCGGTTGGGACAGGGGCTCGCCGCCACTGAAGGTCACACCGCCGCCGGATTCTTCAAAGTAGATGCGATCCCGGCGGAGCAGATCCATCAGCTCCGATACCGAAACCTCCCAACCCGCCATGCGCTTGGCGCCGCTTGGGCAGGCTTCGGCCTCATCCGCCTCGCAGGGCGCCTCGGCACAACTGCCGCAGGCGATGCAGCGATCCGGTTCTCTCAGCAGCTCCGGCTCGCGGCAGAGGCTCTCGGGGTTGTGGCACCACGCACAACGCAGAGGGCAGCCCTTCAGGAAGACCGTCGTGCGCAGCCCCGGGCCGTCGTGGGCGCTGAAACGCTGGAGGTTGAAGATCGTGCCCATCGTCATGGGATTGGCTCGAAGTAGTAGGCCTGGATGAAGTCTCGCTGCACGTCGAAGGACCAGTGGACATCCTGGACATGGGCCGCCGCGCCCGGGATGTCTCCGGCTTCGAGCAGATCCAGGAAGCGGGCGTGCTCCGCCTTCACGGAGTGCTCCTCCCAGGCCTTCACGAAGCCTCGGCGGCGCGGCCAGTCGTAGAGCCGCTGCTTGAGGGAAGCCAATTGGCCCTTGAGCCGCTTGTTGTCGCTGAGGGCGAGGTAGGTCTCGTGGAAGGCCAGATTCAGGGCGTAATAGTGGTCGAAGTCATCCGCAGCCACCGCCTCCGCCATGCCTGCATTCAGCTCCCGCATGCGAAGGAGGTCGGCCTTCGTGAGGCGTGCGCCATGAGCACGAATGACGCTGGCCTCTAACGCTCCGATGATCTCGTAGAAGTGGCGGATGTCGTCGGCGCTCAGGGCCTCCAGCAGGAAACCCCGTCGGGGCAGCATGCTGACGAAGCCCTCGTGGGCGAGTTGCAGGAGCGCTTCCCGGAGGGGCGTGCGGCTGATGCCGAGCTGGCCTGCGATCTGGTCCAGGTCGAGAAAGCTGCCGATGGCCAGGCCGCCGCGGGCCATCTCCTGGCGAAGGTGGTCATAGACCTGCTCGCGCAGGGATCGGGTGTGGAGAAGGGGTGCAAGCTCAGGCCTGGACATACAGAATATGATATATCAAGGACGCAATCTGGCAAGTGTGCGGAGCAAAGACCAAGGTTGTCGAAGGCCCCCGAAAGGGTTTTCGGGGGCCTTCTGGATTCACGCTTTGATGAGTGGTGCTAATCCTGGGTGTCTTCCTTGGGGGCCGCTTCGGCTTCGGGGACGACCGGGCGGGTGGCCTCTTCCGCTCGGATCTGGGCGAAGAGCGCCTCCATCCGGTTGCCTTCCTGCAGGGTTTCGTCCGGGAAGAACCGTAACTCCGGCACGCGGCGCAGCTTGAGGCGCTGGGCCAGCTGGGTGCGCAGGAATCCTCCGGCGCGGGTCAACGCTCGGCTGCTCGCATCCGCCTGAGCCTTGTCCCCCAGTACGGTGTAATAGACCTTGGCGATGCCGCGGTCCCCGGAGAGGCGCACGGCGGTCACGGTGAGGAAACCCAGCTCTGGATCGCGCACTTCACGCTGGATCAGCGTGGAGATCAGGAATTGGATCTGGTCCTCGAGTTTCTCGGGTCTCAACATTTCACCATTGTACGTCCCGGAGGCGTCCTGTGGGGACAGGTCGGAATGGAGGATCCGGTGGCGAGCCCATGCAGCATCGGAGGCGCGACGAATGGATGGGGCCCCAGCTCCGCGAGGGCTTGACAAGCGGGAGGGCGCTCCGGGGGAGCGACCGATAGACTGGGGGCATGGATGACTGGTACGCCCACTGGTTTGATGAGGACTACGAGCGGCTCTATGCCCACCGGGATCAGGACGAGGCCCGAATGGCTGTCGCCACGGCCCTGCGGGTAGCACCGATCCTTGCCTCGGGTCCCGTGTTGGACCTGGGGTGTGGCTCTGGCCGACACCTTGCGGAATTGCGCAAGGTGAATCCCTTCGCCTTCGGTCTGGATCTCAGCTCACACCTCCTGGGAAGCGCGCCGGAAAACCTCCGGCCCTGGCTCCTTCAGGGCGATATGCGGCAGCTTCCGCTTCGATCGAACAGCCTTCAGGGCATCGCCCTCTGGTTCACACCCTTTGGCTATTTCCCGGACGCAGACAATCGCCGGTTGCTGCGTCGACTCTCCGACTTGCTTCGCAGCGGGGGAGTGTTGGTGATGGACTATCTTCATGCGGCCCACGTTGCGCGGTCCCTGGAAGCTGAAAGTCGCATGGAGCAGGGTGGCTTGCGGGCCGTGGTGCGGCGGGAAATCCGCGAGGATCGCGTGGTGAAGCGGATCCTGCTGGAGCGGGTGGATAGCGGGGCCCGCCGCGAGGTCGTGGAGAGTGTGCATCTCTATTCGCCGGAGACCCTGGAGCAGATGGCATCAGAGGCCGGATTGTCCCTGTTGGTAGCCCTTGGCGACTACCAGGGGACCGAGTTCGATCCGGCATCTTCGGAGCGCTGGATTGCGATATTTGAGAAGTAGATTTAACGGAATAATCCAAACAATATGGTCGGAAAGTCCACATTTTGAAGGCTTGGGTTATCCCCTCCTTCTGTGTAAGATTCCTACTTGGCGCCTTGTGACAGGTCGCCTTTGGAGGACGCCATGGCGCTGCGCACCCTCAACCAGTTGGATGTGAAGGGCCTCCGGGTGCTTCTTCGGGCGGATCTCAACGTTCCCATCAAGAACGGCGTGATCAAGGACGCGACCCGTATCCAGGAGACCCTGGCGACCCTCGACCACCTGCTGAAGTCCGGCGCCTCCGTGGTGCTCTGTTCCCATCTGGGCCGTCCCGAGGGTATCGGCTTCGAGGAGGCCTACAGCATGGCGCCCGTGGCCGCCTGGCTGAAGGACAAGGGCTACGACATTCGTCTGGCCAGTGGCGTTATCGGAGAGGCCGTGGAGGCGGAGGCCAAGGCCCTTCGGTCTGGCCAGGTGCTGCTGCTGGAGAACCTGCGCTTCGACAAGGGCGAGACCAAGTGCAAGCCGGAGTTCGTGGAGGCACTGGCTCGTTTGGCCGAAGCCTTCGTCGGAGATGCCTTCGGGGCGGCTCACCGAGCCCACGCCTCCGTGAGCGGCGTGGCGGCGACCTATCCCAAGGAGCGCACCGCGGCGGGTTTCCTGCTCGAGAAGGAAGTGAAGGCCCTTTCCAAGGTCGTGGACAACCCGGCCAAGCCGCTGCTGGCGGTCATGGGCGGAGCGAAGGTGAGCGACAAGATCGATCTCATCCGCAACTTCCTGGGCAAGGCCGACGCCATTCTCATCGGTGGCGCCATGAGCTACACGCTGTTGAAGGCCCAGGGCCACGCCATCGGCAAGAGCCTTTGCGAAGAGGACAAGCTCGAACTGGCGAAGGCGATCCTGGAGGAGAGCGTGGCCAAGGGCACGCGGATCCTGATCCCGTCGGATCATGTGGTGGCGCCTGAATTCAGTGCCGATGCGCCTGCCTCGGTGACCCCGGATGTGGAGATTCCCGAAGGCCAGATGGGCCTGGACATTGGTCCCGAAACCGTTGCGGCCTACCTGGCTGAAGTGGCGACCGCGAAGACGGTGGTGTGGAACGGCCCCATGGGTGTCTTCGAGATGGAATCCTTCGCCGCCGGGACCCTGGCGATGGCGGAGGCCCTGGCGGATGCCGCGGACAAGGGCTGCTTTGTGCTGGTGGGCGGCGGTGACAGTGTCAGCGCAAGCAACAAGGCGGGGGTCAGTCCGCGCATGAGCCATGTCAGCACCGGCGGTGGCGCCAGCCTGGAGTTCCTCTCTGGGCTCGAACTGCCAGGGATCAAGGCCCTCCAGGCCTGAGCCGAGACGCACGAGAAGCGGGGGCGGTGACGCCCCCGCTTCATGATCGAATGGACGCACTTAAGGAGCCCTCGATGCGCAGTGTGATTGCCAACTGGAAGATGAACATGCTGGCTCGGGAGGCTCAGGCCTTCTGTGATACCTTCCTGGCCGGATTCGAGGCGGATCGCGATGTTGAGGCGGGCATCGCGCCGCCCTTCGTGCTGCTCAAGGACGTGGGGGCTCGCCTTGCCGGAAGCGGCGCCATGCTCTACGCCCAGAATGGCCATCCTCAGCCAAAGGGTGCGTTCACAGGCGAGGTGTCCATGGTGCAGCTCAAGGATGTTGGCTGCCATGGCGTGATCCTGGGCCACAGCGAGCGGCGCCAGTTCTTCGGTGAGACAGACGAGACGCTCGTGCCGAAGCTCCTTGCGGCGTGGGATCTCGAACTCCATCCCGTGCTCTGCATCGGAGAAACCCTCACCCAGCGGGATTCTGGCTTCACGTTGGACGTGTTGCGACAGCAGCTGTCGATCCTGAACCAGACCGGCTTCGGCCCTCTCACTATCGCCTATGAGCCCGTCTGGGCGATCGGCACGGGGCGCGTGGCTACCACGGTGCAGATCGATGAGGTCCATCATTTCATCCATGACGAGCTATGGATGATGTTCGGCGATCAAGCCAAGGAAGTGTCGATTCTCTATGGTGGGAGTGTCACGCCTGACAACTTTGACGAGGTGCTTCGGGTGCCAAATGTCGCCGGCGGTTTGGTGGGCGGTGCAAGTCTTGATCCGGTGAAGTTCCAACGCTTGCTGGATCAGGCGAAAGCCCCGCGTTAAATTCCGCGTCCTTATGGGAATTTGAGAGGGCTGGCAGCGGCAATGGCGCTGCCGGCCCTCTGGTCTTTGGGCTTCGGGCAAAGCGGGAGGTGGTCCGAACGCCAAGTGTGCGGAGAGGCTGAACAGACGTTGCCGGTGAGCCAGCCTGTTGGCTGCGAAGACGCCGGTAGGACTCATCTGGCGACGATAAGATTTTTGGAAGACTCGCGCAGCCTGGTGAGCTACCAGCAACTGGGGAAGGTTCACAGAGAGGGCGGTTGTGTACCCTGTGGAGCGGGGCGAGCTCACCTCCGTCCTGAGTCCATAGCACCCTCCGAGTGCCTGAAGCCCGATGTGGCTCGCCCTGGGGCGCAGCCTCCGCGCCGAGTCGAAAGCGTGAGTCACGTCGTGGCATGCCATTCCAGAATGGCGTGCTTAGCCGTGCGGATCTACCCGTCGCCAGCGACATCAGTCTGGCGCCTAAATCGGATCTTTCATAGGTTGCCAAGCGTTGAAGGCAAGTGACGCTTCGAACGCCTCCGCAACCTCGGCGCAAACTCCCGTATCCGGGGAGTCGCATGCTGCGGCTGGCTTCTCAAGGCCATTTGTTCCGCGAAGCTGGCCCAACCCCTCCCAGCCCTCGAGCCCGATTGACCCCGGCCATCAAGGACCTGGAACCAGCACAGAAAGGCCAGCCGGCGGCTTGCGTGAACCCTAGGCGTGAACCGGTACGCAGCATCAAGTCACTCTGTCTATGCGCGGCACTTGACAGGGACTTCAAAATGGGGGCCGTGTGGGTTCGCTGGCCACTGAAAAACGATCGGATTGTTGTTGAACGAATCATGCGTTCGCTCTGTTGGAAAAGGCAGGCCACGGGTGGCAATCGCTACTCCTGGGGTTTCGTCTGAACCTCCTGACGACGAGGGTCACAAACGGCATGCTTGAGTTCTTGTGCGATCCGTCTTGCGTGTGTAGGATCGTGACACTTAAGTCCATTCCAGTTCTCAGTCATTGAAAAGGCTCTTGTCAGGTGAGGGATCGCTTTCGCGGAAGCACTCCCTCGCCAGGCGTGCTCCCTTCATCTCCCCTTTCTAGCTTCCGGGTTCCCTCCTGGATGCCGGAAAGACTCTATTCCCCTCCCCCCACCACATTTCGCGGTACCACCGCGTTCAGCCTTCCTTCTGGAGGTTCACCAATGACCCACTCCATTCAACGAATCGGCCTAATCGGGGCCATCATCGCGGGCGGGGCCTTTTCCGTTCAGGCTCAGGAAGCGGGTTCGCTGCTTGTCTCCGTCAAGGATGGCAGCGGCAAAGCTGTTTCCGGAGCCCGCGTCATCATCAAGAGCCCCACGCAGATTGGCGGCGCAAAGGTGCTTGTGACGGAAGCGGATGGCCGCGCCCGTTTCCAGAACCTGTATCCGGGCGTGTTCGAGGTTAACGTCAATCATGACGGCTTCGTGGCTGCCAACCTGAAGAACATCCGCGTCCAGCTTTCCCAGGTCTCTCCCGTTAACGTCACCCTGGGCAAGCAGGGGAGCGAGACGGTTGAAGTCATCGCCGCTGCCCAGTCTGTGGACACCACCACGGCGACGACTTCCACCTACATGAAGCTCTCCACTGTGGAGAATCTCCCCACGGGCCGCACCTATACGGACTACCTGAAGTTGGCGCCCGGCGTTGTGGCCAACCCTGGCAGCGGTGTGGACTTCGCCCTGGCGGGATCCCTTTCCCGCAACAACAGTGGTGACCAGGGCGCCCGCAACAACACCTACGTCCTGGACGGCGTGGACAGCACGGACCCCCAGAGCGGTCGTGCGTTGGCCCGCTTCAACAGTGAGATCATCCAGGAGCAGGAAATCAAGACGGGCGGCATCACTGCCGAGGTCTCCGCCCGTGGCGGTGGTGCGGTCTCGAACGTGGTGACGAAGTCGGGTGGCAACGACTTCACGGGCTCCCTGAACTACTACATGCAGAACTCCTCCCTTTACGGCAGCCGCAAGGCCGAGCCTCAGGAGAAACAGGGCAAGCTGGCCAATTTCTCGAGCTATGACACCGCCTTCACCTTCGGCGGCCCGATCCTCAAGGATCGCTGGTGGTTCTTCACCTCCATGCAGAAGCAGAACACCAAGCGAGATGGCGAATTCGCCTCTACGGCCTCCCCCGTGGTGGTCAAGAAGGATGCGTCCCAGGACGACATGCTGTCCTTCCTCAAGACCACTTTCCAGATCGCCCAGGACCACAAGGTCGAGGCGAGCTATACGCTCAACAAGTCCAAGGACGTCAGTCTGGCCGCCGCCACCACGGTGCCCAGCCAGGACTTCGACCGGGAGCGCACCCAGAAGATCTACAACTTGAAGTACGAAGGCTTCTACGACAGCTGGACCTTCACGGGCAAGGTCTTCGGCTTCAATAATGACTCCACGCCCAAGCCGAAGACTGCGGCGGGCCAGGTCACCATCGTTTATCCGAACACCACCTACGGGAGTGTCCCCGGCTCCTCGGGCGTGGCCTCCTACCTCAAGAATGCCGGCGGCTTGGGTGCATACAACATCACCGAGCTGGGGCGTGACGGCTTCTCCTTCGACGTGTCCAAGCTGGTGCAGGGCTGGGCTGGCGACCACATGTTCAAGTTCGGCGCCATGTGGCAGACCGAGAAGCGCACGGCTTCGCTGCAGAACTCGGGTCCGGATGGCGCGGACTACGAGAACCTGATGATTGGGGATCGGCCGGTGACGCTCAGCCATCTGTTCGGCTACGAGGACGATGGGAATTACAGCAGTGCCTCCTGGGGCAGCGATCCCGAGTACGCCCTGCCGAAGCTGAAGGAATTCTATGCTTCGGACGCCAGGCTCCGCGCCTATGTGGACACGCTTCCTGGTGCCGACCTTGAGCACAAGCTCCTGTCGATTCCCTTCAATACGGCTGATCCCCGGAATTCCGCCTGGGGCGCCTACCAGTACCGCATCCGCATCTTGAAGTCCATGGCCTCGACCACCAAGCGGAAGGCCCAGGACTTCTACATCCAGGACACCTGGAATCTGCCGGGGAACCTGTTCACGGCCTACCTGGGCATGCGCTTCAACAAGGACAGCTACTACGCCAGCACGGGCGACAAGCTGCACACCACCGAGCTGAACAAGGCACCGCGTCTTGGCGTCACCTACAACCACAAGGGTGAAGGCCGCCTGAAGCTCTACGCCACCTGGGGCCGCTATTTCGAGCCCATCAAGCTCGACATGGTCAACTTTGCCGGCACCCTGGGCACAGAGCAGGCCGAGGAGATGTACATCGGCGGCAGCTACGCGAACTGGTTGCCCCTACGCCTCCGTGGTGGTTCCACCGTCTTTGACTGCCTGATGGCCCCCACCCTCCAGTCTCCCTACACCGATGAAACCCGTCTGGGCCTGCAGCATGATCTGGGCGCCGGTTGGCAGTGGGAAATGGTTTACACCCATCGCGAAGACAAGCGACTGGTGGAAGACTTCAGCCTCTCCCTCTACACGACCCCGGACCACGGCATCAAGCCGAGCGCCGCTCGCCTGGGCTACATCAAGAGTGTCTATGGCGGGACGGATCAGGAGTGGACCGACCGTTACCTGAAGCTCATGTATCCCCTGAGCCACTTCGGGCTCTCCTCCATCCCTGAGAACTACAACTACGTCCTTGCCAACCTGATCGGCGGCAAGCGTGAATTCGACACCTTCGACGTCTCCCTCCGCTACAGCGACGCGAACTGGCAGTTCATGGCCAACGCGACCTACATGAAGGCCATGGGCAACAGTCTCTCTGCGGGTGAGGCGGACTATCAGGGCGACACGGCGCATCTCGATCCGCGGCTCCCTTGGATGTGGGGCTACCTGCCCGGCAGCCAGGACTTGGCCTTCAAGACCTACTTCTCGTACACCTTTACGGAAGGCCTCTTCAAGGATCTGACCCTCGGTGGCACCTACGTGGCCCTGACCCCGCCCCGTTGGACCCTCGGGAACAACACCTACGGCCGTTCCCTTCAGGGCCCCTACTTCGAGGGCTTCGATCGTGAACCCGCCACCCGTTTCGGCCATGCCTACAATCAGCTTGACCTCCGGGTGAAGTACGCCTTCACGCTGGCGGGCAAGTATAAGGGTGAGGCGTTCCTCGACATCTTCAACGTTCCCGATCGCCAGGGCGCGCTGACCCTGGAAGAGACCAAGCAGGGTGCTTCTGGTTACCGCACGGGCGATTCGCTGACCTTCCAGGCTCCGCGTCGCTACTACCTCGGTGTGCGTTTCGGCTTCTAGTTCACGCTTTCGCACCACTGCTTTTCAGACAAAGCGCCCAGGTTTTCCTGGGCGCTTTGTCCTATTGCTGAGGAGGTTTGTGGGCACCGTCGGTGTCGGTGTTGTGCCGCATGACGGCTGAAGGGAGGAGGACTTTCCTTGAATGGAAGGGGTGAGGGACCTCCCGAACGAGCGGAGGTCCTGAGTCGACGGGGCAGCAGGCAGCATCGTCCCTGTCGGTAAAACCCCGCCTTTGGCGGCATGCTGCCGTTGAGGCGGGGTTAGGTGATGAAGACCGGAATGGTGGTGCGGTCAGGACCTTTCTTTGGGTTGTTTCAGCAGGCTCCAGCCCACCAGGATTGCCCCGCAGACAATGGCACTGTCGGCGATGTTGAAGGTCCAGTAGTGCCAGCTGCCCCAGTAAAAATCGAGGAAGTCGACCACGGCGTGGCGGAGCAGGCGATCGATGCCGTTACCCAGGGCACCGCCGAGGATCAGGCCCAGGGCGGTGCGCTGGATGTTCGGGGTATCGGCCTTGAAGAATTCCCTGCCGAAATAGGCCAGGGCGAGGACGCCTGCGACGCTGAAGATGGCCGTGCGGAGCCAGGCCGGGGCGCTCTCCAGGCTGCCGAAGATGGCGCCCCGATTCAGGTGATAGGTGAGGTTGAAGAAGCCCGGGATGACGGTCTTTACCTCGCCGTAGTGGAAGTTCGACAGGATCAGGGCCTTGGAGCCCAGGTCCAGTCCCATTGCGGCGAGGGGAAGGGAGATCCACCAGAAACGCTGCTTCATGCGGAGTCCTTTAGGCCGAAGTGCCGGTGGCCATCACATCCGCACAGCGCGGACAGAGGTCCACGTCCTCACCGGTGCCGGCGCCACCCTTGTGGTTCCAGCAGCGGGGGCACTTGGTGCCGCCGTGGGTCGTGATGCTGACGGTGAGTTCCGGTCCTTCCTGGACCGTCAGGCCGCTCACCACCAGCAGGTCGGTGGCATCCTCGCCGAGGCGGTCGAGGAGGGTGTGATCGGTGGCAAGGAGCGTCAGGGTGATGTTGGCATCCAGACTTGTGCCGATGGTCTTGGCAGCGCGGTGAGGCTCCATGGCGGCCTGGACGGCCTCACGAATTTCCCAGAAGCGCTTCCAGTCCTCGCTGACACCGGCGCCACCCTCGGGGAAGCGCTGCTCGAACACGGTGCCTTCGGTGCCCGGGATATATTCCCAGGCCTCGTCCGCCGTGAAGCTGAGGATCGGCGACAGGAGGATCGCGAGGCCCTTCGACAATTCGTAGACCGCCGCGCGGCAGGAACGGCGGCGGGCGCTGTCCACGCCGTCGCAGTAGAGGCGGTCCTTGAGGATCTCGAAGTAGCGGCTAGAGAGTTCCAGCTGGCAGAAGGAGAGCAGGGCCTGGCTGGCCTTGAGGAAGTCGAAGTCCTTGTAGGCCTGACGGACGGTGGCGGCCAGTTCCTGGAAGGCGGCCCAGATCCACTGGTCCAGCGGGCTCCACTGCTCCACCGGCACGGCGTCCTTGGCGGGATCAAACTCCGCCAGGGCACCCAGCAGGAATCGCATGGTGTTGCGGGTCTTGCGATAGGCATCCGTGCAGCGGTCCAGGATGTCCTTGCCGATGCGCACGTCCTCGCTGAAGTCCACGCTCGCGGTCCACCAGCGCAGGATGTCCGCTCCGAGGGTCTTCATGACCTCGTCGGGGGCCACCACGTTGCCCGTGGATTTGGACATCTTCTGTCCCTTGCCGTCCAGCAC
>CAYQAS010000090.1:0-17598 GCA_964415525.1 uncultured Solibacteraceae bacterium
CATCTCCTCCATGGCGGCGCTGGTCTCCTCCACGCTGGCGGCCTGCTCGGAAGCACCCTGGCTGAGGCTCTGGGCCGTGGCGTTGACTTCCTCGCTGGCACTGGCCAGATTCGCTCCGGCCATTCGCACCTGCTGGATCGTCTCAGAGAGCCGGTCTTCCGTGCTGTGGCAGGCCTCCTTCAGGCGACCGAAGACGCCCTCGTAATCGGCCTTGATGCGCTGCGTGAGGTTGCCTTCCGCCATGGCTTCCAGGACGTCCATGACGTCACTCAGGCCTACGCGGCAGGTGGTGGTGAGCTGATTCACGGAGGCGCCCAGGGCCCGGAAGGCGCCGGCTTTGCTCTGCACGGCGATTTCCTTCGAGAAATCGCCATGGCCGGCGGCGGCCACCACGGTTTGAGTTTCTTCCATCACGCCGGCCAAGGCATCCCGCATGCGCTGCAGGGCCGCCATCATGCTGGCGGTGTCCCCCTCCCGCAGGTTTACTTCCACCGTGAGGTCTCCCCGCGCAATGCTGTTGGCGATGTTTGAGGCCGTTCCCGGTTCACCGCCGACCTGCTGCTTGACGATCGAGGTGACGAAGAACCCCAGCACCATGGAGAGCATGAATCCCAGACCGATGGTCACGAACATGGCCTTGTCTGCCGCGAGGGCAGTTTGGGTGTTCTTGTCCGAGGTATCCTTGGCAGCCTTCACGTTCAGCTCGACGACCTTGCCGATGAAGTCCCCGAGGGCCTGGCCCTTTGAACGGAGTTCCTTCTCGACGTAGTCCAGGGCTTCTCGGTCCTTTCCTGCCAGCTTGAGTTCCAAGACCCGGTCATTGGTTTGGTCGTAGACCTCAATATCCGCCCGCAGTTTCTTGTAATTGGACTCGTCCTCCGCATCGATCAAGGTTTTGGAGTAACCATCCAGGGCGGTGCGGATCTCCTTCATCAGGACGTCCGATCGCTCCGAGGCCTTCTTGGCCTCCTCCTTGGACGCCAGGATGGCCACCCGCAGGTCGCTGACCCGGATCCGATTGAAGTTGCCTGCAATGGTGCACATCTGCCCCAGGGCGACTGTGCACTTCTCGTAAAGGAAGGTGTCAGCATCGTCGATCTTGTGGATGTTCCGGTAGGCGACGCCGCCCACCACCCCTGATACCAGGGCGACAAGGAAGAAGGTGAAGAGCAGCTGTGTGGCGAGTTTCAGGGTCTTGAACCAGGTCATGGACGCCTCCCTCAAGGGTGGGGATCAGTGGGTGTTATATTCAGAGGTCTTGCCGTCGGATTGCCCAATGAGAGCGGCCATTTCATCCACGCTGAGTACGTGCTCCACATCCAGCAGGATCACGAAGTGGCCGTTCACCTTGCCCACGCCCTTGATGAATTCGGAGCGCATGCCACTGCCGAAGCTGGGAGCGGGCTCGATGTCGCCGGGGGCGATTTCCAGGACCTCGCTCACGTGGTCGACCATGACGCCGAGGACGGTCATGGCGCCTTCTGTGCCCGTCTCGACGATGACGATGCAGGTGCGGCGCTGGATCTCCGTGGGGGGCTTCTGGAAGCGCACATGGAGGTCGATCACCGGCACCACGGAGCCCCGCAGGTTGATGACGCCGCGCACGAAGCCCGGCATGAGCGGGACTTCCGTGAGGCCATCGAACTGGAGGATCTCCCGGATGTGGCGGATCTCCAGGGCAAAGGTCTCACCGCCCAGGTTGAACGTGAGGTACTGCGCACGGTTCGTGACAGCTGCTTGGGTTTGCGTATTCGTTCCACGCGGTCGGGCGGTGTTCAAGGTCATGTTCATGGGTTCACCCCCGGTCCAGGTTTGATAACGCCTGCTGGGCCTGTCTTCGTCGGCGCCAATGTCTATGGCGTGAGGGGGAGCGCGGCCTTTCTGGGAAGCGGTTCATCTGTCTCTCCTGGTTCAGGCATTGGCGTGCAGACGGTTGGCTCGGGTGGCTGCGATCTGGACGATTTGGGGAATGTCGAGGAGCATGGCGACCTCGCCGGAGCCGAGGATGGTGGAGCCGCCGACGCCCCGGATGTGCTGAAAGAGCGCCCCGAGGGGCTTGATGACGGTCTGGAGCTCCCCATAGAGCCGCTCCACCACCAGCCCGATGCGGTTTTCGCCGTACTGGATCACCACGACCTGCTCGCGATCAGGGAAATCCCCCGGGATGGCGAAGGCCTCCCGGAGCCGGAGACAGGGCAGCACTTCGCCCCGCAGGTTGAGGAAGCCGCTGCCAGCGCCTTCCTTGAGGGTCGATAGGTCCATGCATTCCTGGATCAGGTCCAAAGGCAGCACGTAGCTGGCATTGCCGACGCCCACGCGGAATCCGTCGATGATGGCCAGGGTCAGGGGCAGGCGGATGCGCAGGGTGGTGCCGGCGCCTTCATAGGTCTCCACTTCGATGTTGCCTCGGAGTTCATCGATGTTGCGCCGGACGACATCCATGCCCACGCCGCGCCCGCTGAGGTTGGTGACGGCGTCTGCGGTGCTGAAGCCGGGGGCGAAGATGAGCTGGAGGACCTCCTGTTCGCTGAGTTCCACGCCTTCCTTGATGAGTCCGCGCTCGGTGGCCTTGGCCAGGATCTTTTCCCGGTTGAGGCCACCGCCGTCGTCGCTGATCTCGATGACGATGCTGCCGCTCTCATGGCTGGCGAAGAGCGAGATGGAGCCTTCCTCGGGTTTGCCGCGGGCGAGGCGCACATCCCGGCTCTCGATGCCATGGTCCATGGCATTGCGTACGATGTGCATCAAGGGATCGTTGAGTTTCTCCACGATGCTCTTATCCAGTTCTGTCTCGCCGCCGCGGATCTCGAGCCGGATGTTCTTCCCGAGTTCCTGGCCCACATCCCGAACGACGCGGCGGAAGCGGTTGAAGGTATCGCCGATCTGCACCATGCGCAGGCTCAGGGCGTTGTCGCGGATGGCCTCCACCAGCTTGTTGATGGTGGCGGTGGCTTCGGACACCGGCACGCCCTGCACCTGGCTCGCCAGCACATGGGCCGTGGCCCCGGCGATGACCAGTTCCCCCACCAGATCCACGAGGCGATCGAGCTTCTCCGCCTGCACCTTGATGGTCTTGGACTCCGGGATGACCCCCGGTGCCTTGCGCTGGCGCTCCAGGGCGGCTTCCACCACGGGCGTTGGCACGGTGCGGTTCGCCACGAGCATGTCTCCGAGCTTGCGGCCCGCAGTGTCTTGGCGCTCCTGACTCTGAGCGGCGAGGGCCTGTTGCAGCTCGCGTTCGGTCAATGCCCCAGATTTCACCAGGATCTCGCCGAGGAGGTCGGAGGAGCCGCCCATCTCCTGGATGAAAGCGAGGTATTCCTCCACCTTGGCCTGGGGCGGGAAGATGCGAATGTGGCAGTCCTGGCGCACAAACTCGAAGACATCCTCGATGGTCTGGCGGCCGGCCTCGCTCTCCAGGGCCAGTTCCAGGCCGAGATAGCAGGTCTCGGGGTCAAAGGCGGCCCCGGTGGGAAGGGTGTTCAACAGGCTGACGAGGTGGGTGATCTTCCCCAGCGTGCGCAGGTAGCGCAGGAAGCTCAGGGGATCCATGCCCATGCGCAGGACATCCGGCCCGAAGCGCAGGGAGATGTGCCAGGCGCCGCGACCGGCGTCCTCCGGCTCCGCCCCCGGGCTCACGGTGGCGGGCAGGTGTGGAGTGGCCGGGCGGGGGGGCTCCAGATAAGGCACCAGCTGATCCAGTAGCGCCACCCCGGCCGCCAAGAGTTCGGGTGGTTCCGCAGAGCCCTGGGTGATGTGGGCGATGAGGCTGGCGATGTGGTCGTGGCAGCCCAGCATGATGCCCGTCAGCTCGGGTGTGAGGCGGCTGGGCTGCTCCCGAGTGCGGTCCAGAACGGTCTCTACCGTATGGGAGAAGCGTACGACCGTGTCCAGTCCGAAGAGCCCCGCGCTGCCCTTGATGGTGTGGATGGCCCGGAACATGGCGTTCACGGATTCGGTGCGGTCGGACGTGCCCTCCATGGCGAGGAGGGCCTCCTCCATGGCATCCAGGAGTTCCTGGGACTCGACGATGAAGGTCTGCTTGGCGCTCTCGAGGTCCATCAGTCCCTCCTGGTGGGGGCGATCAGGATGGGATCCCCCAGTTCGGCCGTGAGCCCGAGGAGGTCCAGCACCTCCACCACGGCGCTGCTGTGGTGGACATAGATCAGGGGTTTCCCGGCCAGGGCCGCCTGCCGCTTCAGCCACACCAGGAGCTGTGCACCGGCGGTGTCGAGCTCCTCAATTCCGGAGAGATCCAGGTCCGGCGGCGGGCTCCCATCCAGGGTGCTCCGCAGCACCTCCCGGGCCTCGCTGGCGGTGTAGATGGTGAGATCCCCTTCGACCTTGAGCGTGGCTCGGCCGAAGGGGTGGGTGAGCTGGACCTGGAACATGGGTCCTCCAGCGAGGTCTGGAATCTACGGAAGAATCAACTTCGAAACGGCGGAGAGCATCTGCTCGGGCTTGAAGGGCTTCACGATCCAGGCCCGGGCGCCTGCGGCCTGGCCCTCCTTCTTCCGTTCTTCACCCGCCTCCGTGGTGAGCATGATGATCGGCGTGAATTTGTAGCTGGGCAGCTCCTTCACGGCTTTGAGAAAGCTGATGCCGTCCATGATCGGCATGTTGACGTCACTGATCATGAGATGGACCTTGCGACCGTCGAGCTTGCTAAGGGCGTCCTTTCCATCGCAGGCCTGGATGACCTCGAAGCCTGCGTTGGTAAGGGCGATGGTGACCACCTGCCGGAGGCTGGCGGAGTCGTCCACGATGAGAATGGTCTTGGCCATGGGCGCCTCAGAAGAAGGTGATGTCATCACCGCCGGTGGCATCCTGAGAGACGCCGTGGTGGATGCGTTTCTGTTCTGTGGTGACGTAGGTGGCGGCCAGTTCCTGCAGCCATTGCTCCACGTCCGCCTCGGTGTGGGGATGGGACAGGCGGTCCGTGAACTTCTCCATGTCCCGCACGATGCTCTGGAGGATCTGGCTGGTGCGGTCCTGGAACTGGAAATCCACCAGCGTCTGGGCGATCTGGGACTGCACATCCCGGCCGGTGTGGACCATTTCCACCTGGCGCGTGCTCAAGTCCTCGATGGCCCCGCCGAAGGCCTGCACCACCTTATGGATGGTGCCCTTGGCGGTCTCGATGGTCTGGGCATCTTGGGCCTCGAATGCTTGGGCGGCTCTGAGGGTTTCCTGGAGCCCCCTGCTCATGCGTTCGATGCCTGAGGCAATGCTCGAACCGGTATTGCCACTGCGCTCCGAGAGCTTGCGCACCTCGTCGGCCACGATCGCGAACCCCTTGCCGTGCTCTCGGGCATGGGCGGCCTCGATGGCGGCGTTGAGGCTGAGCAGGTTGGTCTGATAGGCGATGGCCGCCACCTCGGCGCTCATCTGGTAGAGCTCATCCGTGAAGCCCGATAGCACCTCGATCTTGGCCAGCAGGTCCCGGCGGACCTGCTGAGTCTCCTCCAGGGTGGTCACGATGGAACCGAGGCGGGCCTGGCTCTGGCCGATGAGTTCCTGAAGATCGGGGCCTCCGCCCTCGCCCGTCGTGGCATTCACCACGGCCTGCAGGTCTCGTTGCATGGTGGAGAATCGATAGGTGAGGTCCGTGATGGCATCTTCCGTCTGGGTCCGAACACCCTCGGTCTGGCGGGACCAGACCGGAACGACGGCGGAGGCAAGGCGATCCCGCTGGGAGGCGGACGGGATCAGTGCTGTCTGCGGAAGTTCCACGGGCTCGGCGGCGGGCTCCCCAGAAAGAGTTGGAGCCGGAACCCACAGGGCTGCCAGCACTGCGATGGCGGTGCCCAGGAAGCCCACCACCAAGGCGCGAATGCCGAAACCGCCGGCAGAGAGCGCGGCTAACAGGCAGAGTCCGGCTGGTAAGAGAACTCGCGGCTGAGTGGCGCGACGAAGAAAAGGGGGCTCGGCATTCCTCAAACGCGGCTCCTGGCTGTGCGTCCTGTGTCGGACACAGCCGTCCCCTTCTTGAATCAGGGAGCCAAGGCTCCGTGGGTTCGTGGGCCGCGGCTCTAGCCCTTAGACCTTCCGCAACCTCAACGCATTGAGCACCACGGTGATGCTGCTCATGCCCATCGCGGCGGTTCCCTCCGCGATCGACGAGCGGAGCGAGGAGGAGTGGGAGGACGCGACTGAATGTCGCGTCCGATAGGGGTTCGTGGGCCGCGGCTCTAGCCCTTAGACCTTCCGCAACCTCAACGCATTGAGCACCACGGTGATGCTGCTCATGCCCATCGCGGCCCCCGCCAGCATCGGCCCGCCGAAGCGTTCCAGGAGGCTGAAGGCCGCCAGGGGGACGAGGATCAAGTTGTAGCCGAAGGCCCAGGCGAGGTTCTGGCGAATGATGCGGTGGGATCGGCGGGCGAGGCGGTGGGCCATGAGGAGCGGCTCCAGACCTTCTCGCAGCAGGTTGAGGGCGGCGGTGGCGCGGGTGGCGTCCAGGCCCGGCAGGCTGATGCCGGCGTCCGCCTGGGCCAGGGCGGGGCCATCGTTGATGCCGTCCCCGGCGAAGGCCACCACGCGGCCTTGGGTCTGGAGATCCCGCACATAGGCCTGTTTCGCATCCGGCGTGCAGCCCCCGCTCGCTCGCTCGATGCCGATGCGCCGGGCGAGGTGGGCCACCGCTGCGGGACGGTCGCCGCTTTGGAGGTGGATTTGCAGACCTTTCGATTTGAGGGCGGCGAGGACCCTGACGGCTTCCGGTCGGAGCGTGTCCGCCAACCCGAAGATGCCCAGGATGCCCGTGTCGTCCGCAAGACCCACACCCGTGGTGGCATCGTCCATGGGGGGAAAGGGTAGGCCGAGGAAATCGGAGCTGCCCAGGCGCAGGAGGCGTCCCTCCACGATGCCCGAGACGCCGCCGCCGGGATGGGCCTTGAAGTCCCGCACCTCCGGCAGGCCGATGTTTGCGGCCGCCGCCAGGATGCCCTTGGCCAGCGGATGCTCACTGCCCCGCTCCAATGCGCCCGCCAGCCGCAACAGCTCGTGGGTCGTGCCCGTCTCCAGGCTGAGGATCTCTGTGACTTTGGGGATGCCGGCGGTGAGGGTGCCGGTCTTGTCCAGCACGAGGTCTGTCACGCGGCCCAGGGCTTCCAGCCCGGCTGCATCCCGCACCAGCAGTCCGTGGCGGGCGGCAGTGCCCAGGGCCACGGCCACTGCCACGGGGGTGGCGAGACCCAGGGCGCAGGGACAGGCGATGACGAGCACCGTGACTGCGGGGCGCCACGCATGGGAGATGGAGCCCGAGACTGCCAGCCACCCGAGGAAGGTCAGCAGCGCGATGCCGAGCATCACCGGCACGAAGACCCCTGCGATGCGGTCCGCAACCTCCTGCACCGGGGCGCGGGAGCCCTGGGCCTCCGCGACCTGTCGGGCGAGTCGAGCCAGCCACGTGGCCTGGCCGACGCCGTCCACCGCGACATCCAGGACGCCACCGTGAACCACCGCTCCGGCGATGACCGCATCCCCAGGCTTCACGGGCACCGGGATAGGCTCGCCCGTGAGGAGCGAGAGATCGACATCCGCCTTGCCTGCCACCACCCGCCCATCCACCGGGACGGCCTGTCCGGGCTTCACCCGCACGGCCTCACCCGGATGCAGATCTGCCACGGGAACGGATTGCTCCGAGCCATCGACTCCCAGACGCAGGGCCGTTGCGGGCGCCAGGGCGAGGAGGTCGCCGAGACTGGAAGTGGCGCGGTGCTTGGCGCGGGCCTCCAGGTATTTGCCGGTGAGCAGGAAGGCCACCAGGGCGGCGGCGGTCTCGAAGGAGGTGTGCTTCGCTCCCGCCAGGGCCTCATGCAGCCCAGCCCCCCAGGCCACGGCACTGCCCAGGGCCACAAGGGTGTCCATGGTCGTCTCGCGGTGGATGAGCTGGCGGAGGGCGCGCAGGTGGAACCCGCCGCCCGCGCCGAATGTGACGAGGGCGGCAAGCACGGCCTGGACTGGCCAGGGCAGGTGCAGGAGATGGCCCGGCAGCATGCCCGCCATCAAGGGCAAGGTGCAGGCCCAGGCGGCGAGCACTCGGATGAGCGCGCCGCGCTGGTCATCGGCTTCTGGCGCCTCCAACGTTTTCAGCGTGAAGCCCCTGGATGTCACGGCGGCGGCGAGGGCCTCCTGGGAGGCGCTGCCTTGGACCGTGGCCTCCTCGACGGCGAGGTTCACGGCCACGCCGGTCACGCCTTCCACGGCGGCCAGGGCCTTTTCCACACGCCGCACACAGCTGGCGCAGGTCATGCCCTCAATGCGATAGGTGGTCGTGCCCAAGGGGCCTCCGGTCAGCGGTATTTCAGGATATCCATCAGCTCGGTCACCAGCTGCTCCGCGTCGCCGCGGGCCTGAGCGGTGCTGACATGGCGCTGCAAGTGGCTGCGGAGGATCAAATCCCCCACTTTGTTCAGCGCGCCGTCGATGGCGCGCAGCTGCTTGAGGACGTCCACGCAGTAGACGCTGTCGTCCTCCAGCATCCGCAAGACACCTTCCACGTGGCCCTTCACGCTCAGCAGGCGCTGTCGGGCGTCCACCCGCACCGAATCATCGAGCCGAAGCTCAGGTCCGCAGCAGTCGGCCATGGACGCCTCAGCCGATCACGGTGGCGGCATAGTCCTCCGCCACAACGGCGGCCACCAGGGCCTCCGGGCTCGCCGTGCCTTCGATCTGCGCCTCGCCGGCACCTAGATCGACACGGACGGTGCTGACGCCGGCCACGCCGCGCAAAGCGTCCTCGACATGCTTCACGCAGTGGCCGCAGGTCATACCGGTGATCCTGAGGGTCGTCATGGTGTGCTCCTTTATCCCTCCCCCCCTGGGGTGGGGTAAAGCTAGGGTGCGCCGGTCCTGGACAGCCGTCAATGGAGGCGATTATTGGCTTTGATGGATCGCCTGGGTTTGGGAGGGGCCGGTCCTTGGCGACAAGCTGCCAGAATGGGCGCTGGAGCGTACATGTCCGTGGAACACGTGGAGATCCTGATCGTCGGCGGCGGCATCGCCGGCCTTGCCACGGCTCGGGCTTTGGCTCGGGCGGGCCACGGCGCCGGAACCCTGCTGCTGGAGCGGGAACCGCTGTTGGGCTTCTATGCCAGCGGACACAACGCCGGCATCGCCCGGCAGCTCACGGGCCGCGCCGAACATACCGCCCTCACCCATGCGGGACGCCGGGCACTGGCCGAACTTGGCCTCATGGACCGCAGCGGCGGCTACCTGCTGGCGGCGGAGCCCGGAGGATTGGATGCTCTGGGGGCAGAGGCGGAGGCCTTTGGGATTCCCATCGAGCGCCGCAGCGGTTCCCCCGAGCCGGACCTCCTGGCCACGGAATACCTCCGCATTCCATCGGACGGTGTCATCGATGTGGACGCCATGCTTCACCACTGCGCCGATGCGGCCCGGGATGGGGGCGCCCGCCTCTGGCACGGGGTCGCTTGCGGCCTCATCCACCCGGGGTCGGATGGTTTCGAGGTGGAGACGGAGCGGGGCACCATCGTCGCCCGACAGCTGGTGAACGCCGCCGGGGCCTGGAGTCAGGCCGTGGGCCGCATGGCGGGCGGACTGGATATCGCCTTTGCACCCTATCGGCGCCACCTGATCTGGAGTCCTCAACCCCGGCCCGCGGACCGGCCCTGGACCTGGTGGGTGGACCGCGATCTCTATCTGCGGCCCGAGAGCGGCGGCCTGCTGCTATGTGCCTGCGAGGAGGATCTGGTGGAGCTCCCCGCACCAGGTCAGCAGCCCCGCTCCGACGACAGCATTCTGGAGAAGCTCAGCGGGCTCCTGAAGGATCGCGCCCCGGCCCTGGCGGATGTGCCCATCGCCCGGATCTGGAGCGGCCTGCGCACCTTTGCCCCGGACCGCCGGTTCGTCCTGGGACCCGACCCTTTGAATCCCCGCCTGCACTGGATCGCGGGGCTGGGTGGTCACGGCATGACCAGTGGACTCGCGGTGGGGGAATGCGTCACTCGGGCCCTGTTGGAAGGGCACTCCACAGGACTGCTGGATCCCGCGCGTCTGGCCTGAATCACCATCTCATGACCCCCGTTCCGGCATCCGATGGGATGAGTACGGGGCGTCATGCGCGGAAGGGCGATTCTTCTCAGTGGCTTGGTGTGGCTGGCAGGATCCGGCAGCTGGGCGGCGGTGCCGGAGGGACCTCCCGGTGAACCCGTGGCCATTCCGCTGGGACAGCGCACGGGCTTCACCGGGGCCTATCCTTGCAGCGTTCGGATGGACCGCGAGGGGCGCACCTGGGTGGCCACGGATCTTGGCGGTCTCTTTGTGGGGGATGGGCTGCGGTTCCTGAAGGTGGACCTGCCGCCAGATTTGGCGGGGCAGGGCATTGGGGGCATGGAGTTCGACGGTCTGGGACGAATTTGGCTGCTCAGCACGGCCGGGCTTGCCCGCCGGGAGCACGACACCTGGACCGTGGACCCGACCATTCGACTGGACGAGATCTCCGGTGTCCGCCGGGCCGAAGGGGTGTTTCGGAGCAGATCAGGGGATCTGGCGGTGCTGGCTTCCGGGGCCGCCTTCCTGGTCCGGAATGGTGGAAGACCCGAACCGCTGAAATTGCCCGATCCAGGTCGAGGGGATCCCGGTCTCACATGGCGGGGCGGCACGCTCATCGCCAACCAGGGCCAACAGGTCTGGCGGCGCGAGGGACAGGCCTGGATCGGGATGCCGGCCTTGCCGCTCCAAGGCACGGAGCGCATCAAGGGAGCGCTTCGCTCCGATGGGGCGGGGCACCTCTATGCTCTTACGGAGCGGCGGCTGTTCCATCTAGCTCCGGATCAGAGGGCCTGGGATCCCTTGCCCTATCACCCTTCACCGGACGGGGATCGCATGACGGATCTCACGGATGGAGGGGTCTGGATGCTTCAGGGGGGGCAGGCCCTCCGGATCCACCAGGGTCAGATCACGCGCCTCCCATTGCCGAAGGACCTCAGCATGTATGGCACGGAAGCCCGGTGTCTGGATGCGGAGGGCAACCTATGGCTCGCCTCCACATCCCTGATGCGGCTGCCGGCCTATGGCCTTCTGCGGGTGCATTCAGGACTGAATGGGTTGCCTTCCAATACGGTGTGGAAGATCGTCCGGGACGCCAAGGGCCGGTTGTGGGTCTCCACGGAAGTAGGCCTCTACCGCCAGGATCCAGACGGTTGGCACGGAACACTGGAAACGCCTTCGGCCCACGGGCTCGCCTTAGGTCCGGACGGAGCCTTCTATATGCGCAGCCAGCGCAAGCTTCGCCGGGTGGATCCCGATTCGTTGAAGGCGACCCAGGTGCTGATCCCGGCCAGGGTCGGGGCCAATGATGTGCGCAGGGGGCCGATCCTTCACGGGAACAACCTCTGGGTGGTGGACGCACGGGGGGCGCTGCTGCGGGGGACTTGGTCCAACGGAGCCTGGGCCTGGATTCGGGAAGAGGCTCCCACCATCGATCCCGGGCGCATCACCTATCCCCTGGTGGATCGGGGAGGCCGTCTCTGGCTCCTCATGTCCGACCGAACGTATGTGCAGGATCGGGGGCGCTGGGAGGAGGTGGCTGCCCTCCGAGGCCGGAACATGATCGATCTCATATCGCCAGCGGCGGATCAGGCCTACGCCATCACCTACAGTCCGCCCACCCTGCTGTCGCTGCAGCGCACCGCGGAAGGCTGGACTGCTCGAGTGGTACTCGGCCCCGGCCAACTCCATGGGGTCGGGACGCTCTACACCGTGCATCGGGAGGACGGTGGTGCCTTTTGGCTCAACTCGGACCGGGGCGTGGTGAAGTACGACCCCGGGTACGCCCCGCACTTCACGCGGTACGGCAGTGAACTCGGGCTGCCAGCGGAGGACACCAACCAGGATGCCCTGCTGGTGGAAGGCCGAGACCGGGTCTGGGTGGGTACGGCACAGGGGCTGGCGGAACTCCGGACCGGCTCCGGCCCCGAACTCCTGCCGCTCACGCCCCCCCTGGTGCTGGAAGCCCGATGCGGAGATGCGCACCTATCAACCGCATATCCAGTGCTCACGGTGCCATACGGCCGCGGCGCCGTGGTTTGGGAATTGGGCTTTCCCGGACCGGTGCGGGGGGAAGGGGCTCGGTTCCAGTTCCGGGAGGCGGGCGGCACCTGGGCAGAACTGGCTGGAAGTGCCCTCCAGTTCCCCGAGATCAGCCCGGGCAGCCATGTCTACGAAGTGCGGGTGATGCCGTTCCTGGGAGAGCCCGGACCCGTCCGGCGTCTCGAGATGAACGTGCTGCCGCCTTGGTACCGCCATCCCGCGGCGTACATCGCTTGGGCCGGGCTGTTGATGGGTGCCATCGCCCTCGGGGTGCGGTGGCGGCTCGCGCGCCTTCAGCGACGGAACCGGGATTTGACCGAAGCGGTGGACTGCGCCACGGAAGGGCTTCGAGCCCGGGAACGGGACCTGGAGGAGCTCAACCGCCGGCTCTATGACCTCAACGAAACGAAGAACCGGGTCATTGGTCTGGCGGCCCACGACCTGCGGAATCCCCTCTCCGGAATCCTGCTCCACGCGGAGCTGTTGGAAGAAGTCCCGGAGCCGGAGGTGCAACAGCACGCGGCTTCGACCATCCGTTCCCTCGGAGAGGCCATGCAGGACCTCATCCAGCGGCTGCTGGATGTGCATGCCATCGAGGCCGGACGGGCCGAGGCGCCTGCCCTGGTGCCCGTGGATCTGCATCGCCAGTTGGCACGGGCCTGTCTGTACGCCGCGCCCCGGGCGGCCCAGAAGAACCTCACGGTCAGCCTGGAGGATGGTTCCGGTGCCTGGGTGCTCGCTGATGAAGGCCAGTTGAGGCAGATCCTGGATAACTACCTCAGCAATGCCCTGAAGTACGTTCCGCAGGGCACCACCATCACCCTGCGGACCCGCGAGCAGGAGCATGCCTGGCGTACTGAAGTCCAGGACGAGGGCCCCGGCCTCACAGCGGACGATCTTCTGCGCGTCTTCAGCGAATATGCCCGGCTCAGCGCCCGTCCGACCGCGGGAGAGGCTTCCGTCGGACTGGGCCTCGCCCTCGTCAAACGCCTTGCGGAGGGCATGGGGGGCCGGGTGGGAGTGGAGAGCGTCGCGAGCCACGGCGCGACGTTCTGGTTGGAGTTGCCCAAGGCTCAGAGCTGATCTTTTTCCGAGAACCCGCACTGGCTGCAGCGGGGATGGTAGGGGCTGAATGGATTGGGCAGACGCCACATCCGCTCGGTCCAGCTGCCACCGCAGCGGGGGCAACGGGTGCCCGCCAGCCGCCACTGCGCGAAGAGGAGGTGTAGCGTCAGTGCCCCGAGGGAGATGGACCAGATCCGCTCGTAGGGATGCCGCCAGAGCTCCTCCAGAAAGATGAGGAAGAGGAGGGTGGAGATCACCAGTGTGGCGGCACTCCATCGGGCCTGGTTCATGCGCCGGTGCAAGGTGCGCCAAAAGGTCGGAAGGTCAGGGTGGAGGGTGTATATGGACATGGGCCACCTCGGCAGCCCAAAGATGGGGCGTGTCGGCCGGAACGTTGTGATATTCCTGGAAAATCCGTGTAACGGCAGGGGTTGCGCCTGGTCTGTCATGAACTTCCTGGGGGCATGCCTCCGTTTGCGATAGCCTAGCAACAAGAGGTATCTGGAGGCCCCATGCGCACGACCCTACTGCTCGCCGCACTGCCCGCGATCCTGGTCGCCCAGGAACCCATTGACACTGCCCTGAACGCGAAGTTGCGGGAAGCGGGCCTCAAGAACGGCCAGGTGATGCGGCTCGTGCATGAACTCTGCGACCACCATGGGCCACGCCTGACGGCCTCGCCCACCTACAAGGCCGCTGCGGATTGGGCCGTGGCCAAGCTGAAGGGCTGGGGCCTGGAGGCGAAGCAGGAGACCTGGGACTTCGGCCATCCCGGCTGGAGCAACCAGTGGTGCAGTGCCCATGTGGTGGAGCCCTACCAGGATCCGCTTCCCGTGGAGGTCATCTCCTGGACGCCAGGCACCAAGGGCCTCGTGAAGGGCACCACGGTGGCACTGACGATCCCCGAGAAGCCCACTGCCGAAACGCTGGAGGCCGCACTGGCCACCGTGAAGGACAAGGTGAAGGGCGCCATCGTGCTCGTGGGTCCTCACAAGGTCATCCCCCCGGACTTCAAGCCGCGTCCCTTGCGCCAGGAAGAGGCCGCGCTGCGCGAGCGCTTCGATCCGTTCAAGGAGCCTGTGGCCCGCCCCGGCGGTCCCGGTGAAGCTCCGACGCCCGGCGTGCTCGATGCCAAGGCGGTCGCAGCCCGCATCGACACCTTCCTGGTGGAGCAGAAGGCCCTCGTGCGTGTGAACGATGGCGCCATGCAGAACGGACAGGTGCGCGCCTTCAACAACCGCACCTACGACATCACCAAGGCCGTGCCCACGGTGGTCATGCGCAGCGAGGACTTCGGGCGCCTCTGGCGCATCATGGGCGATGGCGGGCAGCCGAAGTTGGCTTTCGAGATCAAGAACACGGTCCATCCCGAGCTGACCCAGGGCATCAACGTGGTCGGCGAGCTAAAGGGCACCGAAAAGCCGGATGAGGTGGTCTACCTCACGGCCCACCTGGACAGCTGGCACACCGCCACCGGCGCCACGGACAATGGCGCGAACTGCGCCGCGATGATGGAGGCGCTGCGCCTTTTGAAGTCCGCCGGGGCGCAGCCCAAGCGCACCATCCGCGTGGTGCTCTTCGATGGCGAGGAGCAGGGCTTGCTGGGTGCCACGGCCTACGCCAAGGCCCACTTCGGAACGCCCCAGGCCTGGACGCCGGAGGCGGAGAACGTCGTCGCCCTCTTCAACATGGATGCCGGGGCAGGACAGTTGCGCGGCCTCAGCCTGAGCGCGCCGAAGGCCACGGGTCTCGCGCTGCACGAGATCCTCGTGCCCTGGCGTGACCTGGGTGTCGTGGGGGCCGCGTGGTCCAAGAACCGTCCGGCCAAACCGGGCATGGCCGATGTCACCGTGTTCACCCACCACGGCCTCCCTGCCGGCGGTCCTGGCCAGGACGGTCTCGAATACTTCAACTACACCTGGCACACGAACATCGACAGCTTCGAGCGGATCCTCCCAGAGGACGCCGCCCGCAACGCCACCGTCCTGGCCAGCGTGGCCTTCCACATCGCCAATCGCCCTGAGCGCCTGCCACGCTGGAAGGTGGAAGAGCTGCCGCCCTTGCCGACGGAGAAAGCTCCTGAAAAGAAATAGTGGCGATCCCGGGGTTGCGGGATCGCCTGGACGAGTGAAGATGCCTCATCGAGGCGCGCCATGACCCATCAGGCCTTCTTCACCCCAGCCCTTTTCGACTTCCTTCGAGAGCTAAAGGCGAACAACGAACGGGAGTGGTTCCAGGCCCAGAAGGATCGCTTCGACGCCGATGTGAAGGCCCCGATGGTGGCCTTCTGCATGGCGCTGGATCCGGCTCTGCAGGGAGTCAGCCGCTTCTATTCAGCGGACCCGCGCACGTCGATCTTCCGTATCCATCGGGATACCCGCTTCTCCCGGGACAAGTCGCCCTACAAGCTCCACGTGGGCGCCCAGTTTCGCCCTCTCGCGTGTGCCAAAGACGTGCATGCCCCCGGTTTCTACCTGCAGCTCGAGCCGGACAATTGCTTCGCGGCCACGGGTATCTGGCGTCCGGACAGCGACGCCCTGGGCAGGATTCGGGAGCGCATCGCCTCCGACGAAAAGGCTTGGAAGGCCGTGAAGAAGGCCGGGCTGGAGATCCAGGGCGAGGCCTTGAAGCGTGTCCCGACTGGCTTTCCTGTGACTCATCCCTGCGCCGAGGACCTCAAGCGGAAGGACTTTTACACGGTCACGCCCATCACGGAGCGGGAGGTCTGTGCCCCGGAGTTCCTGGATCGCTATCTGACGATCTGTCGCAAGGGGGCTCCCTTGATGCGGTTCCTGGCCGAGGCGGTGGACCTGCCTTGGTGAGGCGATCCTTCTGGCCTGGAGTGGTGCAAATGGCCGCCAATGGCCTTCGTGATGCGGATCGAGCCGGAGCTTAACCCATCGGCGCATCCGGTCTGCGCCGTCGCTGAGTATGCCGCTGCAGTGTCTGGAGGGCGCCAGGGACAGAAGGGCCGGGGTGTTCATGTTTTCCCAGCTCGCCAGCGGGTGGTTGCCTTCAGTGCGTCTGTGGCCTCTCCAGGCCGGAGGCCTGCGGAGCCAAACCTGTGAGGGTCTCGGCCGGTCGCCTGGGGCTGTTGCTGGCACTGAACGCCGTGAATCTGTATGCGTCAGCAGCAAAGGAGTAGTATCGCCGGGAAGTTCGGGATTTTCGAGTCTGTTTCATGCATCTCAAGGCAGGTAGGATCGTCGGAACGCCCGGGTGGGAGTCTGGCCTCCTGGGACTACATCGATTCTTTCGCCGCTCGGTTGCATGCCGATGCGGCGTTTTTTTAGGGGGTAGAGCATGCGCGCACACCTGATCCTCAAAGACGGAACGGCGTTCCGGGGGCGTGCGCCGCTAGGCTTCGGGGGCAGTGGTGAGGCCGTCTTTACCACGTCCATGGCCGGCTACCAGGAGATTCTCACGGACCCGAGCTTCGCGGGGCAGATGGTCTGCATGACCTTCCCCGAACAGGGCATCTATGGGGTGCATGCCGGTCTGATGGAGGCCGCGCGCCCCTGGGCCACGGGTTTCCTCTGCCGCAGGCTCACGGGCGTTCCGGACCACCATTTCGCCGAAGGCGACCTCGGCGGATGGCTCAAACGCCACCGGATTCCCGTGATGACGGAGCTGGACACCCGCGCCCTGACGCAATATCTGCGGGATCAGGGCAGCCAGCCGGGCCTGATCTGGACGGAGGCGGATGGATCCCTACAGGCCGGTGCTGCGGCCGCGCGGGCGCTCCCCGACATGTCGGGCCAGGCCCTCTGCAGCGAGGTCTGCACGAAGCAGCGGTACGACATCGAGCATGAGCAGGCCCGCTTCCGGGTGGCGGTGCTGGATGGCGGCATCAAGGCCAGCATCCTCAAGCAGCTCTCCGCCGCGGGCCTCGCGATGGAGGTCTTCCCTTGGGATGCGCCTGCTACGGAGCTTTGTGCGGACCGCTTCCACGGCATCTTTCTGAGCAACGGCCCCGGGGATCCAGCGGCGCTGCCTGGCATGCAGAAGGAAGTCGCGGCCTGCATTGGGAAGAAGCCCATCTTCGGCATCTGCCTCGGTCACCAGCTGTTGAGCCATGCCTTTGGCGGCACCACCTTCAAGCTGAAGTTCGGGCACCGCGGCGCCAACCAGCCGGTGCAGGACCTTCTGACAGGCCGTGTCCAAATCAACGGCCCGAACCACGGCTTCGCCACGGATGCCGTCAGCCTGGCGCGTCACATCGACGGGACCCCCCGGCCCCGGGCTCCGGCGCCGACCCTCCTGCTTTCGGCGGATCGTTTATTTCGACGGGACAGATGCGGCGAACTCATACTTCCGGATCTCACTCGTGGTGCGGCAAATGACAGGAGGCTCCGATGGTGTCACCTTTCAAAACCGGGTGTACCGGGCAGGCGGCGCTTGTATTTGGCGCATGGCTGCTGTCCGTCGCGTCTGTCGCAGCGCAAAATGGACCGGCTGGTCTGAACGTGACCGGAC
>CAYQAS010000091.1:0-17526 GCA_964415525.1 uncultured Solibacteraceae bacterium
CGAGATCAACCGCAGCTTCCGGAACGAGGGCATCAGCCACAAGCACAACCCCGAGTTCACCATGATGGAGTTCTACTCGGCCGGCGAGGATCTCCGGGACATGATGACCCTCACGGAGAATCTCTTCGAGGCGATCGCCACCCAGTGCGGCGCCGTGGAGCGGCCCTACGGGGACCTCCTCATCAGCTACCAGGCCCCCTTCCAGCGCATCACCATGAAGGACGCCATCGCGCGCTTCGGCGGCATCGAGCGGAGCCGACTGGAGGACGACGGCGAGATCGTGAAGCTGGCCCGGGAAGTCCACATCGAGGACGTGGACAAGAAGCCCGCAGGGATCCTCCTGGGAGACCTCTTCGAGCACCATGCCGAAGCGCACCTCATCCAGCCGACCTTCATCACGGACTATCCCGTGGAGCTCAGCCCCCTCACCAAGAACCTGCCGGGCACGGACCGCTTCGTGGACCGCTTCGAGCTCTTCATCGCGGGCATGGAGCTGGCCAACGCCTACTCCGAGCTGAACGATCCCATCGTGCAGATGGAGCGTTTTCAGGCGCAGCTGGACGAGCGCGAGGCGGGCAACGACGAGGCCATGCAGCTCGATACGGATTTCGTCATCAGCCTGGAGCACGGGTTCCCGCCCTGCGGAGGCCTGGGCATTGGCATCGACCGTCTGGTCATGCTCCTGACGGGCAACCAGAGCATCCGCGACGTCATCCTCTTCCCGCTTATGCGCCCTTTGAAGGCGGATGGCGCTTCGGCCGTTGAGAAGACTGAACCGGCCGAAGCCTGAACAGTATCCCCATCAACCCGACACGCGACCGGGCCTGAGCCCGGTCGCTTCGTCTCTGGAGTCCTGATGCACCTTCCCCTGCCTTCGGCCTGCCTTCTGCTCTGCGCGGGACTCAACGCCCAAACGGCATCCAAGCCTGTTTATGCCCCCCTGCCGGGCGAGACGGCGCCTGCGTTCCAGTGGAGTGCTCCGGGTGATCCCTACCTTCAGCAGCTGCGACAGACCTGCGAGCTGGAGCGGCTGCGGAAGGCCCGCGACCTCGAGACGGTGAAGGCCGTCTGCGCCTGGGTGCATGGTCTGTGGCAGCACAATGGCAGCAACGAACCTACCAGCCCCGACCCGCTCACCATCATCACGGAAGCCAAGGCGGGCAAGCGCTTCCGCTGCGTGGAATACGGCATCGTCGTGAAGGGCTGCCTGGAGGCGCTCGGGATCCCAGCCCGCGTGCTCTCGCTCAAGACAGCGGATGTCGAAACCCGGGAGATGGGCGCGGGTCACGTCGTGGCCGAGGCATACCTGCGGGATCGCAAGGCCTGGATGATGATCGACGGGCAATTCGGGGCCATGCCGATGTTGAAGGGCGATCCCTTGAGTGCCCTCGCCCTGCAGCAGGCCCTGGGTGACCCGGAGCTCGCTTTCGAGGGACTGGAGCGGAAGGGCTGGGACGCCTACAAGGCCTGGATCGCCCCGTACCTCTACTTCTTCGATGTCGCACACGACAACCGCGGCTTCACCTGGGACAAGCTCAAGGGCCGCATCCAGCTCGCCCCGACTGGCGTGGCCGCTCCCAAGGTCTTCCAGCGGGTCATGCCCTTCGAGGCCCAGGTGGTGCGCACCCCGGACCACTTCTACCCGACGCCGGAGGTCTGGTTCTCCCGCGAAGCCCTGATCCAGGACGCCCGACACCTGGCCCGCACCCTCGAGGAGGCCCATCCCGATCCCTACACGGCCTTCGGTGGGCGCATCGCCTTCCATCGTGCCTTCCAGGAGAGGCTGCGGGCCATTCCCGAGCAGGGGCTTACAACGAAGGGCTTCTACGACCTCTTCGCTCCCTTCGTGGCGCGCCTGGAGGACATGCATACGGGCCTCCGTCGGCCTGAGGGCACCTCTGGGGTGTCCAGTTCCGGGCTTCCCTTCCGCTTCAAGGTCGTGGGGCCGGACCTGGTGGTGATGGAGAGCGGCCTCGGGGCTGAGCTGCTCGGCGCCCGGCTGGAAGGCCTGGAAGGGCGGGCCATGCCTGCTCTGCGGACTCGGCTGCGGGAGGTCGTGGGATGCGAGAACACCTCCCACGAGAGTTTCAACCTGGTGTGGCGTTTCCAGTCCGGTCTGGGGCTTGAGGAACTGCTGCCGGGCTGGAAGATCGGGCAGCCCGTTTCCGTGCAGTTCCGCCTTCCGGATGGCACCCTGCGCACCGAGGCAATCACGCCCGCCGATCTGCCTCCCGCGCCCCATCGGCCCGCCACCCGCGTGCAGGGCTTACCGGACCTCAGCAAGACTTCGCTGGGATGGAGCTTTCTGGACGCGGAGGGGCGGAGTGCCTACCTGGCTGTGACGGACTGTGTGTCCTACCGCGAGAATGTCGACCTCTACCTGAAGCTGGGCGGAAAGGTCGGGCGCGAGAGGTTGGAATCGATTTTCAAGAATCGGTACGAACGCATGCCCAAGGACGACGCGGAGCTGAAAGCCTCTTTCCCATCGGCCCTGGATACGTTCGTCGCTCTCGCTCGGGCCATGAAGATCAAGGGGACCCAGAGGCTGGTGGTGGACCTCCGGGAGAACGGGGGCGGCAACAGCCTCGTCGCCAAACTCCTGGTCTATGTCCTGCAGGGACCGGAGGGGCTCGCCAAGTTGAAGGGCGGCTACAGCATCGTCCACTACAGCCAGACCCTGCTGGATCACCACGGGGACCGGTTTCGGAATGCGACCGATGCGGGCCTCAAACTGGAACTCGGAGACTACAACTTCTCGTCGGAACGCAGTTTCCAGAAAGGCTCCGCGGATCCTGAGGCCTGGAAGAAGGCCTTCCAGGACGTGCCTGCGATGGTGGAGGACTTCAAAGCCCCAAAGCTGGCGGCGATCTACTGTCCGCCGACCCTGGCAGTCCTCTCCAGCGCCCGCACAGGGAGTTCGGGTTTCGACACGCTGCTGGCGATGCAGCGCATCGGGGCCACCTCCTTCGGCACGGCTTCGTCCCAGGCGCCGAACTGCTTCATCGACGCCGTCCGTTTCACGCTTCCCTGCACGGGCCTCACCGGCAACGTCGCCTTCAAGGCGCAGTACACCTTCCCCGACGACCCCGTGAAGGGCCGCATGCTCCCCTGCGATGTGCCGCTGACCTTCGATCGGCTCAAGGCCCTGGCCTTCGATCCGAATGCGGAGATCCTGATGGCCCTCGAAGCAACCCGCTGATCTGCTGATCTCTTTCTTCTGGAGCCCCATGCGTTCCCTGCCCCTCGTCTATCTGCTTGCAGCCTCCAACCTCGTCGCCCAGGCGCCTCTCCTCACACGGGAAGCCCTGATGGCGGACGCCCGTGTCCTCGTGCGCACCTTGGAGGAGGCCCATCCCGATCCCTATACGGCCTTCGGCGGGCGCATCGCCTTCCACCGCGCGTTCCAGGAGAAGCTGCGGGCCCTTCCCGCCGAGGGCATGACGGCCCAGGCCTTCATGGATCACTGGTCGCCCTTCATGGCGCGCCTGAAGGATGGCCACACGGGCTGGCGCATGCCCGGGCGGGATCTGGGGCCGGGGCTGCCCTTGCGCTTCAAGGTGGTGGGCGAGGATCTCGTGCTCGTCTCCGCGGCAAGTGGCGAACGCCTGGGTTCGCGCCTGGCTGGGCTCGAAGGCCTGGATCTGGCGGCCCTCCGGCGCCGGGTGGCTGAACTCAAAGGTTGCGAGAACCCTTCGGGCGAACTGCTCGCCCTCGCCGAGCATCTGAATTCGGGCGTCGGCCTCGCCACGCTGGTGCCGGGACACCAGGCGGGAGCGGCCTTCCAGGTGCACCTGACCACGCCCACGGGTGGGGCGACGCGGCTGGATCTGCATCCGGGCCCCATGCCCACCCAGGCCGCCACTCGGCCTTCGCGGGTGGAACTGCCCGCGGGCACATCCGCCCTGGGCTGGCGCTTCCTGGATCCCGAAGGCCGCACGGCCCTCCTTTCCATCCGCAACTGCCGGGCATACCGGGAGAACGCGGTCTGGTGCCTGGACGCCGGCACGGCCGGGCCTCGCGAGCTGGTTCAACGCTGGTTCCGGGAGCAGGAAGGCCGCAATCCCAAGGATGACGCCGAGATCCTGGCGACCTTCCCCTCGGCTCTGGACACCTTCGTCGCCCTCGCCCAGGCCATGAAGGCGAAGGGCACCCAGAACCTGATCGTGGATCTGCGGGACAACAGCGGGGGCAACAGCCTCCTGGGCCACCTCCTGACCTACGTGCTCCAGGGCCCCGAGGGGGCCCGGAAGCTGGGCGGAAGCCGGGTGATCACGCGCCTTTCACCGCAGTTGAAGGAGGCGCGGGGCGAGGCGTGGTTCAAGAAGGTCCAGGAGGCGGATGGCGTCCGGCTGGAAATGGGGGACTACACGTTCTACGATGCACGGCCGATGGACCCCCGTTCTGAGGCCTGGAAATCGACGCTCCTGACGGTACCGGCCATGAAGGCGGAGCTGGCCAATCCCGCCTGGGCGGCCATCCACACGCCCCGGCGCGTCTTTGTCCTGAGCGGTGCTGTCACCTTCAGCTCCGGTTTCGACACGCTCTTGTCGCTGCACCGGACCGGCGCCACCCTCGTGGGCGTCCCCGGCTCCCAGGCTCCGAACTGCTTCATCGACATCGGGTTCGTGACCCTGCCTGCTTCGAGGCTCACGGCCATGGTCAGCATGAGGGCCGCGCAAGCCTTTCCCGAGGATCCCGTGAAGGGCCGGATGCTGCCTTGCGATCTCCCGCTGACGTACGAGCGGTTCAAGGCCCTTGGTTTTGATCCGAATGCCGAAGTCCTGATGGCTTTGGAAGGGCATTGATCGCATGGCGGAGCGCACCGTGGCAGGGTGCAGCGGTGGCGCTGGAAACGTCGTGAAAGACCACGCCAGATGCGACGCCACACCCGTCCTTTGTAGACTGACCGTTCCGCACGCAGCATGCGGACTCGGCATTTGGGTGGCATGCAAGATGCATTAAGGGGCCTCCAAGGAGGCTCCCCATGGAGACATCTGAACGCCTGGGGCGTCGCGAGGCGATGCAGGACTTGGCGTCCTGGTCCGCCGCGGCCCTGAGTCTGGCGGGGCTCTCCACCGGTTGCATCAAGCGAGAGGAACGGATCCGGGTTTCCAACTACTCGGACTATGCGAACTACGCCGACTACTTCGACTACGCCAACTATGTGAACTATGCAGACTACGCCGATGGCGGCTACACGGACTACGCCGACTATGCGGACTATGCCAACTACGGGGACTACTTCGACTACGCCGATGCATACGGGGACTATTCGGACTACGCGAACTATTCCGACTATGCGGACTACTCGGATTACGCCGACTACAGCGATTACGGAGACTACTCGGACTATTCAAACTACAGTGACTACTCGAATTACAGTGACTACGCCGACACCTACTACGACGACGGTGGATCGGGCGGCAAGCTGGGCCGCCGGGGCGGGGGCGCACCGCCCCAGGGCCGCACGCCCGTGGCGCCGCGAGGTGGCGCCGAGGCGGTCCATGCTGCCGATTGGCGGGAGCTTGCCGATCAGGCCAGCCGTGCGTCTGGACAGCCCGTTCAGCGGCAGCGGAAACGCCTGGATGCCCCGAGGCGGGAGGATGCCGCGCGGGTGGTCCGTCAGGGGGCTCCAGAAGAACTGAAGCGTCCCGAGCGCCAGAAGCCCGGCCTACGGGCCCGGGGTCGCGATGGCGAGCCCTTCGGTCGAGATCGTTCGACACCGGCTCCGGGGCGCCTTCGCAAGCGGGTGAAGTCTTGACCACCGTCATCGTGAAGCCCACGGATGGTTGCAACGCCCGCTGCCGCTACTGCTCCGCCGCCCATGGGGGCGCCGCGAAGGTCATGAGCTCGGCGACCCTCCGTGCCGTGTTTCGCCTCTTCGGGGACTGGGCCGCCTACCAGCCACATTCCCGCCTGCGCTTCATCTGGCATGGCGGCGAACCGCTCCTCATGCCCGCGGCCTTCTGGGATCGGGTTCACGATGAAGGTGCCTCACTCGAGGCCCGCGGCATCCGGGTGGAGCATGCCATCCAGACCAACGCCACCCGCATCGAGGATGCGACCCTGCCGATGCTCCAGCGGCTGCTGGGGCCGCGCGGGGTGGTGGGCACCTCCATGGATCCGACGGCGGGCATCCGGGAGCTGAAAGGGGAGCCGGACGGCGCCTACCAGGCCCGGTGGGAGGCGGGCATCGCACGGTTGCGGGGGGCGGGTATCCGCTACGGCCTCGTGTTCGTGGTCCATCGCCTGGTGCTGCCCCGACTCGAAGAGCTCTACCGAAGCCTTCGATCTGCTCATCCTGAGGCGGGCATCCGCTTCAATCCCCTCTACCGGCAGGGGCGGGCGAAGGAGCAGGGGCAGTGGGAGGATCTCGGCATCAGCGCCGTGGAATGGGGCGAGGCTCTGAGGCGCCTTCACCGTGTCTGGGAGGAGGAGGGCCGCCCAGGCAACATCCTGCCCTTCGGGCCCTGGTCCAAGCTTCACGAATCGGGAGCCTGGCGCCTCTCCTGCGAGTGTTCGGGCAAATGCGTCAGCACCCACTTCGGTGTGGATCCCGGTGGCACGGTCCACCTCTGCGGGCGCTCGGCGGATGGCGGGGTGTTCGGCTTCGGGCAGGCCGCGGACCTCGACGGCGAGGCGCTCCGCAACCATCCCCTGCGTCGGACCCTGGGTCACCGGAGCGTCTACCTTCGGCGCACCACCTGTGCTGCCTGTCCCTGGTGGTCCTATTGCCATGGCGGGTGCATCAATGACGCCCTGCTGGATCACGCGACGCCCTTCGCGCCGACCTCGTTCTGCGAGGGGCTGAAGGCCTTCTTCGCCGAGGCCTTCCCTGTGGGAGCCGACGGGAGGGCCTCGTGAGCGGGTGTGGGAGGTCGGAAGTCCAAGCGGGCGTCGCTTGCTCGGCTCACTCCGGGGCCATGCGTGATCGCGGCGAGGATGTCCCCCCGCTCTGGCTTTGGGGCCTGGATGTGGTCGATCCGGAGCAGGCGCAGGCACTGCTGCAGGTCTGGCTGCACGATCCCGGTGTCGCGGTGCGGGTGGAGCCCTTCGCGTCCATTCTGGAAGCCATGTTGGAGCGCCGATCCCTCGCCCTGTGGGATCTCCCCGTCATGGCTCCTGAGCTTCCGCTGGACTTCCTGCAGACGCTGCCGCAGTCCCATCCCGAGTGCCTCGCCTGCCCCTGCTATCCCATCTGCGAGGGCTACGGCGCCTGGAAGGATTCCTGTGCCGTCTGGAAGCGGGTCATCACCGACCTTGCCGCCGCGACCCGGGAGCTTCGGTGCATGCGACAGCAGGTGTCCACTGGGGATGGTTGCGACATCCGTGGCGAGCGATCCCGGCTGCCGGAGTGAGCAGGCGGGCTTCTTCCCAGAAGCGGGTTGTCCCTCGGGGGTGAGTGTCGAGGTCTGATACCGAGCCGCCGCTCGCAGGGTGTGGGCGGCTGGGGCCACCCGAACGCGTCCTGTTTCAGGCCTTGGGGAACCACAACATGAAGCTGGTGCCCACGTCCTGCTGGCTTCGCACCGTGACGCGGCCCCGGTGCGCCGCCAGGATCCGCTGGACGATAGCGAGGCCGAGGCCCGCGCCCATGTTGGCGTCCTTGCGCTGGACTTGCCGGTAGGGGTCGAAGATGAAGGGCAGCGCCTCGGGTGGGATGCCGCGCCCGCTGTCCTGCACCCGCAGGGTGAGCCAGCGCAGGCCCGCCTCTTCCTCCTCACCTTCCCGTTCCCTCAGTTCCAGCCTCACGGTACCGCCCCCAGGGGTGAATTTCAGGGCGTTGGAGAGCAGGTTGCCCAGGGCGCGCTCCAGACGCACGGGATCGCCCAGGACCCTGTCCTCCAACTCCGGGAATGCGCGGATCAGGGCCACGTCCTTCTTGCGGTAGAGCGGTTCGAAGGTTTCTGCCACGAGGTTGGCCAGGATTCCGAGCCGCAGGGGTTCCAAGGCGAGGGGCAGCTCCTTGCCCTCGCTGCGGAACACGTCCAGCAGATCGTTCAGCATGGCGAGGATGCTGTCGGTGGCGCCCAGGCAGCGGGTCAGGATGCCGGGGTCGACCTCACCCTCCTCCTGGAACAGTTCCATGGAGGCGCGGATGCCGGAGAGGGGGGATCGCACATCGTGGACGAGCATCGCGGTGAATCCGGCCTTGAGCTGATCGACTTCCAGGAGTTTCAGGTTGGCCTGCTCGAGCACCTGGTTGCGTTCCGCCAGCTCCTCGGTGCGCTGCGCCACCCGAGCCTCCAGCGCCTGGTTCTGGATGCGAAGGCGCCGCTCCCGCCGTCGCACCTGAAGCACCAAGCCGACGGCGATCAAGGCGAGGCCTCCGATGCGAAACCACCAGGATTGCCACCACTGAGGCCGCACGCGGATGCGGAGGGAGGCGCCCGCATGATTCCAGATGCCATCGCTGTTCGAGCCCTTGACCCGAAGCGTGTAATCCCCGGGAGGCAGGGTGGTGAAGGTCAGGTGGGTCCGGTTGCCGATGGAATTCCAGTCGGTATCCAGGCCTTCGAGCTTGTAGGCGTAAGCGTTCCGCTCCGGTGCCACGAAATGGAGTGCGGCGAACTGAAAGGAGATGACGCGATCCCGGGTGGTCAGGGTGATGTCTGGACCATCCGCCAGCGGACGATCCAGCAGCGTGCGCCCCTCCACAGGCCCTACGGGGACCGGCTGATTGGAGAGCTGGAAATCCGTGAAGACGACGGGAGGCACGATGGGGTTGGGGGCGATGCCTTCGGGCCGGAAGACGACGAAGCCCTGGTTGCTGCCGAAGAACAGCTGGCCGGTGGTGCTGCGGTAGGACGCGCAGCGCAGGTATTCCACCCCGCGGAGATCGGGCTGGAAGGGCATCGGCAGCGCCCGTCCAGCCTTGGGATCGAAGAGACAGAGGCCCTTGTGGGTGCTCAGCCAGAGGCGGCCCAGATCATCCTGCTGCACGCCGAGAATCAGGTCTCCGGGCAGGCCATGGCGGGTGTCGAAGTGTTCGAATTCGGGACCACCACCGGTCCAGGGGGGGACGGTGCAGCGGTTGAGGCCGCCGCCGTTGGTGGCCATCCAGAGGTGTCCGTCACGGTCCAGGCAGAGCTGGTTGATGTTGGCGTAGGCCTGGAACCCCGGCAGATCCTGGGGGCGATAGACCTTGAATGCGCCCGTGGCGGGGTTCATCCGACTCAGGCCGTTCATGCCAGCGATCCAGAGCATCCCATGGCGATCTTCCACGATGCTGTAGACGTTCTCATCGCTGAGGGTGCCGGGGCCGCCGGGGCGGAAGTGCCGACAGTGACCGGTGACGGGGTCCATCAGATTCAATCCGCCGCCCACCGTGCCCACCCAGAGCCGGTGGGTCCGGTCTTCGAGGATGGAGAAGACGAAGTTGCTGCTAAGGCTGCTGGGATCGCCCGGACGGTGGGTGAAGTGGGTGAATCGGGGCAGGTCGGCCGGTGAACGCTCCGAGATGTCCATGCGCACCAAGCCTTGGCTGACGGTGCCCAGCCAGATGGAGCCCCGATGGCCCCGGTGCATGGTGAGGACATAGTTTTCCTGCAGGGCGCCCGCCCGTCCCGGCTGGGCGGCGATGTGCTCGAAGCGAAGGGGCTCGCTGGGATGTTCCGGGGGGCGGACCCGACTCAGTCCGGCGGAGTTGTGGCCCACCCAGAGGCTGCCCCAGCGGTCCTCCACAAAGCTCATCACCTGGTTGCCCTGGAGGCTCGTGGGGTCGGCAGGGTTGTTCCGATAGTGCAGGATGGGCGGTCGGGCTCGGTCCAAACCGGGCTGGCGGCTCATCACCAGCTTGTTCAAACCGCCGGTATAGGTGCCGACCCAGAGCACCCCTGACCGGTCTTCGAAAATGGAATCCACGGGATTGTTGGAGAGGGAATAGGGATTCCGCGGATCGTGTCGGAAATGCTGGAATCGCGGGGGCTCCTCCGGTGTGGCGCGGGGGAGCATCCGATCCAGGCCCCCACCGTCGGTGCCCACCCACAGCGCGTTTGCGCGATCGCGGTAGAGCCGCCAGACGTGGTTGTGGCAGAGGCTTGCATCCTCATTCGGCCGGTGGACGAAGCGCTTCCAACCGCCTGATTCGATATCCAGGAGATAGAGCCCCCGAGCGCTGCCGACCCAGAGCCGTCGCCCGGTCTCGGGGGCGAGGGAGGTGACATCTAGGGGGGCGGAGGTTTCCGGCCGAACCGAATCATGTCGGAAGGCCTCGAATCGGAAGGGTTGGCTGGGGTTCCGCAGCCGACTGAGTCCGCCCTCCTTGAGGCCGACCCAGACCACGCCTTCACCATCCACCAGCAGGCTCTGCACTTGACCTCCGGGCAGTCCGGAATCCGCAGATAGGGGGTGGAAGGACGGCTCAGGGCGGTCGAGTTCCCGGACGTCAAGGAAGGCCAGACCACGGTCGAAGGTCCCCACCCAGAGGTTGCCGGCGCGGTCCTCCGTCAGGCAGTTGATGTTCGCGCTCGGAAGTCCCTGGGCGGGCAGGAAGCGCTGGATGCGCCCCGTGGTGGCATGCATCCGTGCCAATCCACCGCCCATGGTTCCGATCCAAAGGTGCCCATGGCGGTCTTCCAGGAGGGAGCTGATCCAGTTTGCCCCCAGGCTGTCGGGCCGTTCCTTCTCGTGTCGAAATACGGTGAATCGGGTGCCGTCGTAGCGGTTCAGTCCGTCCTCGGTGCCGAACCAGAGGAAGCCGCGGCGGTCCTGTAACGTAACAAAGACCGTGGCCTGGGAGAGTCCCTGGGCCACGGTCACGTGTTCAAAGCTGGGGGCGAAGCCGAAGGTCGTCCAGTCGGTCGGAGGCGAGGCCCAGGCCAGGAGGCCTAGGCAAGCGAGGACGGGCTTCAGGATCTTCAAGGGGTCACCTACCGACTCTTCCGGCTGGTGATCGAAGGGCCTTGAGTTTCAGGGCTACTCGTTGCAGCCGCAGCCACCCTCGCCACAGCTGCCTTCGCCGTCGCCACAGCCGCCATCGCTGCAGTTGGTGCCACCGCAGCAGCCGCCGCCACCGACGAGGAAGCCCTGGGCCATGTCCATGATCTCCTGGTGGGGGCCCATCTTGATGCGCAGGGCGACGTTGACGGCCTTGATCATCTCCTCCTTGGAGACGCCCAGTTCGGCGGCGCGGGAGTGGTAGCCCTCGAAGGCTTCAGGGTTGCTGGAGGCAGCGGCGGCGGCCAGGCCCACGAGGGCGATGGCGGCGTCGGTCAGGTGGATGGTCTGGTTCTCGCTCATGAAAAGCTCCCGGGCACAGGTCTGGGATGCCGATCCCGGGTCGTCCATGCCTCCATCCAGAGTAAGGGGCTGGGGCCGGAATCGTGAAGGGGTGCGATTTGCCGTGTTTCCCTGCCATGCTGGAGAACCTGTTCGAGGATGCCGTGCTCACGAAGGACCAGATGCTGGGCAAATACCAGATCCTGGAGCGCCTGGGTGCAGGTGGCTTCGGCACGGTGTACCTTGCCCAGGACCGTTTGCTGGACCGCAAGGTGGCCCTCAAGGTGCCGCACCACCTTTCGGAAGACGTGAACGAACAGCTCAAGGAGGCGCGCATCATGGCCTCCCTCAAGCACCCGAACATCGTCGAGCTCATCACGGTGGAGAAGAAGGACGAGACCCTCTTCATGGTGCTGGAGTATGTCGACGGCGAGAGCCTGGACCGCGCCATCCGCAAGGTGCGCATGCTGCCGCCGCTGCAGGCGCTCGACATCGCCATCGACATCGCCGGGGCCATCGCCTTCGCGCACCAGAACCAGATCCTTCACCGCGACCTTCGCCCCGCCAACGTGCTCCTCACCAAGGAGGGTGTGGCCAAGGTTACGGACTTCGGCACGAGCCGCATCCTGGAGATGGCCAAGGAGGGCTTCGCCCGCACCCGCATCGGCAGCCCGCCCTACATGGCGCCCGAGCACTTCCGTGGCCGGGCGGTGTTCCAGAGCGACCTCTGGAGCATCGGCGTCACGGTCTACGAGATGCTCACCGGCACGGTGCCCTTCTACGATGCGGATCCGTTGAAGATAGCCCAGGCCGTGACCTCCAGCCCCATCACGCCGCCCCACTGCAAGCAGGCGGCGGTGCCGCGCATCTTGTCAGATGTGGTGATGAAGGCCCTCCAGGTGAACCTCGGCGAGCGCTATCTCAGCGCCCGGGATTTTCTCCATGCCCTGAAACAGGTGCGGGATCAGCTGGTGCGCGAGACGCGACCCCTGGGCGCTCCGGCAACTCCGGTGCCCACGGCGATGCGGGCGCCGCAGAAGACCCAGGCGCGCCTCTGCTGGAACTGCTACAAGCCTATGCCGCGCATGGCCACGGTCTGCCCGAGCTGCGGCGAGAAGAACTGAGCCATGACGGGCCGGCGCACCTTCCGGTTCCGGCGCACCACCTACCTGCTGGCGGCGGGATTGGGGGTGATCGGCAGCCTCGGCACCTTCCTGCACTCCGCTGCCGGTGGACGTTGGATCCTGACCCGGGTGGATGGAGTGCTCCGGGAGCAGACGGGCCTCGGCGTAAAAGCTCGCGAGACGCGCTTCTTCCTGAACGGCGGCCGGCTTCTCGTGGAGGGCCTGGATCTCGGGGATGGACTCCTCCGGGCGGAACGCCTGGAGGTCTCCATCGACTACCTCTCCCTGGCCGCCGGTCGCCCGCGGGTGAAGTGGATTAAGGTGGATCGGCCCATCGTGCACCTCACGAAGGCGGGGTTGGACGCGCTCAAGCTGAAATCCAGCAAGAAAGAGCCCGTGCAGTGGTCGGTGGGCAGCGTGGTGATCCGGGAGGGCCTCCTCGAGGCCACGGATCCCGCGTGGGGGCCTCAGCGTGTGCAGGCGGCCTTTTTCTTTGAAGGCACGGGGCCAGGACCGGGGCGGGTGGACGGGACGCTGAAGCTGCCCCACTGGAAGGTCCAGCTGCCCGCCGAAACCCTCGCGGGTGAGGGGCTGGCGCAGGTCCAGCTCTCGGATCCCCGGGCGGAAGTGCGTGGTGAACTTGCCTCGGGTCGGGACCGGCTCACTTTCAGTGCCGCCTATCTGACCGCCCAGAAGTCCCTGGAGGGGCAGGTTCGTCTTGAAGGGGATCTGGCCCGGGTGACAAGGGTGGCGGGGAAGCCCGGTGCGGCCTCCGGTCGGGCCACGGTGGACGTGGGCGTCAGTGGATCCGCCTCCGCCCCCCGATGGAGGCTTGGCGTTCAGGGGGCTGACCTGGCCCTGCCAGGGCTCGGCATCACTGCGGCGCAGGTGACGCTGCGGGCCCGCGGTGGGATTTCGGATTTCACCTTGGATCACCTGACGGTGACATCCCCCGTGGGAGACGCCGAGGCCACGGGAGCCTGGTCTCCGGAGGCGGGCACCCGGGCCAGCCTGAGCCTGCAGAGGGTGCTTCTGGACCCCGTCTCTGAAATGACCCGTGTCCCGGCCTTCAAGGGTTCCCGAGCCGATTTCAGGGCCGAGGTGTCCCACCCTGGCCGTCCCTGGGATCAGCCGGACATGGGGAAGCTGCGCGTCAGCGCCGAAGGCACGCTCCGGCGTGCGGAGGGCACGGACGGCGGTCGCTTCGCGATGGAAGGCACCGGCGGCCAGATCCGCATGCAGGAGCTCCGCCTGGACCTTCCCCGCCTTCAGGTGGAAGGGCAGGGACTGGCGGTATTTGCGGGGCGCAGGCTCATTCGGGTGGAAGGCACCGCCACGGCGGGGACCGATGCTTCCGCGGTCTCCGATGCCCTGCTGGCATGGGATCTCATCCACACCCGGACCCCCGAGGGAATGGTCATTCCCTGGCGGCTCGACATGGCCGGGGCGACCCGCGTCCAATCGAGCGTGAGCTGGGATCGGACCTCGGGATTGGTTCTCACCGGCTGGGCCGATATCCAGGGGCCGCGCTGGGTCGGCGCCACGGCCGATACGCTTCGCACGGATGTCTCCATCATCGGGGGAGAGCTGCGCCTGACGAACCTTGAACTCACCAAGGGGGCGGGACGCGCGGAAGGATCCCTCTGGCTGTCCTGGGAGGATCTCGCGTCGGACGCTAAGCAGTTCGACCTCTGCATCGGCGCCTTCCGGTTGCCGCTGGTGGAAGGCCTCAAGGCCGCAGACCTGGATCCGGAGGACATCCGGGTGGATGGACAGGTCAGCGGCTCGGTCCAGTTGATGGGGCCGTACCGCGATCTGAGGCTTCTGGGGGGAGTGCAAGGCGAAGACGTCCACGCCTACGGGCTGCGTTTGCCGGCCGTGGCTCTGGACATCGACTACGCCATCGCCCAGGACCGGCTGCGCGCTTCGGAGCTGCGGATCGCGGAGTCCACCACCGGCCTATCTCAGGACACACCCGATCTGGGGGTGGGCCTGGATCTGCGCGGGAACCTTGAGCTGGATCTCAAGCGGGAGACCTGGCTGGGGGGGCTCACGGGGCGCTTCGACAGTGGTGTCCTGAACATTCCGGGCCCCCGCATCCAGGCTCGGGTGGACGCCCGCTTCGACGGACCCCTCGTGATGCACATGGGTCCGACGCTGCTTCCCAGTGTCGACGTGACGTTCCAGAAGGGGCGGCTGTTCCTGGGGGAGCAGAGCATCGAGGGCGTGGAGGGGACCCTGCGGGTTGAAGGTGCAGCTATCGACGCACGCGTGGGCCTGGAAGGCAAGCCGGAGCCGCTGCTGCAGGCCTTCGGCTGGCGGGAAGGGCGTCAGCTGGAATGGGCGACGCGCTTGAATGTGGGGCCGGGGAGCGCGGATACGGCCCTGATGGGGGCTCGGCTCACCTCCGATGTGCTGCGGAATCTCCGACTGGAAGGCAGTGTCCGAGGGGCCTGGACTCCAGAAGGCCTGCGCTGGAAGGGGCTCCTGACACACCTGGAAGGCGCCTTTCCCGGGTTCACCGCGGGGCAGCTCCGCCCCACGCGGGTGGAGGGCACCGAGGCGGGCGCCACCTTCAAGCTGGCCCTGGCGGGCTCTGGCGAGGGCAGTGCGCCTGGCGCCGCCATGGACATTCGCGGTTCGGTCCCCTTTTCCTCCACGCGCGGCATGTCGGTCCAGTTCTCCGGGAGTGCGGACCTCGCCCGAGTGAAATCGGTCCTGGATGCCGTGGTGCAGCCGGGCCAGGGCAGCCTCCTGGCGGACCTTCAGCCCGCGGGAACGGCCTCCCTCAATCTGACCCTGGGAGGCATCCCCAGGAATCCCCGTCTCGACGGGCGTCTCGATCTGTCGGACGGCCAGCTTCGCCTGCGCACCTATCCGCAGAGCGCCGAGAACGTCTCCTTCTCCCTGGATTTCCAGGATCACAGCATCCTGCTCCACGAACAGCGGCCCCTGAAGGGTCGGTTGGCTCTGGGCAACTTCAAGGCCTTTGGCCGTGCCGACTGGGACCTCACGGGGCTCCGCGGCTATGACCTGAAGGCGCGGCTCCAGGATTTCCAATTCCGGGATGTGCCGGAAGGCTTCGAGCTGATGGGATCGGCGGATGCCACCCTCACGGGCAACGACCGAGGGGGCAAGTTGAAGGGCACCCTGGACGCGCGCAGCTTGCTCTACCGGGCGGATGTGAAGCTCACGGATGTGCTGCTCGCCAGCGCCACCGGAGGCACCCTGGGGGGGCCCGCCTTCGACCCCGACGACCCCCTTCGGCTCATCGAGCTGGACCTGGACTTGCGCCTTGCGGAGCCGTGGCAGTTTGATACGAACCTGCTGAAGCTCCAGGGACGCCCCACGGGGCCCTTCAAAGTGCTGGGCACCCTGGCACAGCCGGGGTTGCGGGGCACCATGGAATTCCTTCCTGGAGGGCGCATCACCAACCTGCTGCCCGCAGGGGATGTGGTGCTGGAGCGCGGCTCCATCGATTTCAAGGATCCCCGCACCTTCAACCCGGTATTGAACCTGCTGGGCCGTGTGGACGTGCCGCCTTTCGTCGTGAACCTGGGCATCCAGGGGAGCCTGGATCGCCTGACCTTCAGCCCCACCAGCACCCCCAGCCTGCGTCAGGACGAGATCGTGGCCATCCTGGTGGATCCCGGACTCGCGGCCACCGTGGGAAGCATCGGCGGCACTGCGGCGGGCACCGCGGCCCACTACGGCCTCGCCAGCGCCGGTTCCGGCATCCTCAGCACCCTGGGCATCGCCGGTTTTCAGGAGCAGCTGCGCCAGACCTTCAACCTGGATCGCGTGAGCTTCACCCTGCGCCCCGGAACGGGGTCCCCGGAAATGGCCTTCACGGTGGGCAAGAGCGTGGACCTTTTCGGGCGACGCACGCCGGTAGTGGTCACCCATCGCCGGGCAGGCGAGACCGTCACCCTCGGCGGACAGCTGGAGTGGCGCTTCGGCAACTTCGTGCTCCAGCTGGGCGCCAGCCAGACCGGCAACAGTGGCCTGAATCCGTCCGGGGAGATGCGTTGGACCTGGAGCCCGCGCTAATCCCGAGGGACGGGTGCGCCGGAGACTTCCACGTCGAACTGCTTGTAGTCGCGGTAGGTCTGGGCGATGTCCATGTTCATCTTCTAGAACGCCATCACGCGTGCATCGAGGTGGGCTTGCATGCTGGCGGGCATCCATAGGTCGCCCGCGACCTTGCGCTGCTCGAAGGTGAAGCGCGAGTCGGTGCCCACGGAGGCACCCAGCCCCAGGTAGAAGCGGATCGGTGCCTCCACCTTGGCTTCCATGCGCACGACCTGGGCCGCGAGAGACGCCCAGGCAAGGCTGAGGCAGAGCAGGGCGGGGTAGACCTGTGGCATCGGGCGTCTCCGGAGACCGCGGAGTGTCGCAATTTCCATGAATGCCGCAGGGTTCCCCGGCTACATCTCCAGGTAGGTCGTCAGCTTGCGCTGCTCGGTCAAGAGGGCCTTGAGGGCCTCGCTGGCGTCGGCGTGGCTGGTGATCTTCCGGCGCCGGGTGGGGCCTTCCACCAGCTCATCCGGGTTGTAGTGGACGCCCTTGAGCACGTCGTCGATGGTCTCGCCGGGGACGATCTGCTGGATCTTGAAATCCTCGTCCTCGTTCACGACGATGTGGGCCTCGTTCGGTGAGCCGAAGAGGTTGTGCTTCATGCCCAGGGTGTCCTGGTAGGCACCGACCAGGAAGAAGGCCACGTAGTAGGGTTCCCCCGTCTTCGGCTCATGCAGCGGGATCTCGTCGCGCACATCCTTCAGATCAATGAACTTGTCGATGATGCCGTCGCTGTCGCAGGTGATGTCGCAGAGGGTTGCCGACAGCGTCGGCTTCTCCTTGAGGCGGTTTACGGGCATGGCGGGGAACAGTTGATCAATGGCCCAGTGGTCCGGCAGGCTCTGGAAGACGCTGAAGTTGCAGATCAGCTTGTCGGACAGGCTCCGGCTGAGGTCCTGGAACTCCTCGGGGATGTACTTCAGGCTCTTCAGCCGCAGAATCCGGTCGAGTCGGCGGCAGACCTCGTAGAACAGAATTTCGCCTTTGCTGCGGTCCTCCAGGCCCAGGTAGCCCAGGTTGAAGAGGGTCAGCATCTCGTCGCGCTGGGTGATGGCGTCGTGGTACATCTCGCTGAAGTTCTTCACGGAGATGTTGTCGCGGGTGT
>CAYQAS010000092.1:0-17525 GCA_964415525.1 uncultured Solibacteraceae bacterium
CGATTGTCATCAGCTTGCCTGCCTTCTGGAATGTCGTCTTGTCCTTGGGGTGGAAGATGGGGGCCAGTGGCTGCGCGAGGTCGTCGGCGTTCAAACGCTTCAGGGCGGTCTGCTCGTCGATCATGCCTTCCTTGACCATGTCCAGGGCGATGCGGATGCCGGCCAGGGCCGTGCGCTTGCCGTTGCGGGTCTGGAGCATGTAGAGCTTGCCGCGCTCGATGGTGAACTCGAGGTCCTGCATGTTCTGGAAGTGGCGCTCCAGGCGGTTGCAGGTGTCGAGCAGCTCCTTGAACACTTCGGGCATGGCCTCTTCGAGGCTCAGGAGCCCGCTGTCCGCGGCCTGGTACTTGGTGATGGGCTGAGGCGTGCGAATGCCGGCGACGACATCTTCGCCCTGGGCGTTGATGAGGTACTCGCCGTAGAAGTAGGCTTCGCCGGTGCCGGGGTCGCGGGTGAAGGCCACGCCGGTGCCGCAGTCATCGCCCATGTTGCCGAAGACCATGACCTGGATGTTGACGGCGGTGCCCCACTCGTCGGGGATGCGGTTCATGCGGCGGTAGATGATGGCGCGCTCGGTGTCCCAGCTGTTGAACACGGCGGAAGCGCCACCCAGCAGCTGCTCCCAGGGATCCTGGGGGAAGGGCTTTCCGGTCTTGGCCAGCACGATGGCCTTGAACTCGGCGCAGAGGGCCTTCCACTCGTCGGCGGTGATCTCGGTGTCGAGCTGCTTGCCGGTCTTGTGCTTCAGGGCTTCGATCAGCTCTTCGAAGTGGTCCTTGTGCACGTCCAGCACGACGTCGCTGAACATCATGATGAAGCGGCGGTAGCTGTCGTAGGCGAAGCGGGGGTTGTTGCTGGCCTTGGCCAGGGCTTCGACGCTCTGGTCGTTCAGGCCCAGGTTCAGGACGGTGTCCATCATGCCGGGCATGGAGTCGCGGGCGCCGGAGCGCACGGACAGCAGCATGGGGAATTCCCCCTGGCCCAGCTTCTTGCCCTGGTTCGTCTCCAGCCAGGTCAGAGCTTCCTTCATCTGCTCGACGACTTCGGTCGGCAGCACCTTGCCGGCCTTGTTGTACATGGAGCAGACGTCGGTGATGACGGTGAAACCGGGAGGCACGGGGACGCCCATCCCGGCCATCTCAGCCAGGTTGCAGCCCTTGCCGCCAAGGGTGTTCCGCATGGACTTGTCGCCCTCGTTGCGGTCTCCGCCGAAAGAGTAGACGTATTTGGTCATGGCGCTCCTCGCTTATAAGCGGTGAAGGGTACCGGAATTAATCGATCTGCAACGCCGTTCCGGATCACTTATGAGCAAGTCCATCCGGAAGGGTTCCTGGATCATTATGGCCGCACATGCGCCCCGGTTCCATGCCCATGCGCAGATCTCTGGCAGGTGCGCGAGAGGCGTGAAGTTTCCTTGGGCCCTCCGGGACGGCAGCCCTCTGATGTGAATCACCGAGGCACGCGAACAGCACCCGTCAATCAATCAGCCCTGTTCAAACCAGAACATCAGGAATGGCTTCCATTACAACAATTCCCGGGATCTTCTGGACTGAGCTAGACTGACCTCTTCCGCGTCGGGAGACGCCGAGAGGAGTGCACATGGCCCAGAAACCGCCCGCCCGAGGGTCCGCCCGCCCCGCCAGCAAGCCCGCAGCCAAGCGTTCTAGCGCTGGTGCGCCGAAGGCTGGGCCCAAATCGGCCCTCAAATACAACTCCGAACCCGATGCCCGTCCGGCCAAGAGCCACCGCGCCCGCCCGGAGCCGCGCCCCGCTCCCAAGCGATCCGCCACCGGCGAAGGTCGGCCGGCCGCCAAGCGTCCGGCCACCGGCGCGGCTCGCCCCACGGTAAACCGTTCGGAAGCCCCCGAGCCCCGTCGTGTCCGCGAAACCCGCCCCTCCGCCCGGCGCACCGGTGCCGAGGAAGGCATGATCATCTCGAAGCGCCCTGGGTCTGGTGCGGCCCAACCCGAGGCTGCCGAGACCCGACACGCCTCCCGGCGACCCACTGCAGGCGAAGGACGACCCGGCACTCGGCGCGTTGGAACCGGCACGGCGCGTCCCGCGGCGAAGCGCCCTGAAGCCACCGAAGGCAGGCCCGCCTTCCGAGGCAGTGCCACGGACGAAGGCCGTCCTGTCGCGAAGCGCCCGGCCTCCGGCGTCATCCGTCCCGCGACGAATCGTCAGGAATCCACGGAGACGCGTCCCGCCGCCCGGCGTTCAGCCACAGGCGAGGGTCGTCCCGTCACCAAACGCCCCGCCCCCGGCACAGCCCGGCCTGCGGCGAAGCGCCCTGACGCCGCCGAAGGCAAGCCCGCCCCCAAGCGCACCGCCTCCCGCAAGCCCTCCGCCCGTGGCGGCGGCGAGGGCGAGCGCCTGCACAAGCTGTTGGCCCACGCCGGCATCGCCAGCCGCCGCGCCTGCGAGGAGCTGATCCTCGAAGGCCGCGTGCAGGTCAACGGCGAGACGGTCTACGAACTGGGCACCAAGGCCCATCCCTACCGCGATGAGATCACCGTCGACTTCGTGCCGATCCACAAGGAATCACCGGTCTATTTCCTGATGAACAAGCCCAAGGGCTACGTCACCACGGTGAAGGACGACGAGGGCCGCCCCACGGTGATGGCCCTGCTCCACGGCGTCACCGAGCGGGTCTACCCCGTCGGCCGACTGGACTTCCAGAGCGAGGGCCTGCTCCTCCTCACCAACGACGGTGAGCTCGCGCACCGCCTCACCGGGCCCGACTTCCACATCCCCAAGGTCTACCTGGTGAAGGTCCACCGCATGCCCCCGCCGGAACTGCTCAAGGAGTTCCGGGAAGGCTTCCGTCTCGATGGTCGCCGCCTCAAGCCCTGCGGCATCGAGGTGCTGGACAAGCAGGGCAACCCCTGGCTCAAGGTCACCCTGACCGAGGGCAAGAACCAGCAGATCCGCCGCATGTTCGCCGCCGTCGGCCACCCCGTCCACAAGCTGCGCCGCATCCAGTTCGGCCCTCTGGATGACCAGAGCCTCAAGCCCGGGGTCTGGCGCCCCCTGACCGCCCACGAGATCGCGGCGCTGAAGTCGCTGTGATGCCCGGATTCGGAGGTCAGGGGATGGGACACCACACCATCCCCTGACCTCCGGACATGGCACCCTGAACCCCATGCTCATCCTCCTCACCAACGACGATGGCATCGCGAGTCCCGGGCTCGCCGCCGCAGTGCGCGCGGTCATGGGGCTGGGAGAGGTGCTGGTAGTCGCGCCTTCCACCCAACAGACCGCCGCAGGACGCAGTTTTCGCGGTCGCCAGGACGCGCACCTCGAGCGACACCTGCTGTCCATCGACGGCCAGGACATCGACGCCTGGCACCTGGATGCGAGCCCAGCCCTGGTGGTGCGCCATGGCCTCCAGGTGCTCTGCCAGGGCCGCCTTCCGGACCTGATCGTCTCAGGCATCAACTACGGCGAGAACCTCGGCAGCAGCGTCACGGCTTCCGGCACCCTCGGTGCGGCGCTCGAAGGCGCCCTGCACCGCATTCCCTCTCTGGCGACTTCGCTCCAGGTCTCCCCAGAGCAGTTCTTCCACCACGGTGAGCAGGACTGGAGCGCGGCGACCCACCACGTCCGTGCCGTGGCAGAGCAGTTGCTGCGCCATCCGATGCCTTTCGATGTGGACGTGCTGAAGCTCGATGTACCCGACGATGCGACCCCCGAGACACCGCGTCGCCTCTGCCGCCTGAGCCGTCAGCCGTACTTCGTCAACCATCTCGATGATCCTCACCCCGGCAGCCGAATCCGGGACGGACGCTTGTCGGTGGAAGTGCATCGCGCTGATCTGGAGCCGGATTCCGATGTCCACGCCCTTGCCGTGGACCGCGTGGTGGCGGTGACGCCCCTCAGCGTCGACTTCTCCAGCCGAACAGATCTGGCATTCCTGGGCACGCTTCTGCAGAGATAGGACCCAACGGCCGATCATCCAAGGCAGGTCTGGAGGCCGCCATGGTCGTGCCCACCCTGCTCGCCGTCACCGCCCTTTCCGCAGCCCCCGTTCAGCAGGTGCAACTGGAGTCCTTCCGCGTGAGCCCGCCTGCCAGCGTCATTCAGGGGCTCGGGCTCGTCACGGTCAAGGTGAACTACCACCGCCCCGCGGTGAAGGACCGCGCCATCTGGGGGGGGCTCGTGCCATACGGCCAGGTATGGCGTGCCGGTGCGAACGCCGCCACGGTGCTCACCCTCAGCCATCCCGCCACCTTGCTCGGCACCACGATCCCCGCGGGTTCCTACGCCCTCTTCGTGCAACCCCAGAAGGACCGCTGGACTTGGATGCTCAACCGGAAGGCGGCCCAGTGGGGTGCGTATTTCCACCGCCCCGAAGACGATCTGCTGCGCTGGGACACCCCCATCCGGACCGTACCCCACGAGGAGTGGCTCCGCTTCGACCTTCACGTGGTGGACACCCATACGCTTCGGGTGGAATTGCGCTGGGAGAAGGTGGGCGCGGCCTTTGATCTGACTTTCGACACCAAGGGCATCTACTGGAAGCACCTGGAAGAGACTCTGGCCAAGGCCAAGCCCACGGAATGGATCCCCTGGTTTCAGGCAGCCCAGTATTGCTTTCAGCAAGAGATCCACCTGGACCAGGCCCACGACTGGGTGGATGTAAGCCTCAAGGCCCAAGAGACCTACGACAACCAGGAGCTGAAGGCCCGCCTGCTGCGCCGCCTGGGGAAGACCGCCGAGGCCCTTGCACATCTGGACCGAGCCATCGCCCTGGCCAAAGGCAAGACGCCTAAGGAATACCTGGATGGACTGCAGCAGCTCCGGGAGGAGTGGACCCACTCCCCGGTCACGGAGCTGCTGGGGCCGAAGTGCTGCCGCTGAGGTCGCCATCGCCCGCCTGATGCGGGATGGGACGGCTTAAACTGGGAGCATGCTGAAGCTCGACTACCTCCCCACTGGCCCCTTGGGCGTGAACTGCTCCCTGATCTGGGATCCCGAAGCCATGACTGGCGTCGTCGTGGACCCCGGCGGACACGCCGCCCGCATCCAGGCGCGTGTGGCCCAGTTGGGTTTCAAAGTGGAGGCCGTCTTCCTCACCCACGCCCACTTCGACCACGTTGGTGGCGCGGCGGACCTGCAGAGGCACTTCGGCGTTCCGGTATACCTGCATCCGGGCGACCACCCACTCCTCGCGTCCCTCCCCATGCAGGTGGAGGCCTTTGGCATGGATCCCATCCCCATGCCCGACGTCACCCCACTGACGGACGGCGACGTGCTGCACGGCCTCACGGTAATTCACACTCCGGGCCATAGCCCCGGCGGCTGCTGCTTCCTGGGCCAGGGCGAACATGGACCGATCATGCCGGTTGGTGACACCCTTTTCGCCGCGGGCGTCGGACGCACCGATCTCTGGGGCGGCTCCTGGGACACACTGGAACGGAGCATCCGAACGCGTCTCTACACCCTGGAGGACGCCACTGTTGTCGTGCCCGGGCACGGCCCCGCCACCACCATCGGCGAGGAGGCGGAAACCAACCCCTTCGTGAGCCGTTGAGGGAACCCCCTTCCGCAGGGCATTCCCCAACGAATTCGGGGCATTCAGCAGCACCACTCTACAGGTCCATTCGCCCCAGCCGATGACGAGGCCATGAGATGGCTTCGTTGGATGTTGGCAGCGCTCTGGCTTCCCCTGCTGGGGGCCGGGGAGCCTCCCACGCCCCAATGGACCCTGCCCTCGGGACGTCTCGCATTTCGGGAATACACGAAGGAGGATGGACTCCCCAACGCCTCCATCCAGGACATCCTCCAGACGCCTGAAGGTCTCATGTGGTTCATCAGCGAGGCGGGGGCAATCCGGTACGACGGCCGTCGATTCCGGCTCTTCGGCCCCCAGGATGGACTGGATTCCCGCCTGCCCCGTGCAGGGACCCTTGACTCCCAGGGCCACCTCTTCGTTGTCGGGGATGTCGGGCTCTATCGATTCAAGAGTGAGCGGTTCCAGGCCATCCCCGCATTCAACAACCGGCCGCTGGTGTATGTGGCCCCCTGGCCAGGGGATCGTTTGCTGGTGGCCGAGCGGAACGGCGACCTGTTTGTCGGCTCACCGGAGAAGGGCTTCACCCCATTGGACTACCCCGCTCCCCGGGTGTTCAGCGCCCTCTGTGCGGGTTCCGACGGCACCCTCTGGATGGCCCGAGGTCGGAACATCCTGCAGCGACACCTGGACGGTACCTGGCGTACCTGGGGAGTCGATGAGGGGTTGGCCTTCGGAAAGGGACCGGGGGAGAGCGATATCCGGGGCATCCTCCGCGGCATCGTGGTGGATCGGCAGGGTGTCGCATGGGCCCGCAGCACCCACCACCTTTTTCGCCTGGCCCGGGGCGCCGCGCGATGGGAGGACATGAGCGCAGATCTGCCCCCCTCCACCACCGTGCTCCTGCGCCCCGGAGAGGGCGATCACCTCTGGGTGTTCACGGACCAGGGACTGCGTGTCTGGTCGGGTGGGCGCTGGCGGACCATGGGTCCCAGGGAGGGTCTGAGCCCCGCGCCCACGGTCTTCTTCGAGGACCAGGAAGGCTCTCTCTGGCTCCGGGCAGGAACGCTCAAGCGTCTCCAGGGCCGGGGCGCCATCGAGGGATTTCGGGAGACGGAGGGCATCCCGAGCGGCGATATCTGGGCTCTTCTCCTGGACAGGCGGGGCAGTTTCTTCGTCGGCACAATGTTTGGCGTGGCCTCCACGGATGCCGCCGGCCGATGGCAGCAGCGGACTGATCTCCCGAAAGCGGTATTCAACGCCTTCTGCGAAGGCAAGGACGGCACCATCTACGCCCTCTGCAGCCCGACAGGGCTCTTCGCGCAGTTCCCGGGAGAGGCGCGTTTTCGACACCTGCCCTTGAATCCCGCAAACCTGGGCAGTTTCCACCATGCCTTTCAGCAGGACCGCAGCGGTACTTTCTGGATCGGCACCGAGGACGCGGGCCTCTGGACCGGCGACATCACCCGCAAGGGCGGCATCTTCAAGCAGGTAGACCCCTCCCCTGAGCACCCCACGGAATACGTCGGCGTCATCCGAGAGGACGAGGAGGGGCGGCTCTGGGTCGCCAGCAGCCGAGGCCTCGCGATCCGGGATAAGGGCGTCTGGCACCGCTATTCCATGACCCACGGCCTCCCACGCACGGGCCTCATCTCCCTCGCCCTGGGCCCCGAGGGCCGTTTCTGGGCCGTGGGATTCGCAGCCAACGAGGTGCTTCACGGGCGCTACGCGGGCGGCACGTTGCAAATCGATCCGGGTGCCGCCCACAAGGTCACAGATATCACCTTCACCGTGCACCGGGATCCCGTGGGCACGCTCTGGATCGGCACCGGCGCCGGCGTCGAGCGCTTGGAGCCGGGACACTCCGAGCATTTCGGCGTCGGCGAAGGCCTCGCAGGCGATGACACGATCGCCAACCGCATGCTGACTGACCGACAGGGGGGACTGTGGATCGCCACCGCCAACGGACTCAACCGCATCGACCCCGCCCGCTGGGGCAAGCCGCTTCTGCCGCCCCGTGTTCACCTCGCCAGCCTGCGCCTGGGGGGGCAGGAAGCCGTCGGCCAGGAGGGCCTGCGGGTCCCTTTCCGCCAGCACGTGCTGGAGGCCCAATTCTCCGCCCTCTCCTTCCTCAACGAGAAGGCCATCCATATCCGGGCCCGGCTGGTCGGCTACGAGGCTGAATGGCAGGCGGCGGATGCGGGGGTGCTGCGCTATCCCCAGCTCCCGCCGGGGACCTACCGGCTCGAACTCCAGGCCCGGCGCGAAGTGGGCCCATGGGGTGAGGTTCGCGCCTATGCATTCACGGTGCTGCCTGCCTGGTGGCAGACCCTCTGGTTCCGGGGCTTCATGGTCATGCTGGGGGGCCTGGGTGTGGCGGGCCTTGTCGCTTGGCGAACTCGATCCCTGCGCGGGCGGGCTGAGCATCTGGAGTCGCTCGTGCAGAACCGAACGGAGGCCTTGGGGGAGGCTCTGAGTGAACTCCAGGAGGCCAATGAGAGCCTGCGCGCCCTCAGTCTGACCGACCCCCTGACGGGCCTGCGCAACCGACGTTTCCTCTCGGAAACCATCGAGGATGACGTAGCCAAGGGGCTGCGGGCCTACCGGGACGCCCTGGCGGTGGGCAGGGTGCCTGAGCACCAGGATCTGCTCTTCGTCCTCATTGACCTCGATCATTTCAAGCGGGTCAACGACACCTTCGGACACCCCGCAGGGGATCAGGTGTTGGTCCAGATGCGCGACCGGTTGGTGGCATGTGTCCGGGAGACGGACACCCTGGTCCGCTGGGGCGGGGAGGAATTTCTCGTGGTGGGTCGCCAGCTCGATGGTGCCGAGGCACCGCTGGTGGCCGAGCGCATCCGCAGCGCCGTGCATGACGGTCCCTTCCTTCTGGACGATGGCCAAACCCTGCACCTGACCTGCTCCATCGGTTGGGCCTGTTTCCCATTCCTCACGGGGCGTCCGGAGGCCATCCCCTGGAAACGGGTGATGGATCTCGCGGACCAGTGCCTCTATGCCGCCAAGCGCTCAGGCCGGAATGCCTGGATCGGCCTCGCGCCCACCGAAACCTTGGATCCCTCCGTCCTCTGCGAGCCACCGACCCCAGAACACCTCCGGGACCTTCAGGCCCAAGGCGACCTGCGCATCCTCGCCAGCCAACCCCCAGGGACGGCGGTCGACTGGCTGGGTCATGGCACGACGAACGCAAGATCCCTTTGATTTGGAAGGCTCGGTGCTGCGCCACTCCCACGCCGAAGGCCGTAGCCTCGCGCCTGCCTTGTCCTCCCTGGAGCAGGGCCGCAGAAGCCAAGCAGACACATGCGGCCCTGGTCGCCCTCTTTGAGGAGGCCCGGACCTTCCACTGAAGGCTCTCGTAGACTTGAGGCATGGGAACCCACGCCTCAGCCACCCGCTACCGCGCCCTGGCGCTCCACGCCCAGGCCCGTCCCGCCTGCCCCTTTGAGACCTTGCCTGGACGCCTCCTGGTGGTGGACGTATCCCGGCAACGGATGGGTCTGCTGGTGGAGGGACAGCTGCTGTCGGATATCGTGATCTCCACCGCGGCCAACGGCATCGGATCGGAGGAGGGCAGCTACCGCACACCGCCGGGCTGGCACCGAGTCCACGCGTGCCTCGGGGACGGTGAGCCGATCGGTCGTGTCTTCCGAAGTCGCGTGGCGCAATCGGACTTTTGGCAGGGGGAACCCAGGGATGAGGACCTGATCCTCACCCGTGTCCTCACCCTGGAGGGCCTGGAGGAAGGCATGAACCGGGGCGAAGGCATCGACAGCCTGGCGCGCTACATCTATATCCACGGCACGAACCAGGAGGATCAGCTTGGACAGCCGGTGTCTCACGGCTGCGTTCGGGTCGGCAATGCCGACATGCTCGCGCTCTTCGAACAGGTGCGCGAAGGTGATGCCCTGGTGATCGTTCCCGAGGCACTGGAAGCCGGCCTCGGCCTGGGGCGCCTGCATTTTGCCGGGTGTGCCGGTGTGGGCATGAGCGCCCTGGTGCAGATGGCGGCGGGGGGACCCGTGAGCGGCTCGGACCGTAGCCTGGACCGGGGCGAGCGCCCCGTGATTCGCCAGCGATTGGAGGCCCTCGGGGTGCAGCTCTTCCCCCAGGATGGCTCCGGTGTGCGCGGAGACTGCGCGGCGCTGGTGGTGAGCACCGCGGTGGAAGACACCGTGCCGGACGTGGCAGAAGCCAAGCGCCTCGGCGTGCCCATCCTCCATCGCTCGGACCTGCTGGCCCATCTCGTGACCCGGCACCGCACCCTCGCCATCTCCGGCACCAGCGGCAAGAGCACCACCACCGCCATGGTCTTCGAGCTCCTGCAAGGCACGGGCCGCGGCCCGAGCCTAATCACGGGGGCGGACTTGGTGTCGCTCCAGGATGCGGGAGCCTGGGGCAACGCCTGGCGCGGGGCCTCCGATCTGTTGGTGATCGAGGCGGACGAGAGCGACGGCAGCCTCGTGCGCTACCAGCCAGAAGTCGGTGTCGTGTTGAATCTCCAGAAGGACCACAAGGAACCGGAGGTCGTGCTCGACTTCTTCCGCACCTTCAAGGCCAACACCCGCGGCCCCGTGGTGTTGGGCGAGGAAGGCAACCTGGATGGCCTGCGGGATGGCGCGACCACCTTCGGCTTCGGGGAGCGTGCGGATCTTCGAGGCGTGCATGTGGCACTGACGGCCACGAATTCGACCTTCACCGTGGAGGGCGTGCGATTCACCCTGCCTATGCCCGGTCGACACAATGTGTCCAATGCCCTGGCGGCCCTGGCGGCCTGCCGCGCGATCGGCGTCCCACTTCCCGAGCTGGTGGCTCCCCTTGCGGCGTTCCGTGGCGTGGCTCGGCGTTTCCAGGTGCTCGGTACCCGTCGCGGCATCACCCTCGTGGACGACTTCGCCCACAACCCTGCCAAGGTCACGGCCGCACTGGAAGCAGCCCACCTGCGCTCCGGCCGCGTGTGGGCCATCTTCCAGCCCCACGGCTTCGGGCCGCTCAAGTTCCTGCGCGAGGAATTCGTGGAAGCCTTCGTGGCGGGTCTGGGCATCGAGGATCGCCTCAGTTTCCTGGAAGTATTTTACCCAGGAGGCACCGCCGCCATGGACATCTGCAGCGGCGACGTGATCGCTCAGATCGCCGCGCGGGGCGTACGGGCCGAGGTGGCAGCCACCCGCGAGGGCCTGGTAGAGCAGATAGCAGCCGAGGCCCAACCAGGCGACCTCGTGCTCCTCATGGGCGCCCGGGATCCCAGCCTGGGAGACTTGGCGCAATCAATCTACGAGCGGCTCTGAGCCTTCGCTGAGGGCGCGCTGTGGACTTCTGACCTCAAGCCGTAGCCGAGCGGCAAGCGAGGCAACGGAGAATCACGGCCGTTGCCCCGCTCACCAACCTCGAATGAGCGTCAGCGCGTCCCACCCCGGGCCACCCGCGCCACATCCGCAAGCACACCCGATGCCGTGACCTCGGCCCCGGCACCGTAACCCCGCACCACCAGGGGACAGGGATCGTAGAACTCCGTGAGGAAGCTGAAGGCGTTCTCCCCACCCCGGATGGGAAAGAGCGGATGGTCCGCCGCCACTGATTGCAGGGAGACATGGCAGCGGTTGCCCTCGAAGGCGCCCACGTGTCGGAGCACCTTGCCCTGGGCCTTGGCCTCCGCCACGAGGGCGGCGAACGGCTGATCCAGCGCCTCGATGCGCTTCAGGAAGTCCGACAGGTCACCCCCGGCATCGAAGCCCTCGGGAAGCAGACCTTCCACCCGCACGTCCTGCAGCTCCAACGCTCCGCCGCACTCCCGGTGCAGGATCATCACCTTGCGGGCCACATCCAGACCGGAGAGGTCGTCGCGGGGATCCGGTTCCGTGAACCCCTTGTCCATGGCCTCCCGTACCGCAGTGCTGAAGGGAATGCCGTCCTCCAGACGCCCCATGAGGAAGGAGAGGGAACCGGAGAGGATGCCTTCGAATCGCCGGACGCGGTCGCCGCCCGCGTGGAAGGCGCGCAGGGTCGTGAGCACCGGCAATCCCGCACCCACGTTGGTCTCGTAGCGGAACCTGCGCCCGAAGCGCGCCAGGCTCTGGCGCAGCCCGTGATAGCGCGGAAGGGGGCCGCTGTTGAACTTCTTGTTAGCGGCCACCACGTGTAGGCCCGCCGCCACGAAGTCAGGGTAGGCCTCCGCCACCTCCTCACTGGTCGTGCAATCCAAGAGGATGGGACAGAGCGCACGGCGCTCCCGCACATGGTTCGCCAGGGCCAAAAGGCTGTTCGGGACGCCTGACGCGGCGAGGCGCTCCGCCGCTGATCCGGGCGAAATCCCAGGCTCCAGCAGCATCCGCCGCGCGTCCGTCACACCGCAGAGCACGACGTCCAGCCCCTGCTCCCGGAACCAGGCTTCCTGCTTTTGAAGCAGCGCCAGCACACGGCTGCCCACGGTGCCCACCCCCAGGAGGTAGAGTTCCACCCGCTCCCGACTGGCGAAGAATCGGTGGTGGGCGGCAGCCACCGCCCGCGGGGCATCGGCCTCGGAGATCACGGTGCTGATGGCGCGCTCGCTCGAGCCCTGTGCGATGGCCACCACGTTGCATCCCGCGTCCGCCAGCGCCCCGAAAAGGCCACCGGCGATGCCGATGTGGTGGTGCATGCCCTCGCCCACCACCGTGAGCACGGCATGACCCCGCAGCACCTGCAGCGGATCCACCATGCCCGTGGCCTGCTCGGCGAGAAAGGAGGATTCGATGGAGGCCAGGGCGCGTTCGGTGTCCGCCTCCCGTACCCCCACGCTGATGGCGCACTCGCTGGAGGCCTGGCTCACGAGCACCACCGAGATGCCCTTGCGCGCCAGAGCGTCCAGGACGCGAGCCGAAACCCCAGGAAGATCCTTCAGCCCTGGACCGCTAAGGTTGATGAGGGTTACTCCCGGAAGGTGGCTCAGGCCGCGTACCCCATGCTGCGAGCCCGGAACGTCCCGCAGCACCCAGGTTCCCGGCGCTTCTACGTTGAAGCTATTCTTGACCACCACCGGAATGCCGCCCGCACGCGCCGGGGCGAGGGTCTTGGGATGCAGGACCTTCGCCCCGAAGTGGGCCAGTTCCATAGCCTCTTCGTATGTGAGGTGCTCCATGCAGGTCGCCTCGGGCACGAGCCTCGGATCAGCGGAGTAGATGCCATCTACATCCGTCCAAATTTCGAGCACCGCCGCATCCAGGGCCGCTGCGGCGAGCGCGGCGGAATAATCCGAACCTCCCCGCCCCAGGCTCAGGATGCGCCCAGATGCGTCCCCACCGAAGAAGCCCGGCAGTAGCGCCAGTCGGGCCGACCCGTTCCGGAGGTCGGACAGTTCCTGTCGGATCACCGCAGGCACCGGATCGGCTTCCAGCGGATTGCCTTCGCAGCGCAGCACCCGCCGGGGATCCAGAAAAACAAAGCCTGGGTCCACCCGATGGAGAAGGCCCCGGAGGATGGCGCAGGACGCGCGTTCACCCAGGCTCGAGAGTTGAGCGGCCACGGTGGGGCTCTCCTCCCGTAACAGCGAGATGCCGCGCAACAGCTGGTCCAACTCGCCCACCAGGAGGTCCAGCTCCCGAAGGACACCTGGAGGGTCCTCCAGTTCCTTCCCCAAGGCGTCCACGACCTCCACATGGAGGGATCTGAAGCGCTCTGGCAGATCCGACGTCTCACCCCGGCTGGCCCGGCGCGAGGCATCTACCAGCACGTTGGTCACGCCGGAAAGGGCCGAGGCGACCACCAGCACGGGGCCCTTCGCGAGAGCCTCCGTCACGAGGTCGCGCACACCCAGCAACTGGATGGGGCCTCCCACGGACGTGCCGCCGAACTTCATGACGCGCCAGATGCGGGTGGCGGTGGGTGTGGTGGTGGGCGTGATCGGATGAAGGGCCATGGGAATCTCCACATGCAAAAAGGCCCCGCGAGGTGCGGGGCCGGGTCCAGATTCGCAGTGCGACTAGGACAGGCCCCGCCAGCGGGTGCCAGTCATGGTCATGGTGGTCATCTGCAGGCTGACGACAGCCTCATCCCGGGTCTCAATGGACCCCGTGGGCGAGGGATGGCCGCAGACGTTCAACATGGCTTTTAGGCTAGCAGGTGAGATCCGGCAGACAAGACATCTCCGCATCTCCCGTTCTTTCGGCCTTTCTTCCCCTGTGATCAAGGCAACGCAAATCAGCGCCAGCACCGACCAGATCGAGTGGCGACCAGGTTACCCAAACCTACTCCTGCTCCCAGGCGATCCGTCCCCCGCGACTGCGCTCCTGCCAGGCTGTTTCCAATCGGTCCTCCGCTCCAGGAGGCAGTGCGAATCGCACCGTGACGCCTTCGGCACCGAACGCCTGTCCCTCGATCGCCACCTCCGGAAAGGCCCCCAGGACCGCAAAGGGCAGGTGTCCGAGTTCGGGAGGCACGGTCATGGCGCCTCGACGAAGGATCTGGACCTCCTCCAGGAGCCCCTGTCCTCTAGCCTCCGCGATGGCTCCCTGGACCCCTTCGGTGTAGGCGCGCACCAGTCCACCGGTACCGAGCTTGGTGCCGCCGTACCAACGGATGCACACCGCCAGGAGGTCCGTGAGGTTCTCGCCCTCCAGCACCCGAAGCATGGGTGGTCCTGCGGTGCCGCCGGGTTCGCCATCATCATCAGAGCCGTGCGCCTTCACGGGAACGCCCTCCCGCCAGGCACTGCAATGATGGGTGGCATCGTAGTCACGTTTGCGGATCCCCGCGAGAATGCGCTGGCGGTCCTCGACCCCAGCAATGGGATGCAACTCCGTCAGGAAGACCGAAGCCTTCTCGCGGAACTTGAAACTGCAGGCATCACGCAGGCGGAACATCACCCTTCCAGGATGCCATGGCACTCGACGCGCCTGCGCGATGCGCACCAGACGCGGCATCTCGACACAAAAGAAAACAGGCCGCTTTTCAGCGGCCTGTCTCGTGGTGGTTCCTCAGGGACTCGAACCCTGGACCCACGGATTAAGAGTCCGTTGCTCTAACCAGCTGAGCTAAGGAACCAGACTTCTAGTGTAGCAGTGGTGCGGGTTTAAGCAAGAAAAAATTTCTGCGGCGATCCGTCCGCGTCACATCAGAAGCTCGGAAACTTCATCGCCTCACGCACCTCGCCCAGGGTCTGCTGGGCCACGGCGCGGGCACGGGCACCGCCGTCCCGCAGGATGTCATCCAACCGCTCGGGGTGAGCCAGATGATCCTCGATCTTCACCCGCAGGGGCTCAATGCGCTCGATGAGCTTCTCCGCCAGCCGCTTCTTGCATTCGAAGCAGCCGATCTGGGCCTTGGGGCACTGCTCCGCCACTTCCGCCACCGTTTCCGGTGTGCTGAAGAGCTTGTGGAACGTGAAGACGTTGCAGATCTCGGGATTGCCGGGATCGGTCTTCCGGACGCGGGCGGTATCGGACAGCATCTGTCGCGTGCACTTGTGGAGGATCTGGTCGGGCGTATCCCGCAGGTAGATGCCGTTGTCGTAGGTCTTCGACATCTTCTTGCCGTCGAGCCCAGGCACCTTCGGAACCTGCGTCAGCACCGCCTGGCAGTCCGGGAAGGTCTCGGTGCCATAGAGGAAGTTGAAGCGGCGGCCGATCTCGCGGGTCAGCTCCAGGTGGAAGAGCTGGTCCTCGCCCACGGGCACTTTCGTCGCCTTGTAGACGAGGATGTCCGCCGCCTGCAGGATCGGATAGCCGAGGAAACCGTAGCTGCCCAGGTCTGCCACGGAATTCTGCAGCTTCTCCTTGTAGGTGGGCACCCGTTCCACCCAGGAGAGGGGCGTGATCATGCTGAAGAGCAGGTGCAGTTCCGCATGCTCCTTGACCTGGCTCTGGGCGAAGAGCGCAGACTTTGCGGGATCCAGGCCCGCGGCCAGGAAGGTCGCCGTCACCTCGCGGATGGCGGGCATGATCTCGTCCACCTTGTCGAACTTGGACGTCAGGGCGTGCCAGTCCGCGATCATGTAGAACGTCTCGAACTGGTCCTGGAGCTTGACGTAGTTCTCGATGGCCCCCATGAGGTTGCCGATGTGGAGGGAACCGGAGGGCTGGACGCCCGAAAGCACACGCTGCATGGAATCAGACTCCGAGAAGAAGACGGGCCAGGGGAGTGATGTAGATGGTCTGGGCGACCCAGAAGAAGGGCCAGAGGATGAACTTGATGACGCCCACAAGGAAGAGCACCAGGATGACGATGGAGAGCGTCGGCTGGATGCGGTCGAAGGTCGGCAGGAAGCGGTAGGGCAGGAAACCCCGCAGGATGCTGGCGCCGTCCAGGGGACCGAAGGGCAGCAGGTTGAAGATAGCGAGGCCCACATTCACCCAGACCAGGCGCCCCAGAAGGGTCAGCGTTACGATCTGTCCCGTGCTGAACTCACCGGAACGCTGGAAGGCCTCCACGGAAGCCGACGCAGCCGCATAGAAGAGACCAAGGCGGATCCGTTCATCGGCCGGAAAACCGAAGCGGATGTAGAGCGTGAGGCCGACCAGGAAGATGAAGGAGAGGATCAGATTGCTGGCGGGGCCGGCCCCCGCGACCATGGCGTACGCCACCCGCTGTCGGAACTTGCGTGTGAGGTTGCGGGGATCCACGGGCACGGGCTTGGCCCAGCCGAGCAGGTTCCAGCCTGAGATCATGCCCACCAGCGGCAGGATGACCGTGCCGATGAGATCCGCGTGGGCGATGGGATTCAGCGTCAAGCGCCCCTGACGGGCCGCCGTATCGTCATCCAGCATGTAGGCCATGCCGGCGTGGCTGGCCTCGTGCACGCTGAGGCTGAACAGCATGGCGACATAGCCGATCAGGATGGAAGCAATGGAGATGTTCTCGAACACGCAGGCTCCGGTGATCCTCCATCCTACCTTGGGCGCCTTGTTGGCACGGCCGTCGCACATTCCCTCACCTGCTGTCGGGAGTTCGTCGTGCTGTTCCGCCGCCTTCGTATCACTGGATTGGCCATGGGATTGGGCATTCTGGCCCTTGCACAGGCTCCGCCACCCACGCCGTCCGAGCAGGCGCTGCAGGAGAAGCTGACCCTGGATGACGGGAAACCGACTCAAGGGCCCGTCCAGGTCCAAGAGCCTTCGGTCTGGCGTGCCATGGGTTCCCTGGTCCTCGTGCTGGGGCTCGCGGGCGGCGGCCTCTACCTCCTCCGCCGCTATGGCGCGAAACGCCTGCCCGGTGCTGGCGGAAACCGCCTCAAGGTGGAAGAAACCCTGGCCCTGGGCGACCGTCGGTTCGTGGCGATCCTCAAGGCGGATGACGAGCACTTCCTGATCGGGCTGACCCCCCAGGGCGTCACCTGCCTCAGCCGACTCCACGGCGGCGTCCCCTTCGAGGCCAACCTCGAAGCGGCCCAGGAACTCACGGCCCCGGTGCCGGTGCGCGATTTCGAGCGCCTGATGCAGGAGGGCCGCTCGTGAGACGCCTCCTCCGCACCCTTCCCCTCCTGCTGCTCTTCGGCGCGGGCATGGCCCTCAGCGCGCAGCAGGCCGCCACCCCCCTGCCCTCCGTCACCATCGACTTCGGCAAAACGCCCAGCGGCCCCGGGCTGAGCACGACGCTCCAGACCCTGGCGATGCTCACCGTCATCACCCTGGCGCCCACCATCCTCATCACCACGACCTGCTTCACGCGTCTGATCGTCGTGCTGCATTTCCTCCGCCAGGGCATGGGCACCATGTCTACGCCGAGCAACCAGGTGCTGATCAGCCTCGCCCTGGTGCTCACCTTCTTCGTGATGGCCCCCACGGCACGGGAGATCAACACCACCGTGCTGCAGCCCTTGAACCGGAACGAGCTCACCGTGGATCAGGCCATGACGCGCACCGCCGCGCCGCTCAAGGTCTTCATGCTCAAGCACACGCGGAAGCGGGACATCTCGCTCTTTTTGAAGATCGCCAAAGCCCCTGCCCCCCAGACCAAGGCCGATGTCCCCATCGAGGTCCTCGTGCCAGCCTTCCTCCTCAGTTAGCCCAAGACCGCCTTCGACAAC
>CAYQAS010000093.1:0-17525 GCA_964415525.1 uncultured Solibacteraceae bacterium
CCCCCTTGGGACCCACAAGCGGGTGGGGGCGGCGGTTTTGGCCGGGGAAGCCCGCAAAGCGCGGCTGGAAAGGGCGGGCGTGCTGAAAGCAAGGCACGGTGGTGGGGCAGAGCACCGCAACCTGTTTGCCGTCCAGGGCGGCCTTGGCGGCGGCCCGCATGGCGACTTCCGTCTTGCCGAAGCCCACGTCGCCGCAGAGCAGGCGGTCCATGGGCTTGGGCGCCTCAAGATCGGCCTTCACGGCGGCGATGGCCTCCACCTGATCGGCGGTCGGATCGTAGGGGAAGCTGGCGTCGAAGGCGGCCATCTCGGGCCCGTCGGCGCTGAAACTGTGGCCCTTCTCCATCTTTCGCTTGGCGTAGAGCTTCAGCAGTTCCTCCGCCATGTCCTGGATGGCCCGCTTGGCGCGGCGCTTCACCTTGGCCCAGGTCTGGCCGCCGAGCTTGTCCAGGGGCGGAAGGGAGCCATCCGGTGCCACGAAGCGCTGCAGCAGGTCTGCCCGCTCCAGGCTCACATTGAGACGGCCCCCGTCGGAATAGCGCAGCTGGACGACTTCCTGCGTCTCGCCGCCGACGGTAAGGGTCGCGAAGCCCAGGAACTCGCCGATGCCGTGGTCGAGGTGGACGACGCGGTCGCCGGGTTTCAAATCCCGCAGATCGCTGAGGAAGGCGGCGGTGCGGCTTTTCTTCTGATTGGAAGGAATGGCGCGGCGGCCAAAGACTTCGCGCTCCGTCAGGAGCAGGACGCCGGCCTCCTTGATGTGGGTGCCCGCCTGGAGCGGCAGCAGGAGGACGCGGCAGCCCGCGCCGGTGCCGTGGCTGAAGGGCAGTTCGTACTGGCGCAGGATCTCGCCGAAGCGGTCGCGCATGCCCGGGGTCGAACCCGCCAGAAACACGCGCTGGCCTTCGTCCACCAGGGTTTGCAGATAGGCGCCCAGCTCTCCGAGTCGGCCCTGGAACTCCTGGGCGGGCTGGGCCTGGAGTGGGATGGTCGCTTCCGCCTGCCATTCCGTCAGCCAAGCGGTGGAGCGGCTGGGGTCGCTGGCGGCAAAGCGATCGTCGAAGTCCGGGCAGACGACGCCGCCGCGGCGGAGGACGTCCAGGCTCTCGGCGATGCGGGTGGATTCCCGTTCCCGCAGGGCGGTGTTCCAGCCGTCTTCCAGCTTCAGGCGGAAGCAGGGCGCCACCCAGTGGGTCAGCTGACCCTTGGGTTGGGGCAGCATTGGGTAGAACAGTTCCTCGCCGGGGAAGTGCCCGTGGGTGGCCAGACGCTGGCGACGGAAGTCCAGGTCCTCGGCGGGCTCCGGGGTCGCCCCAGCACGGGATTCCACGGCGGTGATGAGCGCCGCGGGACTGCGATCCGCCTCGAAGCGCGGGTAGAGCGTGAGCATCTGCAGCGCCTCGCCGGTGCGACGCTGTGTGTCGGGATCAAAGGGCGAGAGCTTCTCCAGCTCGTCCCCAAAGCATTCGAGCCGCAGCGGGGTTTCGAGGTGATCCGGCCAGAGGTCCACCACTAGGCCTCGGGCGCTGAATTCGCCGGGCTGGCTGGCCAGCTCCACGCGGCGGTAGCCCAGCTCCACCAGGGTCTCCAGCAGTAGGTCCCGGGGCACTTCGGCCCCCTGTTTCAGTTCGAGTTTCCGTTTCTGGAACCAGTTTGGATGGGGCAGCTTCTCGAATGCGGCCAGGGGGCCGGTCACGAGGATCTGGACCCGCCGCTCCATCAGCCCGATCAGGGTGGACAGCCGCGCCTTCAGCACCAGTCCCGGAGGGCTCGATTCGCCACCGACATAGGGCGCCATGCCGGGGAAGTGGGCGACGCCCGCCTCCGGCAGCAGCACCGCAAGGGCGGCGGCAAGGGCCTCCGCTTCGGCCTCGGAAGGGGCATCCACCCAAAGCGGACGAATGCGTCCGCTGGCGGTGGCGAAGCGCGCCAAAAGCACGGCCAGGCCCGTGGGGCTGGTCCAGCGCAGCCGGGCCTCCGGGGCCTCGAGGGCCTTCGCGGGGGCATCCAGCAGGCGCAGCAGATCCTGGAGGGCGGCGCGGTCGGATGTATCCATAGGGAGCATTGTCCCGTGGAAGGGGCGCGGGATGAAGCTCAGTCCTGCTCAATCTCCGGGAAGTGCCGGTGGAGGCACTCCGGGCAGATGCCGTGGGAGAACGTGGCCTGGGTGCGGGCCTCCAGATACGCCTCCATCCGGTTCCAGTACCCATGGTCGTCCCGGATCTTCCGGCAGTAGCTGCAGACGGGCAGGAGACCACTCAGAATCTGCACCTCGTCCAGGGCCCGGCGCAGTTCCCCGATCAGGGCCTCCCGTTCCGCTTCAGCCCGGCGCAAGGCCGTGATGTCCTTGAAAAAGCCAAGCGTTGCAGGGCCGTCGTCCAGGTTCAAGAGCTGGAGGTCGAGGGCGATCACCCGCTTCTCACCATCCTGGCGGAGGCCTTGGAATTCGTATCCCAGCGGCGAAGCCAAGCCTTCGGCGACCTGATCCGGATAGACCCGGAAGGCTTCGAGGCTCTCCGGGGCGACGATGTCGAAGATGGTGGCGGGGTCGAGGGCCTCGAGGTCCTCAAATCCGAAAAGCGTGAGCCAGGCTCGATTGACATGCAGAAACCGCCCCTCCCGGGTCATGGCCACCGCCACCGGGGCTTCTTCGACCAGGGTTCGAAACCTCCGCTCGCTCCGTTGAAGGGCCTCTTCGGCGCGCTTCCTCGGCGTGATGTCCCGAAAGAAGCCCGCTGCGCCGTGATATGAGCCCCAGGCCTGGTTTTCCGGTGTCACCGTGACCCAGAGGTCGCGGAATTCGCCATTCGGGCGGCGGATGCGTAGCTCGTAGGTATCCACTTCGCCTGCTTGGCGTTGGCGGGTCTGGGCCAGCACCAGTGCCTGTTGATCCGGTTCCAAAAATTCGAAGAGGTTCCGCCCGATCAGTCCTTCCGGTTCGACCCCGAAGATGGATTCTGCGGCAGGGTTCACCAGGGTGAACCGCTCTTCGGCGTCAACGACGGCGAAGCCTTCGCCGAGATGCCTCAGCAGATCCGCCAGACGGCGGTCTTCCACCAGTGCCTGAGTGGGGCTGGATTCGGGGGAGGGGGCGTCGGGTTGCGGCAACGGGAGGATCCTTCAGACTGCTTTTCGGCCGGAATGACGCGGACTCCAGAACACGGAATGATCCACCTCATCGGTGGGCCGTCCAGTCATTCAACATGTTTTTTGGGGCGGTCGGGATGTGAGATGGGTCAGTGGCCTGGGGGCTGTGGGGCTGAGGCATGCTTATCGCAAAATTGATTTTTGCCCTGAGCGCTTCCTGAGCTTCCGACCCATTGAGTCTGTTCGATCCCCCGACCTCTCCCGGCGTGCCTCCCCCCTGGATTCAGGCGGAGGGCTGTCAGCGAATGGGGCGCTACCTGCTCGGCCCCGAGCTGGGCCGAGGTGGCATGGGGCGGGTGCACGAGGCCTGGGATGCCTTCCTGGGCCGCTTGGTGGCGGTGAAGGTGCTCCATGGGAGCGATCCGATCCACCTGGTCCGACTGCTCCGGGAGGCTCAGGCACAGGCGCGGCTGAGGCATCCGAGCATCTGCCAGATCCTGGACGCAGAGACGGACGCCGAGGCCGGCCATTCCTTCATCGCCATGGAAAGGATCCAAGGGGTTCCGCTTTCGGATCTGCGTATGCGGCTGGAACCCAGGGCCCTGGCGGGCATCCTGGCGGATGTGGCCTCAGGCATCCAGGCGGCCCACGAGGCGGGGCTCGTCCATCGGGACCTGAAGCCCGCAAACATCCTGGTGGAGGCCTTGCCGGACGCTGGCTGGCGACCCGTGGTGGTGGACTTTGGTTTGGCCAGGGACCTGGTCCGGGAAGATCAGACCTTGAGCTGGGCTCTGGCGGGCACCCCGGCATTCATGAGTCCAGAGCAAGGCAGGGGCGAGCCCCCGAGCCCCCAGGACGACATCTTCGCGATGGGGGCCACCCTCCACGCACTGCTGACGGGCACGCTGCCGTACGAGGCGGCCACCCTGGCGGGCCTCCTTACCCAGCAGGCCTCCCGGGATCCCGAGCCTCTGCATCGGCGGTTCCCGAACGTGCCCCGGGATCTCGAGACCATCACCCTCAAGTGCGTGGAGGCCCAGGCTTCGAGACGCTACGACACGGCCGTGGAGCTTGAGGCGGACCTGCGGCGGTATATCGCCGGGGAACCCATCCGAGCGCGTGCGGTGCGCTGGCCCGAGCGGATCTGGCGACGTGTGGTGCGTCATCAAGGGCTTGTGCTCACCGCCGCAGCGGCTCTGGTGCTGGTGGGGTCCTCCCTGACCTGGAGCCTTCAGGGGCGGCGGGCGAACCGGCTACAGGTGGAGTTGGCACAACGTTTTGGCATGGAAGTTCAGGAGATCGAGAACCTCCTGCGGGTGGAGCGCATGCTGCCCGCCCACGACATGCTTCCTGCGGAAGGGCAGGTGTGGGCTCGCCTGGAGGCGCTCAAGCGCATGATCGCGAGCCTCGGCCGAGGGGCTGAAGGCCCCGGCTACTGCGCCCTTGGGCGGGGCTACTTGATGCTGGGAGATCACGCCATGGCGCTGTCCATGCTCCAGCGGTCTTGGCAGGTCGGTTACCGCAGTCCCGAACTGGTGGAGGCTCTAGGCGCGGCCCATCTGGAGCGCTACCACCAGGAAGCCGCCTTGACGAAATTCAACTGGAGTCCAGAGGCCAAGGCCCGGTTAGCGGACCTGCGACGGCAGTACCTGGAGCCGGCCCGCGCCTATCTCAGTCAGGCCTTGGATCCGAAGGGCGCATCGCTCTCTCGCGCCCGACTTGCCGTGATGGAGGAGCGCTATACCGATGCACGACGCGAATGCCGCCAGGTGTACGAGCGGCATCCCTGGCGCTATGAGGCACTTGTGCTGGAGGCCAAGGCTGCGGCGGAGGAATGCCGTGTGCTGGGTTGGCAGGGGTGGAACTTGGAGCGCCTCCGTCCTCATCTGGACGAACTGGAAGCTTTGCTGGACCGCATCACGCTGCTCGCCCGAAGCGATGTGTCGGTGCACCGGGAGCGACTGAACCTGCAATCAAGCCTGGCGATCTACGAGAGCGAAAGTGGACGTCCCACCCTGCAGCCCTTTGAACGCTCTCGCCGGATCTTCGCAGAGGCCCTGGTCATCGCTCCTGAGGATCCCGAATTGTGGGGTCGCTGGTTCTACACCCTTCAGAGAGAGGCCTTCCTGCGCCTATCCCGGGGTGAGGACATCGAGCCGCTCGTGCAGGATGGTCTTCGCCAGTTCCAGGCCATCCAGTCCCGACTGGGCTCAAGATTTGGCGTTTCCGACGATACCTTCCAGTGGCTGCTCGGTGAAAACCAGTGGCGCCGGGGCAAGGACCCAATCCCGGCCCTTGCGGCGGCCCTCGCTTCCAGCTCCGCTGTGGGCTACAACCGTCCAGAGATCCTCAACGTCCAGGCACGCCATGAGGCGCAACGCGGGCAAGATCCCCGACCGCGCCTCGCCCAGGCTCGAAGCGGCCTCAATGAGCAGGATCTTCAGGTGGCCAATGATTTTTACCGAGACACGATCTTGGGGGAGCTCTGCCATACCCAGGCGCATTGGGAGATGCAGTGCGGGATCGATCCGGGGAAGACCCTTGAAGAGGGCAATCGTCATTTGAACCAGGCGCTGCGCCTCAAGCCCAGCTGCGCCTATGCCTATTGGCACATGGCCCAGCTCCAGGCGCTGACGGCGAGGCATCAGCGGATGCAGGGGCGCGATGCCAGGCATGCCCTGGGCGCCGCTCTCGAAGCCGGCCGCAAGGCGGTCGCCATTCGTCCGGACCACTTCCGCAGCCATCTTGGTTTGGCGGAGGCCTATCTGGCTCAGGCGGAGGCCGATTGGGCCGCGGGTCGGGACACCCAAGCGGCCCTTAAGGCCGCGCGGGATGCGGGAATCCAGGCCAGGCGATGCAACGCGACAGACTGGCGCATTGCCTGGACTCAAGCGCGCATCGCCCTGTGCGCGGCACAGTCTGCGGGCTCCGCCGCAAGGCCAATGTTGGTCGAGGCGGATCGTGCCCTGGCCGAAGGGCTGGCTGTGAAGGCGGATGCGCCCGAATTGCACGTGGTTCAGGCTCAGGTGGATCGGCTCCGCAAGGAACGCCTCGGGGAAGCCTCCACGCGAGGGGCGGTGGAACATGCCCGTAAGGCCCAGGCGCTGAATCCGCGGCTCGTGGCGGCGCGGACCCTCGCTTCTATTCCGCCTTCGGAACCCTGACCCTCAGCATCAGCAAAGCACTGATGGCCGCTACGATTCCGCAGCCCATCCAGAGCACCTGCGGCCCTGCCTTGGCATAGACCAGCAGGCCCAACCACGGCCCCAGGGTCATGGCCACGGTCCAGGCCAGGCTGTACATCCCCATATACTCCCCGCGCCGGTCCGGGGGAGCCAATGCCGCCACGGCATCGCTCTGGGCGGGCAGGAGGATCATCTCCCCGAAAGTCCAAAGCACGGTCGTCAGCACGAACATCGACCGGATGCCGGCGAGTCCCGTGAGTCCGAAACCCAAGGCAATGAAGAGGCCGCCCACGGCGAGCTGCGCGCCATGACGCCAGTGGGCGAGCCCCTGGTTCAGGGCCACCTCGATGAAGAGGATCAGGAGCGTGTTAAAGGTGAACATCAGCCCGTAGATGCCCGGGCCGTAGGCCAGATCGCGACTGATCCAAAGCGACAACGAACCGCCCGTGAGCTGTACGAAGACAAGGGTGGCCGGGAGTCCCGCGAGAAGCAGAAACAGCAGGCGTCGATCCTTCCAGGCGCTGTGGCTCGGAGGGCCGTCATGCACCGAGGCCACGGTTTCCTTCACCCCCATGGCCAGGACAACGGCCCCCGCTAGCGTAGTCAGTCCGTCGATCCAGAAGATGGCGGAGAACGAGTGGTTAGCGATCCAACCGCCCAAGGCGGGGCCAACGGACAGACCCAGGTTGGCTGCCAGTCGATGCAGCACGAAGGCCTGCTTGCGGTTCTCCGGGGTGGAGAGTTCCGTGATGAGCGCCATGGATGACGGCCAGAAGGCCTGGGTGATGGCGGACCAGAGGGCGAGGAGCGGCAGCAGTTGCCACGGGTGCATCGCGAAAGGCACCAGCAGCACCATGAGGCCGGAGAACACCAGGCTGCCCAGCAGGAGGCGACGATGTCCGATGCGGTCCGAGAGCCGCCCCGAGATGGGCGCCGCCACCAGCGCGCCCACGCCGTATGCAAACATCGCCGACGCCGCCTGCTCAGGCCGCCAGCCCCGTCCCTGCACGAGGTAGAGGGTCAGGAAGAACACCGCCATGGTCCCCATGCGGTTCACCAGGGTGCTGAGGGACAGCACCCAAACGGGGGAAGGCAGGCCCTTGAGGCCTTTCCAGGGGTTCATGGCGAAGATCCTCCGACGCGGGGAGAACCAGAATCCGGGAGGATCCCTGCGTTGGAAAGGGCTATTGCGCGGAAGAGCCCTTCAGCAGCCGGAAACCCAACCCGCCCATCACCACCACCGCCAACCCAGCGATCCACGGCAGCCATGTCTTGATGGGGTTCGGCTGATGACGGGGATCCGCCACACCCTCGGGATCCGCCTCGGCGGCGCCGAGGGTGAGGGGGGTGCGGGCATAGACGGTGCGGCTGGACTGGGGCAGGGCCTCTAGGCTGCCGGGGGCGCGCTTCATCTGTCCGCCGAGGTGGAGCCAGAGCTTCTCACCCGCCTGGGCCGGGAAGATCAGCACGTCCCGGCGCACGAGCAGGCGCACGGAACGAGGCGTGGCGCCTTCGGGCAGGTGCAACCGCAGTCGGTCCGTGGTAACAGGACCGAGGGACACGCGGGTGGATTGGCTCTCGAGGGCGGGGAGGTTCCAGAGCAGGCCCTGGGAAGGGAGGAATTGTTCCGACTCCCGGGGGACTTCCGGAGTAGGTGGGAGGACCAGGTCCCAGCGGGGGGTGATTGGCGCGACTGGCGGTGCCAGCTCGATGTCGGCGCCGACGATGCGTTCCGCGCCTTCGAGGCGCAGATCCCAGGTCTGGGCCGAGACCGGCTCCAGGCGCGGCGTCACCACCTGATCCTCGGCCGTGGCCTCGGGGCGCGTGGCGGCGATGGCCCGGAGGGCCTTCAGTTTCGGTGTCTGGCCGTGCACGGTCTCCAGCGTGAGCCGGTAGCGCATGGCGTCCCAGGGCACGGTCAGTTCGGTCTGACGGGAACCGAGCTCGTAGAGGTGCAGGGGTTGGCGAGTCTCCAGGGTGCTCCAGGCGCCGCCCTCCAGGGCACGTTCGATTTTCACGCGGCAGGCCCAGGGGCCTTCGCCCTCGAGCACCAGGGCGAAGCTCAGATGCTCCCGATCGCCGGTTTGCCAGCCTTCCGGCAGCCCCAGTTGCACTTCCGCAGTGGGCCGTCCCTGGGCGTCCTTGCCGAGCAGTTGGCGGCCGATGGGCAGGTCGCGGCGGGTCCAGAGGTCGTCCCGAGCCACGAGGTAGGGCACCGCACGGCCCTCGGCATTGCCCAGCCAGAGGTTGGGATAGGAGCGCTGCGCCTCGCGATCCAGGGGCAGCCGCGCCCAGCCGGATTGGGCGGCCGGAGATATGAGCTTGCGTTGCAGGACGTCGGAACCCGAGGGCTTCGGCTGACAGCCCAGACCGGCTACCAGCACCGGGATGGCCCAGAGGAGTCGATGAGGCTTCATGCGTCCTCCCCGGGTGCGGTGCTGCGGCGCACGTGATTGCCCACCAAGGCCGCCGCCAGGAAGATCACGCCCACGCCGAGGAAGGCCAGGGCGCGCTTCGGGGTGTCCACACCCGCCAGATCGGCGGTGAGCAGCTTGAACGACGCGAGACCGAGCCAGCCATAGCCCGCCACGGTGAAGGCCGTCCGGCCCTCTTCTGCCGAGAGGCTGCGCAACCACTGCAATGCGCCGAGCAGAGCCCAGGCGAGGGTCACAATCACTTGGCCGAGGCGCAGGCTGCCACCCGCCCAGTGGACGAGGGTTCCCATCTCGAGGGAGATCGTGAGGCCCGCCACCAGCTGGAGCAGCGCGAAGGCGGTGGCACCGAAGACGCCCTTGGAGCGGCAGAGCAGGGCCCAGGCGCAGGAAGCGAGCAGGCCGCTGAGGAAGAGGGCATTGGCGAAGGGGACGCGGGGTACCAGGGAGAAGAGGCTCAGGTCCACGCCATGGACCAGCCAGCGCAGGGTGGCGGCCAGGGCGAGGCCCCAGGCGAGGATCGACAGGGAGGGGTCTTCTTCCTCCTGGTACCGCCGCGTGGCGGCCCAGGCCATGCCCAGGGCGAAGCAGCCCCATACCGGACCGACCCAGCGCCAGGCCAGGGCCACGGGAACGGCGAGGGCGAGATGGCCGAAGGCCAGGGCCAGGAGCCCGAAGTCGGCGCGATTACTGTCCATCCGAAGCCGTAGGGGCTTCACCAGCGCCAGATTCAAGGCTGCGATGGCCAGGATCACCAGGGCGTAGGTCTCGGGCATGAGGTGCAGCTTCTGGCGCCACAGCAGGGAACCGAGCCCGGTGAAGGCCAGGGTCGCGATCACCCAGAGCACGGTCGGCGTGCTGGGCTTCTGCTCGTCCTTGCAGCCGGGGAGCCAGATCCATGCGTAAGTGAGGCCCAGATTCGCCAGGAGCAGCAATGCGAGGGGCAGGGCGCGGTTGGGTTGGACTTCTGCACAGGCCGCCAACAGGTACACCCAGGTCAGGATCACGCTCATCCAGCGGGACACGCCCCAGCGGGCGCCGACTCCGGCGACATAGGGCACCACCAGAGCCGCCCCCTGGAGCACTGCCAGATAGAGCGCCAATTCCACTTCGCGGTGGGGCTTCTCCGAGAACACGAGGGGCGTGATGAAACCCGTCGCCAGGGCCACCGCCAAGGCGCCGCCGTGCTTGGCGCGAGCCCCGAGGGCCCCGGCGAGGATCACTGCGGCGAAGGTACCCATGAAGCCCACCGTGGGCGGGAAGAACTGATAGGCGAATGCCCCAAACCGCAGGGTGAACATCAGCGTTCCCAGACCCGCCAGGAGCAGCGTCACGCCAAGGTTCGGGCGATCCCCAAGCAGCAGCTTCGCGGCGCCGAAGGTAAGGGCGGCGCCTGCCACGAGACCCATCAGGAAGCGGATTTCCGGCCCGATCCAGCCCTGCTGGATGGACCAGTGGAGGAAGAACAGCGCGCCGAGCAGGAAGATCACCGCTCCGGCCCCAGCCACGAACACCACGGGGCTGAGGGGTTTCGACGCCGGCCGCGGGGTCGCGGGTAGGGGTGGCGGCTGCAGGGGCGGCAGGGCGGGCACGGTGATGAGGGGAGGCTCGGCAGCTGTAGAGGCCACGGAAGGAGGTTCAGGGGCTTGAGATGCACCTCCCACGCGGCGCTGGAGGTCCGTCACCTGGGCCTCCAGCCATGCCACGCGGGCAATGATCTGCTCAAACGTCGGGCGGGGTTCGCTCATGGGATTCCTGGGTTGATGAGCGAGGATAGCGTGACGCTTCGGGCGGTGTCGGCCTCCAAGAGGTTGGAGCACTGCATGAACCTGGACGCGCTATCCCACCTCGCCGATGACGCCCGCCTCTGGCTGTTCGTCCTGGACCGTCCCCTGCAGGGGGAGACTCGGACCCGTTTCGAGACTTCTCTGGCGGAGGGGCTCGGCACCTGGCGGCACAAGGGCACGAGCTATGACGCCGCCTTCACCCTGTTGGAGGAACGCGTGCTTGTGGTGGCGGAGCCCACCATGGCGGTGAATCCCAGCGGCTGCGCCATCGAGGGCTTGAACCGCAAGGTGGAGAAGCGGGTGGCCGAGGCCGGGACCGCCCTGGTGCCCGATGGCCCGGTGGTGGTGAAGGCCCCCGAAGGCCTGATGGCGGTGCCCCGAGAGGCCCTGCCGGAGGCGACCCAGGCGGGCCGACTGAAGGCGGAAACGCTGGTGCTGGACCGCACCCTGTTCAATCTCGGAGATCTGCGGCGACGCGGCCTCTTCCAGCCCGCCGCCGCCACATGGCTGGGCCGCAAGTTCGGGTGGACCGCCCAGGCGGGCTGACGGGTCGCCCACGGACATCAAAGACGTGGTGGCAGGGCTTTTCCTGGCCACCATGTGGGGAGCGCTAGGGGGACGCAGAGGGCGCGAAGCGACCGGGCGGTCCCCCTCGTTCTAGGATTGGAGAAGGGCTTCACCCTTCAAGCCACGGATACGATCAACCTTGGGGGTGGCTTTCCACCCGACCGGCTCCACATCGCCGCATCGAGGCCGATGGCGCGCTTTCACCGTGAGGCACCCGATCTTGCGAGGAATGGACGATGAAGACCCGTCCCAACGAACCCTGTCCCTGTGGAAGCGGTGCCAAGTTCAAGCGCTGCTGCGGCGCGGGTGATTCACACCATCCCAGTCGTCCATGCCACAACGCGGACCGGGTGTGGATGGAACGGCATGTCATCGGAGAGGGCGACATCCTGCTCTACGGGAATCTGCAACACGAACTCGAGGGCGCATCCCCTGAAACGGTGTGGCGTGAACTTCGGAAAGCGGCGGAATCCTACCTGGGAGGGGGAAAACTCCGCACCCAGGCCCTTCACGCTCGGATCGACGACACCATCGCGTCGCTGATCGCAAGGGATGTGCGGTTCGGCTACCCGCCGCCGTTCTGCCACAAGGGCTGCTCCAACTGCTGCCACGAACTGGTCTACTGCACGCCTGAAGAGGCGGCGGGCATTCACGACTACTGTCGGCAGCACGGTCTCACGATCGACTACGCCAAGCTCGCGCGACAGCTCGACCATGTCGACTTCGACTCTCACGGGAACCATACCGGCAGCACCACCTGGAACGATCAGGTGCGGGAAGACCAGTCCTGCGTCTTCCTGTCGAAGGCCGATCAGGGCTGCACCATCTGGCCGGTCCGGCCTTCCGTCTGTCGGGCGCATCTCGCAGAAGGCACCGACCAGTTCTGTGCGCCCCACAACGGCGTCGAAAACCCCGAGGCGAGGGGCATCGACTACGTCGAGGTCGATTACATCCTCAGCGCCGTCTTTACGATCCACCGGGATGCGATCAAACGGACGATGGGCAGGTTGCTCTTGGACCTGATGCCTGACGAATGAACCTGAGGCGTCCCACCGGTAAACACGCAGGCCCCCATTCGAGGGCCTGTGTCGTTGCGTGAATGGCTGGGATCAGCCTGTCGAACGATTGCGTGAACCTCACCAGATTCAGGAGCACGAGCCCTTTTCGCTTTGGCGAAAGCGCAGACGTGCGACTTTCCGTCTCAGCAGCGCGTCTCGGCGCTCTTACGCATGTAGAAGTGCCAGTTCAGGACAAGACACAGCACGTAGAAGGCCGCGAAACCGTAGAACGCGTTCTGCACCGTGCCCGCGGCGATCTGGCTCTTGAAGACCGTGGGGATCACATACGAACCATAGGCCGCCACGGCGCCGGTCCAGCCGAGCACCGGCCCGGCGTGCTGGGGCTCGAAGATGAAGGGCACCATCTGAAAGGTGCTGCCGTTGCCGATGCCTGAGCCCAGGAAGAGCAGCAGGAAGCTCAGGAGGAAGGGCGTGAAGAATACCTTGGGATCCGGCGAGCCCACCGCCTGCTTCACGAAATAGGCCACCGCCAGGGCGCCCACGATCTGGATCACCGTGGACCACTGGGTGATCACGGAACCGCGGAACTTGTCTGAGAGCCAGCCCCCCACGGGACGGATGAGGCTGCCCACCAGGGGGCCGAGGAATGCGTAGGCGGCGGGGTTGATGCCGCTCTTGCCGAAAACCACCTTGATGAGCAGGGGGAAAGCGGCGCTGTACCCGATGAAGCTGCCGAAGGTCATGATGTAGAGCAGCGTCATGACCCATGTGTGCTTTTTGCCGAAGATGCTGAACTGCTTGTCCAGGCTCGTCTTCACCTTGCCCGGCACCAGTTTCAGAAGCAGCAGGCAGACGCCGATGGCCAGCACCACAAGGCCCAGCTGAGCCGAAAGGGTGAGCTTCGGAAAGCGCACCACAAGCCACGCCACGAGACCCGCAGCGGCGAAGGCGGGGACGTGGAGTCCCAGGATCCGCATCACGGCCGCGGAGGTGGGTTCGCTGTCATGGGCGGGGAGGTTGTGCATCCCGAACCAGGAGGCGAGGCCGAGTACCACCACGAGGGGCACCCATACTAGGGCGCCGTTCTGCACATAGAGCAGCTTCCCTGCGGCGGCCACGTGGGGCGCGCCCGCCAGGGTGCCGAAGAGCCCCATGCCCATCACGAAGGGAACGAGCACCTGCATCACGCTCACCCCCAGGTTGCCGATGCCCGCGTTCAGGCCCAGGGCGAGCCCCGCCAGCCGTTTGGGGAAGAACCCGTTGATGTTGGACATGGAGCTGGAGAAGTTGCCGCCGCCGACGCCGGAGAGCAGCGCCAGAACCGCGAAGGTGCTGAAGGGCGTGGCCGTGCTCTGCAGGGCGATGCCCGCCCCGAGGGCCGGGGCCAACAGCATGAGCGTGGTGATGGCGACGACGTTGCGCCCGCCGCCGAGGGCCACCAGGAAGCTGTTGGGGATGCGCAGGGTAGCGCCGGAGAGGCCCGCGATGCTGATGAGCGTGAAGAGCTGGGCGTCCGTGAAGGGGAAGCCCACCTCCTTCATGCGCACCGTGAGGATGCTCCAGAACATCCACACGCTGAAGGCGCAGAGCAGGCTCGGCACGGAGAGCAGCAGGTTGCGCCACGCGACGGCACTGCCACCGGCCTTCCAGGCGTTCGAATCCTCTGGGGTCCACTGGGTGAGTTTGCGCATGGGGGCCTCAGACGGGGAAGGAGGGTTCGGGAGTGGTGATGGGGGGCAGGGGCGCGAGTTCGGGCTCGGGATCCGCATCCAGGGCGCGTCCGCCGAGGCCGATCCAGTCCCCCACCCAATCCTTCATCACCCACGCCAAGACGACGAGGGAGAGCACGGTGAGAACCACGCCCGCCAGGAAGCCCGGCGCGAAGCTCCCCAGGAACTGCTTGCCGAGACCCATGGCGTTGGGAAGGGCGCCGCCCATGAGGGCGCCGATCTCGCCGATGAGGCTGCCCGCCACGGCGGTGCTGCCCTTGAACCGCAGGGGCACCAGCTGGAAGACCGCGCCGTTGCCCGCGCCCATGGCGGAGAAGGTCACCACGAGGATCGCCACCATTACCCAGGGGTTCGGCGGCAGGAGGGACGCCGCAGCCACGGTGACGATGATGATGCCGCAGAGGGTGAAGAGCAGGCGCAACCCGCCCAGTTTGTCCGCCAGCCAACCGCCCGCCACCCGCAGGATGGAGGCCATGACGACGATGGTGGCGGCGTACTGGCCGACCGTGGCCTTGGGGATGTGGTAGTGGTCGTGGAAGAGGGTCGGCAGGAAGCTCGTGAGCCCGATGAAGCCGCCGAAGGTCACGCTGTAGATCAGGTTGAAGATCCACGCATCGCGGTCCACCAGGATCTTCAGGTAGTCGCTGAGCTTCTTCTCCTCCCGGTCCGGCGGCTCCTTCGCGAAGATGGTCAGCAGCACGATGGCCAGCAGCATGGGCAGGATGGAAAGCCCGTACACCGTGCGCCAGCCATGGGCCTGGGCCAGGGGTGGGGCGAAGAGCAGGGCCAGCACGGAGCCGCTGTTGCCTGCCCCCGCGATGCCCATGGCCAGTCCTTTGAACTTCGCCGGGTACCAGCCCGAACCCAGGGAGAGGGCCACGCCGAAGCTGGCGCCCGCCACACCAAGGGCCACGCCCATGGCCAGGACGTGGGCGTAGCTGCTCACGAAGAAGAAGCCGAAGGCGAGGCAGGCGCAGATGACGCCCATCTCCAGCAGGGCCGCGTTCTTGCGCCCGATGTACTGGCTCAGCACGCCGAGCGGGAAGCGCATCAAGGCCCCCGCGAGCACAGGAATGCTCACCATCAGGCCCTTCTGGGCGGCACTGAGGCCGAATTCCGCCGAGATGAAGGGCGCCATGGCCCCGTTCAGCACCCAGATGGCGAAGCAGAAATCGAAGTAGAGGAGGGAGGTCAGCAGGGTCGGCAGGTGGCCCACCTTGAGGAATCCCTTGGCATCTTGAAGGAGGGACATGGTCAGTTCCTAGCTTTCGCGGTCCAGCCGCGGGGCCTTGAAGGCGAGGTAGAGAGCGACGGCGCTCAGCACGATGGACACCGCCAGCGCGCCATCCAGCAGGCCGCGATGGCCGTCCAGCACGGAGGCCAGCACGGTCTCGAAGAGGTAGAGCTGGATGAGCGCGATGAGGGCCACGGCGCCGAGGGCGGCGGCGGTGAGCTGGGACTTGGGCCGGTGCTTCATGGGTGGGCCTCCGCCGTGGGCTTGGGCAGGTCGCCGGTGATGGTCACGACACCGTCGATGACGGATACCGCCAGGGCGCTGAGAGGCCGTGTGGGCGGGCCCTGGACCGGAAAGCCGCGTTCGACTTCGAAATAGCCGTGGTGGCACGGGCACTGAAGCCGCGCGCCGTCCCAACGCACCGCGCAGCCCAGGTGGGTGCAGGTCTGGCGGTAGGCCTTGAGTTCGCCCTTGGGGGTGTGGACGAGGATGCAGCGATCCTGGTCATCCCGGTAGGTGAAGAGGCGGCTCTGGCCCGGGGCGACGTCCTCCAGACGGCAGACGGCCAGGGTGGTGATGGGCGAGCCTTCGGCCTCCGGCGCCCCGTCCAGCGGGCGTTTGCGGGCGCGCAGGCCCACGATGCCCAGGGTAAAGCCCGTGGACACAAGGGCGAGAAAGCGGGTGAACTCCCGGCGGGCGAAGCGCCCTTCCTCCTCCAGATCCACGGGGAAGGCGTCTTTCCAGTGCGGCATCAGAGGCCTCCTTCCATGAGCAGCGCGGCGTCCAGGTGCAGGGGCGTCTCGGGATCCGGCACCATCACGGCGTTCTTCGTGCGCACCTCCAGCGTTCCGATGCGGAAGGTGTGGAGCGGCTGGTTGGCGCGCATCCCGGCGAGCTCTTCCTTCTTCACGAAGAGCAGGGCCTGACTGGGGCAGACCGTGGCGCACATGGGCCGGTGGCCGAAGGCGGTGCGGTCGTAGCAGAGGTCGCACTTGAGCATCTGCTCCAGGCCGCTGAACACGATGGGCACGCCGAAGGGGCAGCTCAGCTCGCAGTTCTGGCAGGCGATGCACCGGGGCTTCTGACTGGCGTGCACCACGCCATCCTCGCTGCGTTTGATGGCATCCGCCGGGCAGGACTGGGCGCAGATCGGGTCCTCGCAGTGCATGCACACCGTGGGGCCGGTCTGGGTGGAGGCGAGTCGGTCCAGTTCGTCCAGGTGGATCATGGGCCGCCCGCGGTGGGTGCCACACTCCCCGCAGGCGGCGACGCAGGAACGGCAGCCGATGCAGCGCTGGGGGTCGATGTAAAAGCCGTATTCCTCGCTCACCATCACAGCACCTGTTCCGGAAGGTGGGGCTGGCGGCTGGAGGCTTCCGCCGCCATGCGCTGCAGTTCGAGCAGCTCCGGCGGGAACCGATCGGGGCTCACCCGCTGTAGGCGACACGCGCTGACCTTGAACTCGGGGATCTTGCTCACGGGATCCAGGTGCCGCCCCGTGAGGACATTCGCGGATAGCTTGCCCGGCCAGTGGTAGGGGATGAAGACCGTGTCCGGGCGGATGGTGGTGACCACCTTGGCGGGCAGCACCAGGGCCCCGCGGCGGGTGGTGACCTCCAGGGCGTCGCCCTCCTTCACCCCGATGCGCTCCGCGAGGCGCGGGTGGATCTCCACGTAGGGGTGCGGGCACTGCTCCACGAGGAAGCCGATGCGCCGGGTCTGGGTGCCCGACAGGTAGTGGTAGACCACGCGGCCCGTGGTGAGCCAGACGGGGTATTCCGCATCCACCACCTCCATGGGCGGTCGGTAAGGCGTGGGATTGAACTTCGCCTTGCCATCCGCGTGGGCGAACTTCCCGCCCTCGAAGAGCCGCGGCGTGCCGGGATGTTCCTCCGTGGGGCAGGGCCAGAACACGCCCATCTGGCGCTCGATCTTGGCGTAGCTGATGCCCGCATAGTCCGCGGTGCCGCCCTTGGACGCGATCCGCAGCTCCTCGAAGATCGCCTCGGGACTCGTGAAGTGATTGAAGTACTTCCCACGGCCCAGGCGCTTCGCCAGCTCTACCAGGATCTCCCAGTCGGTCTTGGCATCGCCAGGAGGATTCACCGCCTTGCGGATGCGGATGACGCGGCCTTCCGCGCTGGTGGAGGTGCCGTCATCCTCCTCGTGCAGGGCGCTGGGCAGCACGATGTCCGCATGCTGGGCGCTCTCACTCAGGAAGAAATCCAGGCAGACGAAGAAGTCCAGTTTGGACAGAGCTGCCCGTGTGAACTCCGTGTCCGGCAGGCTCACCAGCGGGTTGAAGCAGAGCAGGAGCAGGCCCTTGATCTCGCCGGCGTGGATGGCGTTCATGATCTCCTGGGCACTGATGCCGACGCCCGGCAGCTCCTCGTCCGTGCAGCCCCACACATCGCAGATGTACTTGCGGTGCTCGGGATTCGAGATGTCGCGGTTGCCCGGCAGCTGGTCGCACTTGTGGCCGTG
>CAYQAS010000094.1:0-5290 GCA_964415525.1 uncultured Solibacteraceae bacterium
TCTGGTTCAAAAAGTGCCGCACCAGCTACTTCTGGATGATCCTCGTGGGCCTGTCCGTCACCGTCGGCATGTGGTTCGAGCGCTTCGTGATCATCGTGATCAGCCTGAGCCAGGACTACCTGCCCTCCGCGTGGCGCAACTACTGCCCCACCATCACCGACTTCGGAATCCTGCTCGGGACCTTCGGCCTCTTCTTCACCCTGGTCCTGATCTTCGCCCGCGTCCTGCCCGTGATCGCCACCACCGAGGTGAAGGCGATCCTTCCGGATGCGCAGCCTTCCCACGGTCATGAGGAGGCCCACCATGTCTAAGGCCTATGCGGTTCTCGGGGTCTTCGACAGCCCCGACGCCCTGATGGCGGCCATCCCACCGGTCAAGGCGCGGAGCCTTGGCAAGGTCGAGGCCTACACGCCCTACCCGATCCACGGCATCGACGACGTCCTCGGCCTGCGCCGCTCGCCCCTCGGCGGGATGGTGCTGGTGATGGGCGTGCTCGGCGCCCTGGTGGCCCTCGGCGCCCAGTACTGGATCAGCGCCATCGACTACCCGATCATCACCGGCGGCAAGCCGCCGACGTCCTGGGAAGCCTTCGTCCCGATCATGTTCGAGGTGACGGTGCTCTTCGCCACCTTCACCGCCGGACTGGGGATGCTCTTCCTGCTGAACAAGCTGCCCTTCTTCGGCCACCCGATCCTCAATGCCAAGGCCATCACCGGCATCACCCGGGACCGCTATGCCCTTGCCATCGAAGCCCCCAGCGGGGATCTCGATGTGGACGCCGCCCGCGCCGCACTCGTCACCGCAGGGGCCACGGACCTCGAGGTGCTGCCCGCGCCGGAGGTGTCGCCCTTCCTGACCTACCGCTTCATCAGCCGCAGCCTCATAGGCATCGCCATCGCCTGCACGGTGGCCGGGGTCGGGCTGCACACCCTGATCAAGGTCTTCCCCACCGTGAGGCCCATGGTGGACATGCAGGACCAGCCGCGTCTCGACGCCCAGATGCCCTCCAAGTTCTTCAAGGACGGCAAGGGCATGCGCGTTCCAGTCACGGGCACCGTCGCCCGGGGACATCTGCCCCTCGGCGTGAAGACCCAGGACGAGGCCGCTGGCCTGACGAACCCCCTGCCCCCCAGCAAGGACGTCTTCGCCATGGGACGTGAGGCGTACATCAACCGCTGCACGCCCTGCCATGGCGCCACGGGCAACGGCCAGAACGCACTCTCCGCCGCTTATGGCGCGAAGCCCGCGAACCTGCAGGCGGAGCAGTTCCGGAACTACAAGGACGGCCAGATCTTCTGGGTCGTTCGCCAAGGCAAGAACACCATGCCCGACCACGCAGCAGCCCTGAGCGAGACCCAGAGCTGGGCGGTGGTGCACTACGTCCGCGCCCTGCAGCGCTCCCAGAACGCCCGGCCGGAGGACCTGAAATGAAGACGAAGCACTCGCCTCTCCTGCTCGGAGCCACGGCCCTCGGCGCCATCGGCGTGGTGGTCGCCCTCTTCACGGTGGATCCCAAGCGCTTCTGGGCCAACTGGGTCCTGTGGCTGCTGGCCCTGCTCACCGTGTCCCTAGGCGCCCTCTTCATCGTGGCGCTGGAGCACCTGGTCAACGCCAAGTGGTCCATCGTCCTGCGCCGGGTGCCGGAGCGCCTCGCGACGCTGCTGATCCCGGCTTCCGTGATCGCCCTGCTCGGCCTCTTCGCCCTGCCCCACCTCTACCCTGGCACCCACACCGCCGAAGCGCTCAAGAACAAGATCCTGGCGGGCAAGGCCGTCTGGCTCTCCGCGCCGATGTTCAGCCTGCGCACCGCACTGATGCTGGCCACCTGCCTCCTCGGGCTCTGGCTCTTCGTGGGCGGTTCCTTCAAGCAGGACGCCACCAAGGATCCCGCCCAGAACATCCGGGCCCGCAAGGCCGCCCCCGCCTTCATGTTCATCTTCGCGGTGGCCATGACCATCGCGGGTTGGGACTGGGTGAAGGGCCTGACGCCGGAATGGTTCAGCGACATCTTCAGCGTCTACATCTTCGCGGGCGCCTTCCTTGGCGGCCTGGCCGCCACGGTCCTGAGCCTCCAGCACCTCCAGAAGCAGGGTCGCCTCACGGAGGTCCGCAAGGACCACACGTTCAATCTGGGCGGCTTCCTCTTCGCGTTTACGGTCTTCTGGAGCTACATCGGGTTCGCCCAGTACATGCTGATGTGGTACGCCAACCTGCCGGAGGAGATGTTCTGGTACAAGGACCGGCTTGCGGGGAACTGGCACACCCTGACGATCCTGCTGGCCCTGGTCCACTTCGTGCTGCCCTTCTTCGCCCTGGTGACCCGGGATGCCAAGGGCGATCCGAATCGCCTCCGCCGCGTGGCCTACCTCATGCTCGGCGGCCACCTGCTGGACCTCTACTGGCTCGTGTTCCCCATCCTGGGGCAGCCCCGCTTCTCCTGGCCTGAGGCGAGCTTCCTCCTCTGCTTCGTGGGCCTCGCCGTGCTGTGGATCCGCTCCGCCAACACCAAGGGTGAGGATCTGCCCGTGGGCGACGCCTTCCTCCGTCAGGGTCTGGAGTACCGCGTATGATCGACCGCTACGTCTCCCCTGCGGAACTGCGCCGCCTCATCAGCGCCCTCCTGGTGGTGGCCACGTTCATCACCATCAATGCCTTCTTCGCCTTCCTGATCGTCCCGGGCGCCCGAGCGGTCAACCGACCCAAGGCCCTGGCGGAGCTGGAGAACACGCAATTGGACACCGGCTGGCTCGATCCCGCCGAGGCACCCACTGCCCAGGGCTATACCGTCCCGCCAGTGGATCCCAAGACCGTGATGACGCCGAATCCCGAGCTACTGGCCAAGGGCAAGGAGCTCTACACCAAAACCTGCTCAAGCTGCCATGGCGCCGAAGGCAAGGGCAACGGGCCCGCGGGCGCCAGCCTCAATCCCAAGCCCCGGGACCTCACCGTCGCCGGTGGCTGGAAGAATGGTCCGCGGCTGCCTGAGCTCTTCAAGACGCTGGACGAGGGCATCAAGGGCAGCTCGATGGTGAGCTACAACTTCCTGCCCAAGAAGGACCGCATGGCGATCCTGCACCATGTGCAGAGCCTCGCGGGCTTCCAGCGCCCCGCTGAGGATGCCAAGGCCCTCGACGCCGTGGCGAAGCTGGTGGGCAGTGCCGGCGAGGTGGTGCCCCCCCGGATTCCCGTTTCCCTTGCCATGCGCCACCTGAGCGCAGAAGCCTCCCCGATGGCCCTCGCCCTGCGCGCGGATGCGCCCGAGGCCTCGGCCTTGGCGGATGCGGCCCGAGCCGCCCGCACCCTGGCCACCCACCCCGAGTGGCGCTCGAGCGAACAGGCCCTGGCCCGGGTCGCCCTGGCCAACCTGGGCACGAACGGCTTCTCCGCCTCCGTAGCCACCTACGACAACGCCCAGTGGAAGGCCCTCAAGGCTGCCCTGGAAGCGGCATCCAAGTAAGGAACGACCTCCCTGAGGAGCCTTCCATGCGCCTGATCCTCCCATCCCTCCTTGCCTGCAGCGCCCTGCTCTCGCCCCTTCAGGCCCAGCCGCCGGCCCGCGAGCAGAGCGTCAATCTGCCTGCAACGCCTGTCGCCGCTCCTGCCCAGATCACCGCGGCGGAAGTGGGGATCAACGAGCGCCTGGGCGAGACCGTCCCTCTGAACCTCGTCTTCAAGGATGAGGACGGCAAGGACGTGACCCTCGGCAGCCTGCTGGGCAAGCCCACCGTCCTGACCCTCAACTACTTCCGCTGTGCGGGCATCTGCACCCCCCAGCTCAACGGAGTGGTCGAAGTCCTCAGCCGCGCCAAGATCGATCCCGGCAAGGAGTTCCAAGTCATCACCGTGAGCTTCGATCCCCGGGACACCTTCGAGATGGCGGCCACGAAGCGGGCCAACTACCTCAAGCAGATCGAGCGCCCAGTGCTGCCCGCAGGCTGGCGCTTCCTCACCGGTTCCGCCGAGGCCAGCCGCGCCCTGGCGGATGCCGTGGGCTTCAAGTTCAAGCAGGAAGGCGAGGATTTCCTCCACGCCGGCGCCCTGATGATCCTGAGCCCCGAGGGCAAGGTGACCCGCTACATGTATGGCGTCACCTACCTCCCCGCGGATCTCGAACTGGCCGTGCAGGAAGCCGCCAAGGGCGAGGTACGTCCGAGCATCAGCAAGTGGCTGAAGATCTGTTTCACCACCGACCCGACCGGCCGCCGCACCGTCTTCAGCTTCACCCGCACTTCCGCCGTCGTCCTGATCCTCGGCGCCATCGTCTTCGGCGTGATCGCCGCGAGACGCGGGCGGAAGAAGACGGCGAACACCTCCGAAGCCTGAATGCAGGCGGGTGCTGTTATTTCAGTTATCCCCTTCATCCCTGTAGAAAAAGAAAAAGCTGAATGAACAGGGATAAAGGGGATGAAAAACAAAATCGCTGTTCCAACCATCCCTGTTTCCTACTGGAGCCACTGACCCCATGAGCACTGCCACCGCACCTCCCAGTTATCTGGAGGACGCCCAGGGCCGATCGGGCCTGCTGGGCTGGATCCTCAGCACCGACCACAAGCGCGTCGCCATCCTGTACCTGGTGTCGATGGTCGCGTTCTTCTTCATCGCCGTCGGTATCGGCCTGGTGATGCGTCTGGTGCAGCTCTATGGTTTCGCCCACCTCGTGACGCCGCAGACCTATAACGCCCTGTTCACGGTCCACGGCGTGATCATGATTTTCCTGTTCGTGGTGCCGGGCCTGCCTGCGGTCTTCGGCAACTTCCTGCTGCCCATCCTCATCGGGGCGCGGGACGTGGCCTTTCCGCGGCTGAACCTCGCCTCGTGGTGGTTCTTCATCATCGGCGCCATCCTCGCCGTGCTCTCGCTCTTCACCGGCGGCGGCGCACCGGACACCGGCTGGACGTTCTATGCGCCCTTCAGCCTGAAGACCGGGACGAACGTCTCCCTGGCCGTGTTCGCGGCCTTCGTGCTGGGCTTCTCCAGCATGCTCACCGGCATCAACTTCATCGTCACGATCCACCGCCTGCGCGCTCCGGGTATGGGCTGGTTCCGCATGCCGCTGATGTGCTGGGCGCTCTATTCCACGAGCTGGATCCAGCTGCTGGCCACGCCCATCGTCGCCATCACCCTGGTGCTCGTGATCCTGGAGCGGTTCTTCGGCATTGGCATCTTCGATCCCGCCAAGGGCGGTGATCCCCTGCTCTACCAGCACCTGTTCTGGATCTACAGCCACCCGGCGGTCTACATCATGATCCTGCCGGCCATGGGCGCCATCTCCGAGATCCTGCCCACCTTC
>CAYQAS010000094.1:5390-17289 GCA_964415525.1 uncultured Solibacteraceae bacterium
CTACATCATGATCCTGCCGGCCATGGGCGCCATCTCCGAGATCCTGCCCACCTTCGCCAAGCGGCCCATCTTCGGCTACAAGGCCATCGCCTTCTCCAGCATGAGCATCGCCGGCGTCGGCAGCCTCGTGTGGGCGCACCACATGTTCACCAGCGGCATGAGCGACTTTGCCCAGATGGTCTTCTCGCTGCTGACGATGGTGGTGGCGGTGCCCAGCGCCATCAAGGTGTTCAACTGGATCAGCACGCTCTACAAGGGCAGCATCGACTTTGAGCCGCAGCTCTTCTTCGCCATGACCTTCATCTTTCTGTTCTGCATCGGTGGCCTCACGGGTGTGATGAACGGGGCGCTCGCCATCAACATCCACATCCACGACACCTACTTCATCGTGGGCCACTTCCACTACGTGATGTTCGGTGGCACCGGCATGGCGCTCTTCGCGGCGCTGCTGCACTGGTTCCCCAAGATGTTCGGCCGGATGTACAACAAGACCGCCATCTACGTCAGCTGGCTGCCCATGTTCATCGGCTTCAACCTGCTCTATGGCGGCATGCTCTACGCCGGCCTGCTGGGCATGCCCCGGCGCTACTACACCCACCTGCCCCAGTACCACTCGCTCCACGTGCTCATGACCGTGGGCAGCTGGCTGCTGGTGCTGGGCCTGGTGATCTTCGCCTGGGAGCTCGTCCGCGCCGCCTTCAGGGGCAAGAAGGCGGAAGCCAATCCCTGGGGCGGCGTGACGCTGGAGTGGACGGTCCCAAGCCCGCCGCCGGTGGAGAACTTCATCGAGATCCCCACCGTGACCCGCGGCCCCTACGAGTTCGAACCGGAGGCCGACCATGTCTGACCACGCCGCGGCGCACATCCATCGCGACGACTTTGGCTCGAAGCTCGGCATGTGGCTGTTTCTCGTCACCGAGATCGTCCTCTTCGGCGGCCTCTTCATCGCCTACGCCTTCATGCGGGCCAAGTATCCCTTCGAATTCCACCACGGGGGCCAGCAGCTGAACGCGACACTGGGTGTCATCAACACGTTCGTCCTGCTCACCTCCAGCCTCACCATGGTCCTGGCCATCGTGGCCATCCAGAATGGCGACATCTCGCTCTCCAAGAGGCTCACCGGCGCCACCATCGGGCTGGGCCTCGTCTTCCTCGTCATCAAGAGCTTCGAGTGGGCCGCCAAGTTCCACCACGGCCTCTATCCCAGCAGCCCCCACCTGGGCACGCTGCCTCCCGGCGAGCAGGTCTTCTTCGGGCTCTATTTCACGATGACGGGCCTCCATGGGGTCCACGTCATCGCGGGCATGGCAGTGCTGGCGGCGATGCTGACCCGGGTCGGCAAGACCATCACGCCGGACAAGTACGTCACCCTCGAGAACGGCGGCCTCTACTGGCATCTCGTGGACGTGGTGTGGATCTTCCTCCTGCCCCTCTTCTACCTGGCGGCCTGACATGAGTGAGCATTCGACAACGCCTGTCCAGCACGAGATCGAGCACGCGCACCCCAGCTACGGCACCTTCATCAAGGTCTGGGTGGCACTCCTGCTCCTGACCCTGACCCTGGTGGGGCTCAGCCACATCAGCCAGAAGGCAGCGGTGTGGGGCCTGCTCACGCTGACGCCCATCAAGGCCGGTCTGGTCTTCTACTACTTCATGCACCTCAAATACGAGCCGCCCCTCCTCAAGGGCGTGGTCTTCGTGACCCTGGGGACGTTGCTGATCTTCTTCGCGCTGCTCTTCGCCGACATCGCGTTCCGGTTCTGACGGGGATTCGACATGGAATGGCTCAAGCAAGCATCCACCGGCGCACAGAAGTCCGATGCGGTCTTCTTCGTCGTCCTCGGCATCAGTGTCGTCATGCTCGTCTTCATCACGGCTCTGATGATCTACTTCGTCTTCCGCTACAGCCGGAAGCGTCATCCCAAGGCGGAGCAGATCCACGGCAACAACACGCTGGAAGTCGTCTGGACCGCCATCCCCCTGGCGGTGTTCCTGGCGATCTTCTACTACGGCTGGACCAACTACAGCTACATGACCAACGCCCCGCGGGATTCCATGGTGGTGAAGGTCACGGGACGGCAGTGGAGCTGGGGCTTCCAGTACCCCAACGGCCGCACCACGAACGCCCTCTACGCGCCCCTCGGCAAACCCATCAAGCTCGAGGTGAAGTCCGTCGATGTCATCCACGGCTTCTTCATCCCAGCCTTCCGCCTCAAGATCGACGCCCTGCCCGGCCGCGCCACCACCACATGGTTCGAGGCCACCCAGCTCGGCTCCTATGACGTGCAGTGCACGGTGATCTGCGGCGTGCAGCACGCTGTGATGCTCGCCAAGGTCGTGGTGGTGCCGGAGGAGGAGTTCAAGGCCTGGTATTTCGGTCCTGAAGGCACCCCCGAACCCGGAAAGCAGTACCTGCTCCACGGACAGAACACACCCGTGAACGTGAAGACCCCCGAAGGGGTGGAACTCCTGCGCGCAAAGGGTTGCCTCGCCTGCCACAGCACCGACGGCAAGCCCATGGTGGGTCCCACCTTCAAGGGCATGGTCGGCATCACCCACGAGGTGATTACCAATGGCTCGCCCCGCATCGTCACCGTGGATGCCGCCCACCTCCGCAAATCCATCCAGAACCCGACAGCGGATGTCGTGAAAGGTTATCCTCCCGCGATGCCCGCCATCGCGCTGAGCGCCAAGGAACTGGATGAAGTGGTCGGGACCATCCAGAAACTGAAGTAGGAAGCTATCAGCCGAAAGAGGAACCCCCGGGCTGCCCGGGGGTTCGTCTTTCGGCCGCGGAACGACCAACTGTTTGGTATTTGCAGCTATTGGAAGGCCATTCCCATTAGGGATTCACCGTGATGGTTCCCGTCATGCCCATGCCGCAATGAACAGAGCAGTAGTAGGTATAGGTTCCAGGTTCGGTGAACTTGTAAGAGAAGGAGGCATTACCAGCCTTGACCCCGCTATCGAACAGGCCGTTGGGGGTGCAGGCAGTGCCTGACGTCACGCTATGACTTTCACTGTATGCGGAGGCTTCCCACTGCCAAGTAACCGTCTGCCCGACCCTGATCGTGAGCGTATCGGGTGAAAAGGTCATCGACCCACTGGGTGCCACCTGAATGACGGTATTGCGAGCGTTTACGGCGATGGTGCCCGTCATTCCCATGGCGCAGTGGGGTCCGCAGAAGTAGGGGTAGGTTCCCGGCGTCGGGAATGTGTGGGTGAAAGTTGCTCCTGCACCCAGAACTCCGCTATTGAACAAGGCATCACTCGTGCAGCCGGTGCCGGAATCCACACTGTGGCCTGAACCAATCCACTGCCAAGTGACCGTCTCGCCCGCAGCCAGGGTAAGCAGGCTTGGGGAGAACGCCATGGAGCCCCCGGGATCCACCAGAACCGCATTGGGCACCGGTGGCGGCACGAAACTGGGAGCCGAGGCAGTGCTGCCACCACCGCCGCCTCCACAACCAACCAGGAAAATGGTTGGGATGAGCATGCTAAGGACGCCAACCCTCTTGAACCAGGGAGTGGTGCGGTTGATCCCCATGGGGCACCTCCGGGTGAGTGGGACAGGCATTGAGATGCCTTCTCATCTTTGTCGTGACGGATTTTTCCATTTGGCCACTTTTGTTTTCAGTCGCCCATGGTCATTATAATTCGTTAAATACTTTTCGCTATGGACCGGACCAGCGGTCGAATCACTTCGGTGGCGTAAAATGGAGTGAGCACCCCTCAATCCATTTCACGCTCAGCCTCAGATGCCATGAAGGGTTACCAGCCCAACTCGGGGACTTCCATTCCGGCTGTTCCGATGGCCGCAGCACGAATGCCCTCTACGCGCCCCTCGGCAAGCCCATCAAACTCGAGGTGAAGTCCGTCGATGTGATCCACGGCTTCTTCATCCCAGCCTTCCGCCTCAAGATCGACGCCCTGCCTGGCCGCGCCACCACCACCTGGTTCGAGGCCACCCAGCTCGGCTCCTATGACCTGCAGTGCACGGTGATCTGCGGCGTGCAGCACGCCGTGATGCTCGCCAAGGTCGTTGTGGTGCCGGAGGAGGAGTTCAAAGCCTGGTATTTCGGTCCTGAAGGCACCCCCGAACCCGGAAAGCAGTACCTGCTCCACGGACAGAACACACCCGTGAACGTGAAGACCTGAAATAAACAACCAGCTTCAATGTCCCCGCTCGATGCGGTAGTTTCCCTGTGCGCCTTTCGGGCGATAGGTGACCAGGACGCAGGAATGCTGTTGGTCCGTGGGATTCCGCAGTAAGAGGTCCTTTGTCGAGGTCGTCGGCACCATCATGAACATCTGGAGACCGAATTGGCCATTTGGAAGGTACTCGCGGTCCAGTTGGCCAGAGGGCTGAAGGGTGGCATTGGCTTCCTCAACGGCTTGAATCCACGGCGCCGCAGACTCCCCGGGCCAGACCAGGGCTTCAAGGTGCACCCATCGCCCCTCTGTCACGCGAAAGCGTGCAGTCTCCCCGGCTTCCAGCTTCACTTCCATACAGCGAAGTTCCGAAAGCTCCTCAACCCCCAGGATTTCGAGAGAACTCTGCCAGACCAGGGATGTCTGCTCTCCTGAACGTTTAAACGTGGGCTGCTGACCCTGCCACAAACGGTTCAGTCCCTGCGCCTGCTTGCGCCCCACCTCCGTCGGTCCCGTCCAGCTCTGTGGAGGCATTCGTTCCACTGGAACCTCGGGAACGATCTTCTGCGCGGAGTCGACTAGGGGTGTCACCGCTCTGCGCAGGTGGTACGGCGTCTTCGCCGGGCCCGTCACCAGGATCACGACTGACTGGGGTATCCCCGAGGCATTCCGCAGCAGCAGCCGTGGCCCCTGTGTGGGCTGGGGCAAATGATAGCTCGCGCCGATCAGCGTCTGCAGTCGGTAGGCGTTCAGCACGAAGAACTCGTCCTGCTTCGTATTTGATGTTCCATGAACGGTAATGGTGGTCAGCGTAGATGCAGGCAGGCTCACCCGCACCAAACGGCGCCGGTATTGGCTCGGTATGGGCCAGTGGGTAAAGGCATACGGCCCGGACTCGTCAGACCGCCCGAACAAGGTCGCCAGGGTATTGCTTCCACCGGGTAGTTGCGGGGCGTTCAATTCCTCCTCGTTTCCGTCCCACCGGTCGATGGGCACATCGAAGAGCTTCTGGAAGGGCAGCCCCAGGGCTGAGATGGATACCTTACGCGGCGTCACAGCGCTTGTGGTTGCCTGAATGGGCGAAGACAGGGGATAAGGCAATGGCTGAAAGGTATCCAGCCCAGTCGAAGGGATAAGGACCTTCGCTGCGACAGGCTCCAGGATTCCCGATTCTGGGTTGGACACCGCGGCAACTGGCCTTTCGGTTTCACATGTTGGGGCGTTGGCAATCCCCGCTGTCAGGCCTCGGAATTCCATGCCCACTCGTTGCCCAGTCGTTCCCACCACGACCTGGGCGATGGCCTCCCGTACCACGGGTTGGCTTGCCAGAAGGGCACTCGCTGAGATCGCTAGTAAGAAGGAAAAGGCGGGAGAAGGCAGCGAGACAGGTCCAGGATCGCGTTTCAGAATTCGCATGATGCGTTCCATGAGGTCACCTCCCGCCAGGGCGGGTGAGGCCGACTCGCGCAAGGCGTCGAGCCGGGAGAGGGTTCGGGCGAAGAGGACGGGGTCGCCACAGGCCTGGACGGCGAAGGCGTCGCAGCAGTGTTCCCGCTCCGCAGACACACGGTGCGAGAGCCACCACGTCACGGGGTGGTAGTAGAGCAGCGTCTCGATCAGGGTCTGCAGCCCGATCACGAGGACGTCGAAACGGCGGATGTGGGCCAGTTCATGGGCCAGCACCGCCCGCAGCGCCACGGGGTCCATCGATGCGATGAATCCCAGGGGCACCAAGATCGCAGGGTTGAGGAGTCCGTGGACGAAGGGACCGCGGACCTTGGCGGATTCCAGCAGCCGCACCTCGGCACGGATGCCCAGGGACTGTCGAAGTTGGTCAACCATTTCGCAGCTCTGGACATCAATCACCTCCAGGGCCTGACGGCCCAGACGTCGCAGCCAGAGCCAGCTTCCGAGCGCCCGAACACCGAGACCCAGGGATCCCAGGCCCCAGAGAACGAGCAGCAGCGGCAGCCACTGCACAACGAGGGATCGGAAACCCATCAGCAGGCGGAAGGTCGCAGTGGCTGCCACCGCCGGGGACACCGGTCCCGCTGAAACGCCCTGCACCAGCAGCGTCAGTCCAGGCAAGGCGAGGCAACCCGAAAGAAAGAGACAGGCCGCGGCGTAGCGCACCTCCGGCTGTTTCCGGCGGAGCAGGGTCAGGACGATCCAGGCCACCAGCCCCAGCAGGCCACCCTGCCAGAGGAAGTGCACCAGGGTCCAGGCGAGGCGGGTGGCCAAGGTCGACTCGCTCATGAATGATCCTTCTCGGCTTGATCCAGCATCCGGGCGATGGCCTCTCGGTCCTCGGGCCTCATCCGCCCGCGCGTGAGGGCGGCGGAGAGCATCTCCAGCGCATTTCCGCCGAAGGCCCGCTCCAGCAAGTCATCGACCAGAGAGCCCTGCACCTCGCCTCGGGCCTGAACCGGTCGGTAGACGTGGGAGCGATCCGCGTCGTCCCGCTCCAGCAGCCCCTTGTCCACCATCAACTGCATCATCCGCAGCACGGCCTGGTAGCTGAGCTCCTCCTTGGCGGGCGCCATGGCCTCGAAGACCTGCCGCACCGTGGCCGGACCCAAATCCCAGAGGACCCGCAGGATGGCGAGTTCCGTGTCGGTAGGGCGGTTCAAGGGTTTGCGCATGAAGGCACCTTGGGATGAACATTGCAAGTAGACATAAACATATATGTTTATTTTGGGCCGTCAAGAGCCCTCTGCAAAAACCCGCCTGTTCCATGAAATCGTCCGGAGTTTCGTCGAGAAACGGATCCTGGGCGCGGTGTACCCCGAGGACCGTGCATCCAAGAGCTCGGAGCCCGAACCATGCCCGCAAACGCTTGCTACGCTGATGCCATGCCCGCCGAGCCCAGCCTCCTCGCCGATCTCGCGACCTTGACCAAGGTTCGCATCTCCGCGGCCTCGAGTTTCACCGCCGCTGCGGGCTACATCGCCTTTGCTCGAATGGTGCGTCCGGATCTGGCCTTCCTCTTGCTCGGTACGGTGTTGCTGGCCATGGGGTCGAGTGCGCTGAACGAGGTGCAGGAGCGGGTCCACGACGCCCGCATGCCCCGCACTGCCCGTCGGCCGATTCCACGTGGTGCCTTTACGCCCGGGGCCGCGGCCACCCTCGCCTTCGCCTTGGCCGCCGCGGGCTTCGGCACGCTCTACCTCAGCCACGGTTGGCCCACGGCGCTGCTGGGATTGCTGGCCCTCGGCTGGTACAACGGCCTCTACACGCCGCTCAAGCGCATCACGGCCTTCGCCGTGGTTCCCGGCTCCCTCATCGGCAGCCTGCCCCCCGCGATGGGTTGGGTGGCCGCAGGCGGAAATCTCTCGGACCCGCCCTTCCTCGCCCTGGGCTTCGTCCTCTTCATCTGGCAGGTGCCCCACTTCTGGCTGCTCCAGGCGCTCCACGCCGAGGGCTACAGCGAGGGCGGTTTCCCCACCCTGAAGGACCAGCTCAGCCCGGATCAGGTGCACCGGCTCATCTTCACGTGGATGGCCGCCACCGCCGCCTCCACGGGACTCCTGGTCGCCTTCCGCACCGTGAGCAGCACCCCGGCCCTGGTGATGGGCTGTGCCGCGGCCCTCTGGCTGGTGGTGCGTGGCATCCGCTTCCTGCGGGCGCCTGCGGACACGCCGGGGCTCTACCGCCGCACGTTCATGGACATCAATGTGTATGCCCTCGGGCTGATCGTTGCCGCCTGTCTGGATCCCTGGATGTAGCGATGGGTGGTTTCACCCTTCCCGACCTGGGCTGGCGGGCCGAGCGCCTGGCCTGACGGAGCTGCCGGAACTGTAGCGCTTGAAGGATGACACGGAGGACGACTTCGCCCGCGTGGAGGGCCAACCCGCCGCTCCGGACTTCGCGGCTAGGAGTGGGAGGCCCTGGGCTTCACCTACGTGCGAGAGGTCGCGGACCGCATCATCGGGCAGAAGACACTCCGGCTGCGGGTGCTGCGGAAACCGCTGCACTGACCTCGTCCAGGAAGGCCTTCAGGGCACCCGCCAGGGGCTCGGCCGTGAACGCGAGGTCGTTGTGCCCGGCCCCGGGTACGGTGACGAGGCGCTTGCGGACGCTTCCGGCGGCATCGTGCATGTGCTGGCTGCAGATGGGGCGCATGAGGGTGTCGGCATCGCCCTGGAGCAGGAGTAGCGGTGCCTTCACCCGAGGCATTTCCTGGAGGGGCTGGGTGAGCCGGGCCATCTCCTCGCTCACCTTGAGGCGAACGAAAGGACGGGCAAACCAGGGCACCAGCTGCTTGGCGGCGGGAATCATGTCTTCGTAAGCACTGAAGGGGGCTGCCAGCACGAGCCCTGCCACGGGGCGATGCGCGGCAAGGTGCACGGCACTCCAGGTGCCGATGGAATAGCTGAAGGCCACCGTGGGCAGATCGCCGCGCTGAGCAACCGTGGCGTCATAGATGCGCAGGGCATCCGCCTGCAGGAAGCTCAGTCCAGGGGTTCCGTCACTGCCGCCATTTCCCCGGTAATCCACACAGATCACGTTCGCCCGAAGCAGCTCGGCGAGCCCCATGAGCCGGGTGGACGTGCGGACCACCTGCTCGCCGTTGCCGGTGAATTAGAGGACATTGGCCCGAGCCTCCGGGTGGCGCAGGATCCAGCCCCGGAGCTGGCCGCGTTCCACGGCAATCTCCAGGTTCTGGCGGGTGATGCGATCCGAATAGACCGGCGTCTTTCGGACCGGGAAGAGGTCCCGTTCCTGAACCACGTGGGTGCAGCCAAGGGTCGTCAGAAGCAGGGCAGGGGCCAACTTGCGCATCAAAAAGCACCTCCGCAAATCTCAATGGACGCATGACCAGGATCGTTCCACGGACCCAGCACGTGCGCAGGCATGGGCCAACTCATCCCAGGATCGTTACCATGGAGCTCACTCCCTGAGGAATCCCATGCCTGCCGTGCTCGTCCTGATCGACCTTCAGATGGACTATTTCCCTGGCGGCGCAGTGGCACTCCAGGGTGCAGATGGTGCGGTGGCCAGGGCGGCAGAACTGCTGCGGGCCTGGCGCTTCCGCAAGCTTCCGGTGGTGCACGTACAGCATCTGGCCACCCGAACCGACGCGACGTTCTTCTGTCCCGGCACTCCCGGCGTCGAGATCCACCCAGAGGTGGAACCGCTGCCCTCGGAACCCCTGATTCAGAAGAACTTCCCCAACGCCTTCCGCGCCACGGAACTTGAGCAGGTGCTCAAGGACCTGAACGCTGACAGCGTCGTCATCGCCGGCATGATGACCCACATGTGCGTGGACACCACCGTGCGCGCCGCTGCGGACCTGGGCTTCACCGTGCGTCTGGCGGCGGATGCCACCGCCACTCGCCCTCTGGCCTTTAACGGCCTGCTGGTGCCGCCTGAGCATGTCCAGGCGGCCTTCCTCGCCGCCCTGATGAGCTTTGCGGAAGTGGTGCCGACCGCGACGATCCTGGCGTGAATGCCAGGGGCGATCAACGCTTCCGCTCAATATCCATGCGATAGGGGATGTTCTGAAGCCCCAACAGCGCCAGGGTCACCTCGGCAGGCTCCGCGTTGGGGTTAGAGATCTGAATGCGCTGCATTCGGAGGGCCTTATGCGGAAGATTGGCGCGCCTCACCGGGCCCGTCATCGGCCCAGGCTTGATGGGATTCACGAATCGCATATAGATGCCACCGCCCTCCTTGGCCTTGAGCTTCACAGAAAGTTCTTCTTTGGGCTCCAGCACAAACTCATAGAACGTCATGGCTGTAGGAACCTCCTCCTGCATGTCACCCATGGAACGCACCAAAACGTTGGCAGTCATGCCATTTCCAGATTGGGGCTTCGTCGAGGAAGAGTTGTAGGCGCTGATATCCGGCATGCTCTTGCCGATCGCCTGAAGGGGGCTTTCCAGGTTAAGTGAGGTCTCCTCGATCACCTTCATCTGGGCATCCACCTTCACTACCTTTCGCAGCGCGGGCTTCGGGGTCGGAGTGGGTGCAGGGGTCTGCCCAACGAGGGCACAGGGCAGACACAAATTCATGAACATTTGCAGGGGCAGAGCACGCATGGAGACTCCTTGCAGGTGGGAGTACTGGGGAAGTTCGCGGTCAGCATGGCAGAATTCCCATAAAACGGTTCATCCGTTGTCGCATCGCTGCCAGGCAACTCGATATTTGAATCTCCATCAGCGAGAAATCATGACCTGCGCAGATTTCAGACCAGCCATTGAAGTGATTCACCTCCGCCGGAGGCGAACCACCACGAAAAGCCATAGCATCCGCCAAGGATTCAAAATCATCGACCGAAGAGGCGAACAGCCTCCGCGGTCGATGTGAGGGGGTTCTTTGGGATCGATCCTAAGGCTTACTTCCGCAGCTGGCTCGCGTTCACAAGCCTCGGCTTGGCCTTCGCCTTGTCCTTCGCCACGTCCTCGCCAAGGGCCTTCACGGCGGCGGCGAGCTGGGCATCGGGACCCCCGGGGTGGTTCCACAGAGCGATGTTCGGCTCGCAGCCGTTCAGCTCCATGTCCTCGCCGGTGTCCCGCAGGTACCAGCCGCGGGTGGGCATGCGGAGGTTGCTGCCGTCCTGAAGCTGGGCCGCGCCGGTGCTGATGACGCCGCCGGCGGTGCGCATGCCGACGATGCGCCCGCGACCGATGGTCTTCACGGCGTGGCTGATGATCTCGGCATTCGAGAAGCTGTACTCGTTGCACATCATCACGATGGGCTTCTGCCAGGTGGCATAGACCATGCGGTCCTGCGGGTAGCCGGGCGTCCCGTAGCGGGGCACGGTCACGGCGTGAGTCGGCTGGGTGAGGGCCGTCAGCACGTGGTCCGCGGTGCTGCCGCCGCCGTTGTAGCGCACGTCGATGACGAGGCCCTCCTTGCCGAAGCCGGCGTGGTAGAGGTCCTCCTCGAACTGGCGGAAGCTGGGCATGTCCATGCCCTTGATGTGCAGGTAGCCGAGCTTCCCGCCGCTCTGACGCTCCACCTCGGCGCGGTTGGCCTCCACCCACTCCTGATAGAGGAAGTCCGCCACGGAAGCCACGGGGCGAATCGGCACCGTGCGGGGGAGGCCGCTGGCATCCGCCACGGTGAGGGTGACTTCCCGAGGCTCCGGCATCGCCAGCAGCTCGCTCAGGTCCGTGTCCCGGCCCACCTTGGTGCCGTCGATGGCCAGAAGGCGCTCTCCGGGCTTGACGAGGCTGCGGCTGAGGCTGGCAGGGCTCCTGGGGATGACGCTGGCGACCTTCAGACCGTCCCCGGATTCCGACCGGTCGAAGCGCAGACCGAGGTGCAGGGGCTTGGGCGCGGGCACGGTGGTGGCGGCGGGCACCGGCAGCATCTCCGGAGCATTGGTGAAGCCCAGGTGGGACGCGTTCAGTTCCCCCAGCATCATGTTGCAGAGGGCTTCGAACTCCTTCTTGCCGAGGGTGTCCGCGGCCACGGGGCGGTACTTGGCGCGTACGGCATCCCAGTCGCGGTTGTTGTGTTCGGCGTCGTAGAAGCCATCCCGCATGTGCCGCCAGGCCTGATCGAAGACCTGGGTGCGGTATTCGCGCCAGTCCCGCACGGTGTGGACGGTGAAGGCAAAGGTCGAGGTCTTGGCAGGATTCACCGTGAGGCTGGCGGGCACCCCGGCACTGAGGCCGACGATGGTGTTGGCCTCCACCCACCGCGGGCTGGAGAGGGCAGGGGTGGTGACCTGGACCGGCGTGAGCTTGTCCGGGAAGGTGACGGTGTAGAAGGCGGGACCGGCGGGCGCAGCCGGAGC
>CAYQAS010000095.1:0-16637 GCA_964415525.1 uncultured Solibacteraceae bacterium
CCAGCAGAAGAAGGTGCGGGAGCTCTCCGGCGGCCAGCAGAACCGCCTGAACCTGGCTCTCACCATGCGCAGCGAATCCAACCTGCTGTTCTTCGACGAACCGACCAACGACCTGGACATCAACACGATGCGCGCCCTGGAAGAGGCCATCGAGGGCTTCGCTGGCTCAGCCATCGTCGTGAGTCACGATCGTTGGTTCCTGGACCGTCTGGCCACCCACATCCTGGCCTTCGAAGGCGACAGCCGTGTGGAGTTCTTTGACGGCAACTACACGGAATACGAGCAGTACCGCAAGGATGTGCTGGGCCTCAAGCCCTTCGATCCGCACCGGATCAAGTACCGCAAGCTCACGCGCTAGAGGGTTCGTTTCACGCTGGGAGGACGGGTTCACACCCCGTCCTCCCTTTTCATTCGTCGACGACCTACCTGGTCAGGAGGACAAGCGAACTGGACTGATGTGGGATACCGTCCGACCGATGCGAGGTTCTGTGTGGGCTCGAGGGTCGCAATCCTGCCGCCATTAATCACGGGACGAGCCTCAAGGGCTTCGGCTTCGGCTGTGGTGGATGTGGTCATGCGAGACAAGACGTTTGGGAATGTCGGAGTTTGCCCGACGCGGGGTGCCCAGGCCTGGTGATGCCTCACTCGATATTCCGAAATCATGTCAATAAGGTGTGATATTTCGATGATTCAGTAGCAATAAATCGTGATTCATGGCTGCGGTGATGTGCATATCTTTTGCACTCACGCGACCTATGTTTGCGTGGTTGATTGATGAATGTTGAAAATCATTCCAGACTGACCACGTGTCGCTCGGGGATTCCGGGCGGCGCATCTGCTCGGTCTCTTCATCCCAAAGGGTGCCTGCATGCGCATGCCGCCGTTCTCCCAGTTCCTACGGGCCCTTGCCCTTCTGGTCATCACTGTCGCCGCCCTAGCGGCCGAGGTGCCGGTCCGCCCCCCGCTCATGCGCCCCAGCGCCGAAGTCCTGCGCAGCTGGAATCGTGAACACCATGCGCTGCCTTCCGCGGCACACCTGTTGGATGTCCATTCGGAGCGGCCTGCCAAGGTACAGCTTCTGGAGCATCTCCAGGGCGCGATCCGCGAACGGAACCAGGGGGCCTCGGCCAATGCCTGGGTCTGGGCTTCCACGGCCATGGTCGAAGTGGCCCTGTCCACCGACCAGGGCTGGAAAGACCGCCTCTCCATCCAGCACCTCCATGCCCAGCTGGGAGACGAGTCCCGCTTTCACCTCCTCGCGAGGACGGGGTCGAGTCTTCCGGGGTTCGCCGCCTTCCTGAACGAGCACCGCGTGCTCATTCCCTGGTCGAACGCGCAGGCCGACTATCGGGATGGCGTGATCAACTCCGCCACCACCCGCACCCTGGTGGACCCCGCCAGCATCAGCCTTGAGCCTCAGTACCGGGTGCGTCAGATCACGCCCTTTGCCCTCCCAACTGCGGGACGCAGCCAGACGGAAATGATCGCCCTGATCCGCGCGGCTCTGGCCGGTGGGCAGGCGGTGGGCTTCAGCTTCAAGACTCAGGCAGCCGACTTCCAGACGTTCTGGGCCGAAGGCTCCGAAGACGCCCTGTGGGTGAATGCTTATGAAGGTGGTACCTGGAATGCGGCCTGGGGCGCTCACATGGCCGTCATCGTCGGGTACGACTGCCAGGATCCGGATCCTGCAAAGCACACCTGGATCGTTCTGAACAGTTGGGGAAACACCGCCAAGCGGCCGGGAGGCCTCTTCCGCCTTCCCATGCACATGGCCTACGACGCGACCTTCCGGCTCGCGGAAGACGATGCCGCCCTGGACTGCTATCAGTTCCAGGTCATCCGCCTGGAGATGGAAACACCCGTGCCGGCGCCCCTCGCGGTGCAAGCGACCCTGTCCGAGTCCTCCCCGGTGGTGGGCCAGCCCCTGCAGTTCACCGCCTCCGTCCAGGGGGTGCCCCCTGTGGCCTACCAGTGGCGACGGAACGGAGAAGCCCTCTCTGGCGCCACCGCCGCGGTGCATGCGATTCCCTATCTGAAGTCGACGGACGGCGGGGCGAGCTTTGACGTCCACATCGCCAACGCCACGGACCAGGCCGTCAGCGCCCCCTTGACGTTCTCGGTCCAAGGCACCCAGGCCTTGTTGAATCCGGGCTTTGAGGGGGAGGACGGGTGGGCCTGGCTTCCCGCCTCCGCCCGGAGTGTTGTGGGCGATGCCCACTCAGGCGTGACCGTGGCCCAGCTTGCGGGCTTGGGCGCAGCCAGCCTCTCTCAGAAGGTGAGCATCCCCAAGGACGCCAAGAACGCATGGATCAGCTGGTGGACCCGCTACGCCGTGGACGGCTCCAAGGACCGCCTCTCCATTCGGGTGCGTGACGACGAGGGCAAGCTCCTGGAGACTCTGTCCAGCTACACCAAGGACACCCAAGCGCTGCTGTGGAGCCAGGACTCGGCCAACCTCGACGCCTATCGTGGGCAGACCATCCACATTGCCGCCGAGGCCACCCAGGAAGGTGAGCCCGGCAGCGGCTTCCAGCTGGATGACTTCGCGTTGGTGCTGGACGCACCTCGACCCAAAGCCAAGCGGCTGCGCGCAGCGGCGGGTGAACCGACCATCACCTCCTTCAGTCCCACAAGCGGCGGCAGAAACACCAAGGTCACGATTTCCGGTACCGGCTTCACCGGGGCCACCCAGGTGCTGTTCGATGGGCGCGCTGGGAGCGGACTCCTCGTGCCAAACGACACGACCCTGACAGTCACGGTTCCCAATAACATCACTTCCGGTCTCATCACCGTGGTCACCCCCGGAGGATCTACCACCAGTAAAGATCCATTCAAGACGACACGGATGTACATCCGCAGCTTCAGCCCGGAGTCTGGCCCCATCGGTTCGAAGGTGGTCATCAAGGGCGAGAATTTTACGAGCGGTGACACTGTTTCCATCGGCAATGCGTATGCCACATCCACTTTCGATAGCAGCACACAGATCTCCGCACAGGTGCCAAGCACCTTGACCGGCAAGATTACTGTGACCTTTAACTATTACGAACGTGACGTCTCCGAAAAGTCCTTTAAAGTCCAGTCCGATGCTCCCCCGGTTATCACTGGATTCACGCCCGGCGCGGGCGGCGCTGCCACCTCAGTCACCCTAAATGGGACGGGGTTCTCGGGTGCCAGCCTCGTGGACTTTGCGGGTGCATCTGTCACCACGTTTTCGGTGAACAGTGACACCCAGATCACAGTAGAGGTTCCCAGCGGCGCAACCAGTGGTCCCATCGCTGTGACCACTCCCATGGGCAAGGGCACCAGTTCTGCCTCTTTTAAGGTTACATCTCCCATCGTGGCCAGCTTCACGCCGGACAAGGGAATCATCGGTGCCAAGGTGGTCATCACCGGTAGTAACTTCCTCAACGCTTCAGCTGTGCGCTTTCGCGGCACCAGCGCGAACTACGTCATCGATAACGACACTCAGATCACGGCGACCGTCCCGGCGACATCGACGGGGAAAATCGAAATCGTTGGCCCTAGCGGTACTGGGGCCAGCGCCACTCCGTTCTCCGTGGAGGCCGCTGCGGCCCCCACCCTCACGGCTTTCACTCCAGCGGAAGGCAAGGCCTACACCAAGGTGATCCTGACCGGTACCGGTTTCAGCGGCACGACGTCCGTGAAATTTAACGGGGTCGCAGTGTATGTCACTGTGTTGAGCGATACCCGTATCTCGGTGGAGGCGCCCTACGAGGTGACCACGGGCCCCATCACGGTGATCACCCCCAAGGGACAGGTGGACAGTGTCACGCCTTTCAAATCCACCCGGTTGGTGCTGACCAGCATTGACCCCGCCTCTGGTCCCATCGGAACCAAAGTCACGCTGACGGGCTCTGGATTCACCATGGTCGATCGTGTCCGATTTAACGGCACTGAAGCACCATTCACCATGGACGGCGATACCCGGATTAACGCTGTGGTGCCTGCCACCACTTCCGGAACCATTTCCCTCTCTGCTCCGAACGACTACCTGTACAGCTCTGTCCGATTCGAAGTGGCACCTGCGGGCCCACCGACCATCACCAGCTTTACGCCCACCGAAGGGGGCGACAACACCGAGGTCACCCTCCAGGGCACCAACTTCTCGGGGGCTACGTCCATCACTTTTAACGGGGCGAATGCCGACATCAAGACCCGCGTCAGCGACACCAAAATCATCGCCAGGGCACCTTCGGGGGTTACGACCGGTGCCATCTACCTAACCACCCCCCTGGGCACAGCCACCAGCACGGGAACCTTCAAGGCCAACAGTCCCCTTATTACGAGCGTCGCTCCCGCTTCAGGTCCCATCGGAGCCAAGGTGGTGCTGACGGGCAAGAACCTCACGGGCACCACCTCCGTTCAGTTTAATTACTACACTAGCGCCACATTTACCGTGGATAGCGATACCCAGATCACTGTCATCGTGCCCAACACCAGCAGTGGCACGATCCGAGTCACCACGCGGTTTGGAACCTGTTCGTCTCCAACCAGCTTCACAGTGGCCGCGGACGCCGCACCGACCGTCACGAGCTTCTCCCCCTCGGAGGGGGGAATCGACCAGACGGTTGTGATCCTTGGAACGGGCTTTACGGGAGCCTCCACGGTGAGTTTCAACGGAACGCCGTCTTATTACCTCTCTGTGGACAGCGACACGCGCATCACCACTCGGGTGCCCTCCGTGGCCACCACCGGCAAGATCCGGGTCGTCACGCCCCTGGGCTCCGGCGAAAGCAGCACCGACTTCAAGGTTCGGACCCCCGTGATCAACGCCATTACGCCAGATTTCGGACCCATCGGAAGCAAGGTGGTCATCACCGGTCAGAACTTCACCGGCACCACCGCCGTGGGGTTCTATTACTCCAATAACGCCACGTTCACTGTGGACAGCGACACGCAGATCACGGCCGTCGCTCCTTCCGCAAGCACAGGCACCATCAGCATCACGACCCCATGGGGCTCCTGTACCAGCCGCACAAACTTCACATACACCGCCAGCGCGGCTCCCACCATTGCCGCGTTCAGTCCGGCGCAAGGCAAGGAATACGACACCATCCGCCTCACGGGTAAGGGCTTCTCAGGCACAAGTTCGGTCCAGTTCAATGGAACATCGGCAGACTTCATCCTGGTCAGCGACACCGAACTCACCGCCAGAGTGCCCTACGGTGCAAGAACGGGAGCCATCTCCGTGACCACGCCCATGGGCACCGCGACCAGCGGTTCGGCCTTCAAGGTCCTGACTCCCCGCATCACGGGCATCTCCCCAACCTCGGGCCCCATCGGCACCAAAGTCACCATTTCTGGAGTGAGCTTGACGGGCATCACCACCGTGAACGTCAACGGGACGAGCGCAACCTTCACAGTGGATAGTGACACCCAGATCTCGGCGGTGGTCCCACCCACGACCTCTGGATCCATATACATATATGGCCCCAACGGCTACGCCTACAGCGGGTCGAGCTTTTCCGTGCTTGCGAATGCTGCTCCGAAAATCACGTCCTTCACGCCCACCGAGGCTGGGGTCGGCGCGCCCATCACGATCCTCGGCACGGGGTTCAGCGGTGTCTCCGATGTCCGGCTCAACGGGGCCTGGACAAGTTACACCTCCGTCAGCGACACCATGATTACCGCCAGGGTCCCCTACGACGCAAAGAACGGGGGTTTGATTTCGGTGACCACCCCCATGGGTACTGCCGTCAGCAGCGCATCCTTCACGATCCACCGACCGACCGTACTGAAGCTGGAGCCCTCATCCGGCCCTGTTGGCACCCAAGTGGTTGTCAAAGGAAAGGGCTTCTCATCCGCCAATAGTGTGAGCTTCAACGGCACGAGGGCCTATTTCCAGATCGATAGTGATACTCAGCTCCGCACCACGGTGCCCTCCGGTGCGACGACAGGTACGCTGTGGGTGAGGGATACTCAGGATCTAGGAAGCGGTGAGCCCTTCACAGTGCTTGTTTCGACGCCACCGACAATCACTTCCTTCAGCCCAGCTTCTGGTTCGGTTGGGACCATGGTCACCGTGTTTGGAAAGGGATTTACAGCCGCGGCCCAGGTGCGCTTCAACGGCTTCGCGGCCAGCTTCAGCATTCAGAACGACACGACCCTGACGGCCTATGTTCCCAGTGCCGCCACCACAGGACCCATCTCGGTAGTCGGACCCGGTGGGACGGGTGCATCACAGGGGTCATTTTCTGTGACTGGCCAAGCTCCGACGATCGCCATGTTCTGGCCCTCTGCCGGGGTTCCTGGGAACACGGTCCTCATTTCCGGTACCCGGTTTACCGGCGCGACTGCGGTGAAGTTCAACGGCATCGCGGCTGCCTTCAATGTGAAGAGCGACACGCTGCTCGACGCCACCGTTCCCTCCGGGGCTACGACCGGCCTGATTACGATCTTCACCCCTTCGGGTAACGCCTCTACAAGCACCGCATACACGGTGAACGACGATCGACCGACTATCACGGGCTTCAGTCCCGGTAACGGCCCCGTCGGAACGCAGGTGAACCTCGTGGGGACCAAGTTCACTGGGGCCACGAACGTTGCATTCAATGGCGTCAGCGCAACCTTCACGCTCGTCAGCGATACTTCGATCCTTGCAACCCTCCCTCCGGGGGCCCGCACGGGTGCTCTTCGGGTGACAACCCCGAAAGGACAGTGCCTGTCGATAAGTAGCTTCCGCGTCACGCCCGTGGTGGCGAGCCTCAGCGTCCTGTCGGGTCCTGTCGGCACTTCGGTCCAGATCAAGGGCAGCGGCCTCCTCGAGACCACCGCCGTTGTTTTCAATGGCACGCCTGCCATCTTCCAGGTCGCCAGTGACGACCTCCTCACCACCACCGTCCCCCAGGGCGCCAGCAGCGGTGCGCTGGTGGTCACGACGCCTGGGGGAACCTCCAGTCCTGTGCTCTTTTCGGTCTCCAGCCTGGCCCTTAGTCCCCACCAGTCCGCCACCATGACGGGGTTCACCCTCATCTTCTCCGCCGTCCCCCAAGGCACCTCCGACCCCCTCACATGGGTGGCCTCGGGCGGCTCCCCCCTTTCTGGTACGGGTAGCACCTTTACCTGGACCGCTCCCCAGACGCCCGGCGATGTGGTCATCACCGTCACCAGTGGTACCGCGAATTCCAGCCTTAATCTCAAGGTCAAGGGACGGGACCTCGGCACCGGCCAAGCGAACGCAGCCACCCTGTCGGTGTTTTCCGCCGCCTATGGCAGCCGATCCGGAGAACCGGCCTTCGTCGAGGCGGCAGACCTCAATGGCGACGGCATCATCAACGACCAAGACATCACCATCTGGTTCAGCGGACGGTAGGAGAGAACATGAACAAGCGCATCTGTACGCTCCTGGGTCTGGCCCTGCTGACTGCCTGCGGAGGGGGGGACGGAGGTTCTGGAGGGAAGCCCACCCCCGCGCCCTTTGCCACGATCCTGACCTACACCGATCCCGCAGCTGTCGGTCCCCGACTTGTTCGCAATGCGGCCCTGTCCACGACTTCTCGACTGGTATTTGACCTCATCGGCCCTGCCGGGACCCCGATTAGGGGCATGGCGCTGCCTTTGATGTCCGATGCAACCAAGGTGGACTGGGTGCCTCCGGTGGATGACAACAGTCTTCGCCTTGTCCTGGACTGCGGAGTGATCCCGCTGGGGTCCACCCCCCAGCTCCGCTACGAGCAACTGGATCCCCTCAACCGTGGAAGTCTAGACATGGGGCTTTTCCAGAAGGGTGGCACGCCCACGCAACTGGGTGAGCAGGCCATCCTCAGGCTTGCCCTGCGACTGCGGCCCTCGACTCCGATCGGTCCTATTGATCTCGCGGTGGCAGCCGGACGTCAGCTCGTGGTGGCCGACGCCAATGGCGCCCTGAACGGGTATGTCGTCAAGATCGGCGCGCTGCGGGCAGATTAGGATCCTAAGTCGCATTTCCCGAAAACCCACGGTTCATCCGTGGGTTTTCGGCATGTAATCCCGGTCGGTTCCTTCATTGAAATCGATGCAACGCAGGTGGTAGATCGACGGGCAGTGCGACCTCTCAGCAGCCCCGCGCCTTCGGGAGACGCTGTGTGAGGGCCGATGATTCCAGGCTCACCCGTCGCGAAAGGCCTGCCGATAGGCTCCCATCATGCGGCTCCTGTGCTTGGCCTTCCTGTTCCTCTTCGGGTTGGTGCCCCGGTGCTACCTCAGCGCCCAGGATCCCTATGCCGCCGCACGACCTGCCATGCGGCTCTACGCGGGAGGCGAGGGGCTTCCCGGGGATGCCGTCTATGACTTTCTCCTGGATGCCCAAGGGCGCCTCTGGGCGGGAACCCTGGAAGGCCCTGCCTACTTCAACGGGAGCAGGTGGGTCCCTGTGCCCTTCCCGGAAGGGGCCTCTTCCCAACAGGTCCGGGCGCTGCTCCAGAGCCGTGACGGCAGTCTCTGGTTCGGTACCCTGGATGGGGGCGTTTGGAGACTGAATGGTGGCACCTGGACGCCCTTCACGGCGGGTCAGCATCTCTCCTCCAACCGCATCAACTGCCTGCTTGAGACGGAGGAGCAGGGGAAACGCACCTTGTGGGTCGGAACCGCCGGGGGTGGCATCGTGCGCTACACGGATGGCATCTGGTCGGATCCCGACCGTGGCCTCGGGCTGGGGGATCCCTGGATCTGGAAGTTGCGTGCCATCAAGGATGGGAACGGCAAGCTGCGCATTTGGGCCGGAACTCGGGATGGCCTCTGGACACTCGCAGATGGACGGTGGACATCCATCGGGGCCGAGCAGGGGTTTTTGGCCAAGAGCGTCAACGATCTGGTGGAACTGCCCGGGGAAGACGGTCGCCCCATGGTGTGGGCGAGTTGCTGGGGGAGCGGGATCGCGCGCTGGGACGGTCACCGCTGGGAACACTTCGGTCCGGGTAACGGCTTCCCGAGCCGCTTTCCCACAAGCCTCTGCGTCACACGGGATGTCGGTGGTAAACCGGTGATCTGGGCGGGCACCTTCGACAGGGGAGTGGCCTGGCTGGAGGGTGGACGATGGCAATCATTCTCACCGCAGCAGGGTTTCCCCGTCGTGGGGGCCTACGCCCTCGCGGCTGCGCCTGGAGGGCGTCCCACGGTCTGGGTGGGCACCCGAGGAGCCGGGGTTGTAGCGCTCGACTTGGCGGGATGGAGGACCATGGACATGCGCCATGGTTTGCCGGGCACCGAAGTGAAGACTTTGGCGGAGTTTCCTGAGCCAGGAGGGACCTCGACGCTGTGGGCGGGCACCACCAGAGGGGTGGCCCACTGGGTCGGCGGACGCTGGCAGCTTGAAGGCGCTGCCGAGGGGCAACCCTCCAACTATGTTTTCCACCTGGCCCGAGCTGGGGACGCTCGCGGCCGCTCGACGCTCTGGGCGGGCACCCTGGCCGGATTGTTGCGGCGGGAGGGAAATGCGTGGGTGCCGGAGGCTTCTCCGGTGCTTCCCAGGACCACGGTGGACGTTCTCCTGGAGGCGGAACTGGAGCCCGGGAAACCCTCGTTCTGGGCCGGCTACAACACGGGGCTCGCTTCGCTCCAGGGAGGCCGTTGGTCATTTTTCACCACGGCTGACGGCCTTCCCGGCAACTGGATTCTCAGCCTCTGCGCGAGCCTGGACCGGGATGGGGGGCGCAGCCTTTGGATCGGCACGCGAGGGCAAGGAGTGGGACGCCTGAAAGCAGGTAGATGGTCGGTTTATGGCGCCGGGAGCGGATTGCCCGCGCTCTCGGTCCAGGGTCTCCTGGCAACGCGGAGTTCCGACGGTCGCACTTGGCTGTGGGCTGGAACCCAGGGCGGTGGGTTGGCACGGCTCGAGGCTGACCGGGGGGATGCCTTCTGGGAAGCCATTTCCTTGGGCGAGCGTGGACGTTCGATCGTGGGGCTGGCTCAGGATCGGATCGGGAGGCTCTACATCACTACCACGCGCGGTGTGTTCCGTTGCCGCCTGGAGGAGCGTCTTGGCGTGCCCTGGCCTGCCTCCCCGGAACACTTCAACACGGGCGATGGCCTGCCAACCGACACCATTCAGGACAATGCTCTCTTCCTGGATCACGATGGTCGGGTGTGGGTGGGCACCGCGCGAGGAGCGGCGGTGCTGGATCCGACGCGCGAACCCCGTATCGCCAATCCCCCGATGCCCACCCTGGAGCGGGTGGATGCCTCCGGGCGATTGGCGAAGGGCGATGCGGGGCTCGAGTTCTCCCACCGGGAAACTCGGCTGGTCTTCCAGTTCGCTTTCCATAGCTACCATCGCCGGGAGGATGCCCGATTCAGGTCGTGGATTGAGGGCTTCGAACGGGAACCGACGGCGTGGGGGCGGGATGATGTGCGGGAGCTCACGGGGCTACCGGCCGGGAGCTATGTGCTCCATGTATGGGCCAAGGATTATTCGGAGCAGGTCACGGCGCCCCTCAAAGTGAGCTTTCGGATCCGGCCCGCGCCCTGGAGAAGTGGCTGGGCTTACGCCTTCTATGCCCTGATGTTTGCCACAGGAGTGGTCAGCATCGTTCGCATCCGCACGGCCTTCCTCCGGCGTCGCCAGCGGGTGTTGGAGGCCCGCGTGATGAAAGCTCTGGCTGAGGTGAAAACCCTGCAGGGATTGCTTCCCATTTGTTCCTATTGCAAGAAGATCCGGGATGACCAAGGGGCTTGGGATCCACTGGAGCATTATCTCGGCGAGCACTCCGGTGTCCTGTTCTCTCATGGCGTCTGCCCGGATTGCCGCGTCAGGCTCTTGGGAGAGTCCGAGGACTCTGGAAAGACGTGATTTTCGCAGCTCGGATCTGGATCAGATCAAAGCTGTCCGTGAATTTCAAGAATGGCCTATGCCTGTGGTTCCGCGGCCAAGGCCAGAACGCTGCGGAAGTTACCCCTTTGTTGACGACCTAGGTTCTGAGGGGACGAGGAGGTCGGCAACAGGGATAGGTTGCCCGCCATCTAGGTGGAATTCATGCATGGGGCGCCGCAGAGCGATACAGTGATAAGGATTTCTATCTGGAAACATCCTGTCATGGTCATTCATCTTCAGACACTCCTCCTGGTGGCCGCCCTGGTCACCGTCTGTTCCACGGCGTCCATGGTGCTGCTCCTGGTGGAACACCGCGATGAGCCGGGCATTCGATTCCTGGCCCTCGGACTAGGGTTCCAGGGAACGGGCATCCTGATTCAGGCCTTCAGCTCATCCCTGCCGCCGCTCTGTCATGCCGTAGTCGGGAACACCTTATTTCCAGCCGCCGTGCTGGGCCAACTTCTGGGCGTGCGCATGCTGTTTCGTCGGGCAGTCCCTGCTTGGTCTTTGCCGCTTGCATTGCTGGGACTGGCGGTGTTTTTCGGCTTTTTGACATTCGGTGTCGATAGCTTGCGATTCCGTATGGTCGCGCTTGGGATGCTCACCGGAATTGGTTCCTTGGCCATTACCTTGGAACTGGGGCGCAAAGGGCAGGATGAAATCTGGCCAGGGCCGCGGCTTCTTTGCATGGGGGTCTACGCCCTTCATGCTTTCACTGGATTGGGTTGGGCGGGTGCCTCACTTGGATCGGTGGATCCGCGGATGGAAGTGCTCGGGCTGACTTCGCTCAACGCCCTTTATCTATTTGCGACATTGCTGGTGGCGGTGTTTACCAGCTTCGGTTTCGCCCTCCTGGTAGGGCAGCGGCTTCTGGTCCGCCAGCGCCAACTGGCCCTGACGGATCTGCTGACCGGTCTCCCAAACCGCCGCGGCTTCATGGAGCAGGTGAGCCGGGCCTTCCAGCGCGCCAAGGGTTCCCGGGAGCCCCTGGGGCTCCTGGTGATGGACCTCGATCATTTCAAGCAGATCAATGACCGCTTCGGGCATGCCGCCGGAGATGCCGCCCTGGTGACCTTCTCGCAGCGGGTGTTGGCTTCCTTGCGCGAGTCCGACGTGGCGGGGCGGATCGGAGGCGAGGAGTTTGCCGTGCTCCTGCGGTGGGCGAACCTGGTGGACGCGATGCACGTCGCCGAGCGCATCCGTCGCTCGGTATGCGCGGATCCTGTCGAGAGCGGTCGCCACAGCATCACCATGACGGTGAGCATCGGAGTGGCTTGCAGCCAGGAGGGGGCTCCCGATCTCTCGGCGTTTTTCCGGCTGGCGGATCGACGCCTCTACCAGGCCAAGGGAGAAGGCCGGGATCAGATCATCGGCGTCGGACTCGAGACTCACACCGGAGCGGTGCTAGCCTAGCCCACCATAAGCCCGCTGGTCTTGAAACGGGTGCCCAGGCGGTAGCGCGTGCCGGGGTGGACACAGCGCACAAAGGTGACCGCACGGCCGCGGCTCCAGGTACGCCGGGTCAGGACGAGGCAGGGGTCGCTGGCCTGGATCTCCAGGGATAGTGCCTCGTCTGCGGTGGCGGCCAGGGCGTCCACGACGTGCTCCACCTCGTCCAGCGGCACGGTCTGGAGCAGGTATTCTCCAGGCAGCCGGAGCATGAAGTCCTGATCCAGGAAGTCCGGTGCGACAGCAGGTGTCACATACCGATCCTCCAGCTGCACGGGCACCCCGTTTTCCCGGTGGATGCAGACCACATGGAAAACCGAATCGCCGGTGGCGAGCCCCAGGGCGGCGGCAACCCCCAGGCTCGCGGCCTCCCGGACCTGCAGCACGACTTCGCAGGTGTGCAGGTGGCCTCGGGCGCGGATCTCCTCGGCGAGGTTGGCCACCTGGAGCAGGCCTGACTGGGGTTTCTCTTCCGCCACGAAGGTGCCGACGCCCGCGACGCGGCGCACCAGCCCCTCGTCCGTCAGCTCCCGCAGGGCGCGGTTGACCGTCATGCGCGAAACGTTGAGCGCCGCCACAAGCTCGCTTTCGGACGCAACCCGGTCCCCGGCCTTCCAGGAACCCTCCTGGATCCGATGGCGGATATGGTCCTTCACCGCTTGATAGCGGGCAACGGGGGGGCGCTGGAAGGAACGTGGCACGGTGTTTGGCCTCTTGCTCGATTGTGGAGGCCGCACTGGGCCTTCGCAATGACGGAGGTCCTTGCCGGGCTGAGTTCGGAAGAACGTGACCGGTACAGCACGAGGACCCCCCGGGGGGATCCTCGTGGCAAAGCACTGAATCCGGGGATCCGTCAGCTCAGACCCGTGATGTTGCCCTGCTCGTCGATGTCGATGAACTCGGCGCTGGGCACCTTGGGCAAGCCCGGCATGGTCATGATGTCGCCGGTGAGGACCACGACGAAACCCGCGCCGGCACTCACTGCCACGTCACGCACCGGCACATCGAAGTGCTTGGGACGCCCGCGCAGGTCTGGATCGGTGCTGAAGGAATACTGGGTCTTGGCAATGCAGACGGGCAGGTGGCCGTAGCCGAGATCCTCCAGCGCCTTGAACTTCTTGCGGATTTTGAGGTCCGCCATGATGTCCTGCGCACCGTAGATGCGCTGGGCGATGAGGCGCACCTTCTCCCAGAGCGGCAGGTCGTCCTCATAGGTGAACTGCAGCTGCGGGCCGTGGCCCTCCGTGAGACGGACGACTTCCCGGGCGAGTTCCTCCGCTCCCTTTCCGCCTTCGGCGAAGTGCGTGGCGCGGATGGCCTTCACGCGCACCGTGGCACAGCACCGCTCCACCACTGCCAACTCCTCTTCGCTGTCTGTGGCGAAGGCGTTGATGGCCACCACCACCGGCAGGCCCCAGCCTTTGATGTTCTCCAGGTGCTTGATGAGGTTGGGCATGCCCTTCTCAACCGCCGCCGGATTGGGCTCCTTTAGGTCGGCCTTGGCCACACCGCCGTGCATCTTGAGGGCGCGCACCGTGGCGACGAGCACCACGACATCGGGGCTGAGATCGGCCTGTCGACATTTGATGTCGATGAACTTCTCCGCGCCGAGATCGGCGCCGAAACCGGCTTCCGTCACGGTGAACTCACTGAGGCCCAGCGCCAGACGCGTGGCCACGAGGCTGTTGCAGCCGTGGGCGATGTTGGCGAAGGGGCCGCCATGGACGAAGGCCGGCGTGTGCTCCAGGGTCTGCACGAGGTTGGGCTTGAGGGCGTCCTTGAGGAGCGCCGCCATGGCGCCGTGCACCTTGAGCTGCGAGGCGGTGACCGGCTGCTTGTCATAGGTGTAGGCGACGATGCAGCGGCCCAGGCGCTCCTTCAGCTCCACGAGGCTCTCGGAGAGGCACAGGATCGCCATCACCTCAGAGGCCACGGTGATGTCGAAGCCGCTCTCCCGGGGCAGTCCGTTGGGCGTACCGCCGAGACCCACGAGCACCTGGCGCAGGGCGCGGTCGTTCATGTCCACGACGCGCTTCCAGAGCACGCGCGTGGGGTCGATGCGCAGCACGTTGCCATGGTGGATGTGATTATCGAGGGCCGCGCTGAGCAGGTTGTGGGCCACGCCGATGGCGTGGAAATCGCCCGTGAAATGGAGGTTGATGTCCTCCATGGGCACCACTTGGCTGTAGCCGCCGCCCGCAGCGCCACCCTTCACGCCGAAGCAGGGGCCGAGACTCGGCTCGCGGATGCACACGGCGGCCTTCTTGCCGAGCCGCGCCAAGGCATCGGCGACTCCGATGGTGGTGGTGGTCTTGCCCTCGCCTGCGGGCGTCGGTGAGATGGCCGTGACGAGCACCAGCTTGCCCTGGGCATTGGTTTTGGTCCGCTGGTAGTGCGCCAGCGAAACCTTGGCCTTGGCTTTTCCGTAGGGCTCCAGGTCTTCCTCGGGGATGCCGAGCTTCGCGGCAATCTCCTGGATGGGCAGCATTTTTGCCGCGCGGGCGATGTCGATATCAGCGGGAATGGCGCTCATGGGGCCTCCGGTGCGGGACTAGCGCGTGGAATCGGATTTTTTGATGTAGGCGAGGTAGTAGGCGCCCATCACGAACAGGGCGCCGCCCAGGATGTTGCCGAGGGTCACGGGCACGAGGTTCTTGGTGAAGAAGGTGACCCAGTTGAGATGCTCGAGCTTCGCCATGGGCAGGCCGTGCTCGAGCGCTGCCTTGAGGATCTCCGGCTGGCCTTTTGCGAAGATGCCTGCGGGAATGTAGTACATGTTTGCGACGCTGTGTTCGAAGCCGCTGGTGATGAAGAGCCAGATGGGAAAGAAGATGGCGAAGAGTTTGCCCGTGATGTCCTTGGCGCCGGTGGCCATCCAGACGGCGAGGCAGACCAGCCAGTTGCACATCAGGCCGAGGCCCACGGCAGGCCCGAAACCCAGGCTCGTCTTGGTGGCAGCGATCTTGAGGGTGACCACACCGAGCATCTGGTTACCGCTGGCGAAGAGTCCGGAGGTCGCCATCAGCCAGGCGATGAAGACGCTGCCCACGAAGTTGCCCGCATAGACCAGCAGCCAGTTGCGCAGGACATCCAGCAGACTGATACGTCGCGCTGCGTAGGCGCCCACCAGCATCGTATTGCCCGTGAAGAGCTCACCACCCGCCACCACCACGAGCATCAGGCCCGTGCCGAAGATCGCGCCGGCGATGGCCTTGCCCAGGCCGTAGGTCTCGGGCCGAGCCAGCAGGTTGAAGGCGGCCATGTTGGAGCCTTCGGAAGCAAAGGCGATGAAGGCGCCCGCCAGGAAGGCGAGGATGGCGGTGGTGCGGAAGGGGTAGCCGGCCTTGCGTACGCCCGCATCCAGCGTGGTGGCGCAAATTTCGGGAGGGGTGAGGTACATGAAGAACTCCGGTGGTTCGCTGGGGCTCAGGCCCCTGGCTTCCAGTTCGCATCTTGGCCCAGGCCTCACCGTGAAACGTCACGGGACGACAACCTGTCAGGCGCTGATACCGGGATAAATCCGGTGTGTGGAGCTGTGCCGAACCGTGATCGGCACACCGTCAGGAATGGCGAAGAAACAGAGGTAGGGACGCGAATCTCATTTATCCCCTTCGTCCCTGTTAATTCATCTTTTCTCTTTGAATCAGCACAACGGCGTGATGCGGAAATGAAGCCTAAAAGTAATGATGCGTGGTAATGACGTTCATGTTCAAAGCCAACAACAGCGCGGTGCAAGCGCACAAAAAATGCTTCAAACAGGGGTGAAGGGGATGGAGGGGATAAATGTAAAAACAAGCACGATCTTTGGTCGATCGCTGCAGCAAGGGCCGCCCCGGTGATCCAGGAGGCGGCCCTTGCTCGTGTGAAAACTACTTCAGCATGGGCATGTTCAGGCCCTTCGCCTTTGCTGTCGCAATGGCGATGTCGTAGCCCGCATCGGCGTGGCGCATGACGCCGGTGCCGCAGTCGTTCCAGAGCACACGGTTGAGGCGCTCGGCGGCCTCGGGAGTGCCGTCGGCGACGATGACGACGCCGCTGTGTTGGCTGTAGCCCATGCCCACACCGCCACCGTGATGGAGGCTGACCCAGGTGGCGCCGCCGGCGACATTCAGCATGGCGTTGAGCAGCGGCCAGTCACTGACGGCATCCGTGCCGTCCTTCATGGCTTCCGTCTCACGGTTCGGGCTGGCCACGGAACCGGTGTCCAGGTGGTCTCGGCCAATCACGATAGGCGCCTTCAGCTCGCCGTTCTTCACCGTCTCGTTGAAGGCGAGGCCGGCGATCGCCCGCTCGCCGTAGCCCAGCCAGCAGATGCGCGCCGGCAGGCCCTGGAAGGCGATGCGCTCCGCGGCCATGTCCAGCCAGCGGTGCACGTGCTTGT
>CAYQAS010000096.1:0-16549 GCA_964415525.1 uncultured Solibacteraceae bacterium
CCAGCACGCTCTGGCCGGGCTTGATGAGCTTGGCGGCCTGGGCAGGCGCACCGGCCACATCCAGGGCGGCAAGGGCGAGGCTCTCGGTCATGTCCTCGGGCAGCTTCGCGTAGATGCCGCTCTCGAAGAGGATGGCCTGTCCGACGATCTCCACGCGGTCGATGGCGGGGTGGATCTTGAGGATCTTCTCGATCTTCAGGGGCGTGAGGCTGAGGCTCACGAGGGAGGCGATCTTGTCACCCACCTTCAGGTCGCGGTGCGCCAAGGCCGAGCCGATCTGGGCGACCTTGCCGATGAACATGCCGCCGGAACCCGTCACGGGGTTCTGCTGCTTGCCGCGCTCACCGACGATCTCGAGGATCTTGGCGCCGATCTTCTCCACGTCGTGGCCGGCCTCCTCCTCGATCTGGGTGAAGCTGGCGCTGTCGATGTTCAGCGCGATCACATCCACCAGGATCTCGTTGTCGTAGATCACCGACATGTCGTTGTTGATGCGCTGGGCCGGCTGGGGCAGCACGCCCTTGGGCTCGATCACGCGGTGAGAACCGAACTTGCATCCCATGGTCATGGACGACCTCCTACACGTGGAGCCCCACAAAGGTGGGGTGCCCCTCACTGTAGCGGGGTGTGACTGGGGAAATACATAAAAATATTCACCCCGGCTTGAGCGCGAAAGTAACGTATAAACAGAAATAAATAAAGATAGAAGTGCTAGAGCGGTTGGGCAAGGCTGCTGCCATGTGACTCAGGCCTCTGGTGTCAAAGGTCAATGGAAACTGGTCAGGTGATCAGACTCAAGCAATCATGAAAACGATTCAAAAATAAGACAAACAAGCACGGCAATCAGTGAAGAAAAATATCCAAAAATGCTCGTAAGTGCTGATAGTCGACCTCCGAAATTGTGCCGTCTCCTCACCTTGCCAATGGTGCCCGGCGCCGACTGGGGCGCCCTCTTGGCCGTGACAGAAGGGACCACCTCGTCGATCGGCGGTGCGATCTCGTTCGGCACCCTTCAGGGATCCCCTGCGCGGATACGCGAGACCTTGCTTACTCGGCGTGCAAGGGTTCGACCACGCAGAGCGGATCGTGGGCGCCGACAGGCACGCCTTCCTTGGCAGTCATGGAGGCGACGATCCCATCGATCGGTGAGGCAATTTCGTTCTGCATCTTCTCGGTATCCGCTGCGCGGATACGCGAGGCCCTATGGGTGAGGCAGAGGCTCCACCACGCAGAGCGGATCGTGGGCGCCGACAGGCACGCCTTCCTTGGCAGTCATGGAGGCGACGATCCCGTCGATCGGTGAGGCAATTTCGTTCTGCATCTTCATGGCTTCCAGGATCAGCAGGGGCTGTCCCGCGGTGACATGGTCCCCGGGCTTCACGAGCACGGTGCGCACGTTGCCGGCCATGGGGCTCTTCAGATCCTGGCGGCCCGCGGCACCCTTGGCGAGCTTCAGCGCCAGTTTCTTCTTTTTCTCCTCCACGACCTCGAGCTCGTAGGCGTCGCCCTCGATCACCACCTCGAAGGCGTCGGGGCTGCCGAGGGTGTTCACATCCACTTCGAAGGAGCGTCCATCGATGAGGAGGCTCTGCACGTTGGGCATGGGTTCCAGGTGGTCCACGGTGTAGCTGCGGTCGTCGAGTTGCACCAGGAACCGGCCATCCGGCTGCTCCTGGATCTGCACGCGGAGGTCCTTGCCACGGTAGGAAGCGATGTAAATCATGTCTACCTCCTCACCCGGCCGCTGTGCTTCCAGGCGCTGTATTCGCCGCCTTCCTGGTGCCCGCCCATCAGGTGCTGGGCCTTGTCCTTGTCCCGCAGGTGCGCCTTCAGCGCGGCGGCGACGATGGCGACGTCCTCAAAGGGTCTGACGCGCTGCTCGTCCTTCGGTTGGAACTGGGTGTCGATGAAGGTGGTGTCGTAGATGCCGCTCAGGAAGGCGGGATCCTCCATCACGCGGGCGTGGAAGGGGATGGTCGTCTTGATGCCCTTCACGCTGTATTCGCCGAGGGCGCGCTTCATGCGGGTGATGGCGCGGTCCCGGGTGGAGCCCCACACCACCAGCTTGGAGAGCATGGGGTCGTAGAAGATGGGCACGTCCAGGCCCTCATACATGCCGGACTCGTCGCGCACCCAGGGGCCGCCGGGGACGCGCAGGCCTGTGATCTTGCCGGGGGTCGGCAGGAAGTGGTTGTCCGGGTCCTCGGCGTAGATGCGACATTCGATGGCGTGACCCTGGAGCTTGATGTCCTGCTGCCAGAACGGGAGCGGATCGCCCGCCGCGGCCTTGATCATCTCCTTGCAGAGGTCCACGCCCGTGACCATCTCAGTGATGGGGTGCTCCACCTGGAGGCGCGTGTTCATCTCCAGGAAGAAGAACTCCTTGGTGGCGCCGCTGACGATGAACTCCACGGTGCCGGCGCTGTCGTAGGCCACGGTCTGGGCGGCGCGCACCGCTGCTTCGCCCATGGCCTTGCGCATCTCGGGGTCCACCAGCACCGAAGGGCTCTCTTCCACCACCTTCTGGTGGCGGCGCTGGATGGAGCAGTCGCGCTCGGGGAAGTAGACGATGTTGCCGTGCTTGTCGCCGAGCACCTGGAACTCGATGTGGCGCGGCTGCTCGACGTAGCGCTCCATGTAGACCGCATCGTCCCCGAAGGCGGCGATGGCCTCTCCCACGGCGGAGCGGTAGGCCGCGCGGACCTCCTCCATCTTGAAAACCTTGCGCATGCCCTTGCCGCCGCCGCCCGCAGCGGCCTTCATCATCAGCGGAAATCCGATCTTCTCCGCCCACTCCACCGCATGATCCTCGTCTCGCAGGTTCTCCTTCATGCCAGGCACCAGCGGCACGCCCATCGCCGCCACCGCCACGCGGCTCGTGGTCTTGTTGCCCATGACACGGATGGCGTTCGGATTCGGCCCGATGAACGTGATGCCATTCGCAGCGCAGGCCTCGGCGAAGGCCGCGTTCTCCGATAGGAAGCCGTAGCCGGGGTGGATGGCGTCCACGCCGGTGGCCTTCGCCACCTCCAGGATCTTGTCGATGCGCAGGTAGCTCTCCCGGGCCGGGGCGGGTCCGATGCAGTAGGCCTCGTCCGCCACGCGGACGTGAAGCGCCGCGCGGTCCGCCTCGGAGAAGACCGCGACGGTGGCGATATCGAGTTCCCGGCAGGCGCGGATCACGCGAATGGCGATCTCACCCCGGTTGGCGATCAGGATCTTCTTGAACATGGGGTCAAAGCCTTTGAAAGAGGTAAAGCGGTTTCACCACTGAGCACACAGAGGACACGGAGAAAAGCCAAAGAAAAATGAAAAGGGAAACGGGGTAAAAGCAGAAAAGGGGCTGGGTTGCGGGATGGGACCGAATGAACACCCAACTTTTCCTCCGTGTTCTCCGTGGTTCAAATCTCTTTTAGAGCGGCAGATTTCCATGCTTTCGGGGCGGGTTGGTGTCGCGCTTGTTCTTGCAGGCTTCCAGGGCGCGGATGAGCTTGGGCCGGGTCTGGGCGGGCTCGATGATCTCGTCCACATAGCCCCGGGCCGCGGCCTCGTAGGGCGTGGCGAACTTGTCGCGGTACTCGTCCACCAGCTGCTTGCGGGTGGTCTCCGGGTCCTCCGCCTGGAGGATCTCCGTGCGGTGGATGATGTTGACCGCGCCTTCCGACCCCATCACGGCGATCTCGGCGGTGGGATAGGCCAGCAGGTAGTCCGCGCGGATGTTGCGCGAGTTCATCACGCAGTAGGCGCCGCCGTAGGCTTTGCGGGTGATGACCGTGAGACGGGGCACCGTGGCTTCGGTGATGGCGTAGAGCAGCTTGGCGCCGTGCTTGATGATGCCGCCCAGCTCCTGGTCCACGCCGGGCAGGAAGCCAGGGACATCCTCGAAGAAGATCAGCGGGATGTTGAAGCAGTCGCAGAAGCGCACGAAGCGCGCGCCCTTGAGGCTGGAATTGACGTCCAGGGCCCCGGCGAGGTGGTTCGGCTGGTTGCCCACGATGCCCACGGACCGCCCGTTCAGGCGCGCGAAGCCCACCACGAGGCTCTTGGCAAAGTGCTCCTGCACCTCGAAGAAGACGCCGTCATCCACCACGCCCTTGATGAGCGTCTTCATGTCGTAGGGCTGGTTGGGGTTCTCCGGCACCAGGGCGTTGAGGGCCACATCCGCTCGGTTGGGATCGTCCGTGCACGGCACGAGGGGCGGGTCGTCCTGGTTGTTGGATGGGATGTAGCCGAACAGCTGGCGGAGCAGCAGCAGGCATTCCTCGTCATCGCTGGCGGCGCAGTGGGCACAGCCGCTCCGCTCGTTGTGGGTCATGGCGCCGCCCAGTTCTTCCTTGGTGACCTCGGCGTGGGTGACGGCCTTGATGACTTCGGGGCCGGTGATGAACATGTAGCTCGTGTCCTTCACCATGAAGATGAAGTCGGTGATGGCCGGGCTGTAGACCGCGCCCCCCGCGCAGGGCCCCATGATGGCGCTGAGCTGCGGGATGACGCCGGACGAGAGCACGTTGCGGGTGAAGATGTCGGAATAGCCCGCCAGGGATTCCACGCCCTCCTGGATGCGGGCGCCGCCGGAGTCGTTCAGGCCGATCACGGGCGCGCCGTTGCGCAGGGCCATGTCCATGATTTTCACGATCTTCTCGCTGTAGGCCTTGGACAGGCTGCCGCCGAAGACCGTGAAGTCCTGGGCGAAGACGTAGACTAGGCGGCCGTCGATGGTACCGAAGCCGGTGACCACGCCGTCTCCGAGGATCTTCTGGTTCTCCATCCCGAAGTGCTCGCAGCGGTGGACGACGAACTTGTCCACCTCCGTGAAGCTGCCCTCATCCAGCAGGATCGCGATGCGCTCCCGGGCGGTGAGGCGGCCCGAGGCGTGGTGCTTGGCGATGCGGTCCGCGCCGCCGCCGAGTTCCGCCTCCTCATGCTTCGACCTCAGGAGGGCCAGTTTCTCGTCCAGCGTCATGCTCATGGGGACTCCCTGGCTCGGCGAGCCGATCGGGCGGATAGGACCTGGATGCACTCAGGGGGCAAGCGGGTCCCACAGCAAACTGATAGATATTGGTAAATCTTGTTAAGTTCCGTGAAGGCGGAACCATCCCTATCCGATGCCGGGCGCCGGGGGTTGTTCACCGGGTTGTGACAGAGGCAGGTCCCGATGGAGGAACGAGCGTGCGGATGGACCGGCAAAGTCCGACACCAAGTGCCCAGAACCCCGCAGGAGGTATTTGCGCGTGACCAGTCCCTCCAGCCCCACGGGACCTCGGGCGTGGAGTCGCCCCGTGGAGATGCCCACCTCGGCGCCGAACCCGTAGCGGTGGCCATCCGCAAAGCGGGTGCTGGCGTTGTGGTAGACCCCCGCCGCATCCACTTCGGCGAGGAAACGTCGGGCCGCGGCGGGGTCCTCCGTTACGATGGCCTCGGTATGGCCGCTGCCGTGGCTGGCGATGTGGGCCAGGGCGCCATCCAGGTTTGGTACTACCTTCAGGGCCAGGATGGGTGCGCCGTATTCGGTATCCCAGTCCGCTTCCGTGGCCTCTGCCATCGGGGCCAGGGTCCGGCAGACGGGACAGCCCCGAAACTCGACGTCGGCCAGTCCTGAGGCCAGAGCGGGCACCAGGGACGGTGCGGCCTCGGCATGCACCAGCACCGTCTCTACCGCGTTGCAGGCGGCGGGGTATTGGAGCTTGGCGTCCCGCACCAGGGCCAGGGCCATGGCGAGGTCAGCTGAGGCGTCGAGATACATGTGGCAGACGCCCTCGGCGTGCCCCAGTACCGGGATGCGGGTGCGGGCCTGGAGGCTGCGGACCAGTTCCGATGAACCCCGAGGAATGACCAGATCGATGTCGGCGGTGCGGTTCAAGAGGGCGTCCACCGCGGCCCGATCCTCCAAGCCCTGGAGGGCATCCGCCGGCAGCCCCGATTCGTGGAGAGCCTGGCGCAGCAAACACAAGAGCACCGCGACAGAGCGCCGGGCCTCCCGGCCGCCTTTGAGCAGGGCCGCGTTGCCGCTCTTGATCGCCAGGGCGCCGATCTGCACGGCGGCATCCGGACGGCTCTCGAAGATTATCAGCAGGACCCCCAGGGGCACGGTGGTGCGGGTCAGCTCCAGCCCGTCATCCAGGAGGCGGCGCAAGTCGATGCGACCCAGGGGATCGGGCAGGGCCGCCACGGCCTCCAGGCCTCGGGCCAGTTCCTCCACCTTGGGGGCGTCCAGGGTGAGGCGGGCCTGAAGGGCAGGGGCGAGGTCTGGGGCTTCGGCGCGATCCGCGGCGTTGGCCGCCAGAAGCTCCTGCGCGTGAGCTCGCAGGAGGGCGGCGGCGCGGAGCAGGGCGGCATTTCGGTGGGGTCCATCACTCGTCCCCAGGGTTCGCGAGGCCGCGCGGGCGGCTCGGGCCATCACGATCGCACCTCGCTCACCGCGTGGAAGAAGGTGCCCATCGCGCGGCCCGCCACCACATCCTCGATGACCCGGGGACGATCCCCGGACGCGATGATCACGGTGACCCCCGCCTCGGTGCCCAGGCGGACGGCCTCCAATTTGGAGGCCATGCCGCCCCGGCCCAGGGCACTGCCACCGTTCGCCAGGGCCAGGATCTCCGGCGTCAGGCTCGGCACCTCGTCCAGCATGGGGGCGTCGGGATCGTGATGGGGATTGGCGGTGTAGAGGCCCGCCACGTCGGAGAGGATGACGAGGAGATCCGCCCCTAGGTCCACCGCCACGAGGGCGCTCAGCTTGTCGTTGTCCCCGAAGATCTTCAGCCGCTCCAGTTCGAAAGTGGCCACGGTGTCGTTCTCGTTGATGACGGGGATGACGCCGCGCTCCAGCAGTTGTTCCAGGGTGGTGCGCAGGCGGTCTCGGCGGATCGGGTCCAGAAAGTCGTCCTGGGTGAGCAGCACCTGGGCGCAGACGGTGTCGAGGCGGCTGAAGCCCGAGCGGTAAAGTTCCATCAATTCCCCCTGGCCCACGGCGGCGCAAGCTTGGGCGAGGCCGAGGCTGGCGGGGCGCGGGTCGATGCCGAGGCGGTGGGCTCCGAGCCCCGTGGCGCCGCTGGACACGAACAGCACCTCCCGGCCCTCCCGACGCAGGGCGGCGAGGCTCTCCAGGAGGGCGAAGAAACGGCCCATGGCGGGACGCCCATCGGCGCCCAGCAGCACCTGGGTACCGGCCTTCACAACGATGCGGCGGGCTCCGGCAAGGCTGTCTCGAACCCCGCTCACTTGCCCAGCTCCGAGGCCACCTGGGCGGCGCGCTCGATGCCCCGGGCCAGCACGGACCGGATCCGCCCGTCCTCCAGGGCCAGGAGCCCGGCGATGGTGCAGCCCGCGGGGGTGGTGACGTCGTCCTTGAGGGCGGCGGGATGGCGACCGGTCTGGAGCACCATGCCCGCGGCGCCGAGGGTCATGCGGGCGGCCAGTTCCACCGCCACCTGCCGGGGCAGGCCGCACTGGACGCCGCCCTCCGCCAGAGCCTCCAGCACCACGAAGATGAAGGCGGGGCCACTGGCGCTGAGGGCCGTCACGGCATCCATGTGGTGCTCCTCCAGATCCAGCACGGCGCCGAGGGGCTCGAAGCACTGCTTGGCCCGCTCCAGGTGTGCCTCTGTGGCATGGGCGCCTGGGGCGAGCACGGTGGTGCCCATGCGGATGGCGCAAGGGGTGTTGGGCATGGCGCGGATGACGGGCGTGCCTTCGGGCACCCGGGATTCCAGGAATTCCAGACCGACGCCCGCAGCGATGGAGATCACCAGGGGCTGGTGGTCCAGGGCGCCCGCGGTCCGCAGGTTGGCGAGCAGCGCGTCCAGATCCCGGGGTTTCACCGCCAGGAGCACCATTTCGGCCTCCCGTGCGGCCTCGGCGGCAGAGGTCGCCAGGGCGATGCCCATGGCATGGGCCTTGGCCTTGGCGGGCTTCCCCTTGTCGGCGGCGATGATGGCCTCGGGCGGGCAGAGGCCGCCTTCGGTCAGGCCTGCGGTGATGGCCTGGCCCATGGTGCCGAAACCGAGAACGGCGAGACGGTGGGACATGGTTCCTCCAGATACGAAAAAGCCCCCGGGGAAAGCCGGGGGCGGGTGCGAAAAGGCCGACGTCAGGTCAGGACGGCCACGGGCTCGCACCCACGCGCGTAGGGCGAGGGCTGCAAGGCAGGGTGGTCGGACGGAACGTCATATGGGATGGGATGCTAACGGAAGGATCAGCGTTCAAGCAATCCCCGGGCACATGGGGGCATCACGATTCCAGGAATGCCCGGGCGCACTGGGGGCAGGGCCCGTGCGTGAAATCCGCCTCGGAGTGGGCGGAGATATAGGTTTCCTGGTGGCGGTGACGGCCTTCAGGCGTTGCAGGGCGCGATTACGGTCGATTTCGGCATTTTTGGTCGCCAAGGCGGGATCTTCTGTCCTGGCAGGCATGCTTTGGGCTGGTTCAAGGCAGGCCGATCCCCAAGGCTAGGCCAGGGCGTTCCACGCTCGGTCTGGGAGCCTGCTGCCGTCTATGAGCGTATGAAGTCCCGGGAGCAGTCCGGGCAGAGGCCATGGGTGAAATCCGCCTCGGAATGGGCGGAAATGTAGGTCTCGAGGTGGTTCCAGCCGCCGCTGTCGTCACGGATCTTCTTGCACTGGGCGCAGATGGGGAGGAGTCCCGACAGCTGCTTGACCTGGCCGAGGGCTTCCTCCAATTGCACCCGGAGGGCATGCTCCTGGTCGCGAGCCTGCTTCAGCGCCAGATGGGTGAGCACCCGCGCCCGCAGTTCCTCGGGGTGGAAGGGTTTGGCCACGTAGTCCACGCCACCGGCCTCAAAGCCTTGCACCAGATCATCCTTTTCCGTCCTGCCGGTCAGGAAGATCACCGGGATTTCTGCCAGCTCTGGTTGGGCCTTCATGGCTCGGCACGCGGTGAAGCCGTCCATCACCGGCATCATCACGTCCATGAGGACGAGGTCGGGATGCTCTGCGGCGGTGATCCGCAGGGCCTCCTCTCCGTTTGTGGCAAAGAGGATCTCGCCCACATCCTGCAGGAGTCCGGCCACCAGTTCGATGTTGGTGAGGGTGTCGTCGGCGATCAGGAGTGTGGACTTGGGCAAGGATCGACCTTCATGGGGTTCTCGCGGGCGGATCCAGCCGCACGGTGAGGGTGTGCAGCTGCCGCAGCGCATCATCGTAGTCCATTCGGCCGATGGCGGTCTCGAGGGCGCAGAACGCCGGGTCGTCCCACAGGTGCTCCCGCAGGAGGTGGACACCCTGACGGGCCTTCAGGCTGTGGCGGTGAAGGAGCGATTCCAGTTCCAGGAGTGCGGCTCGTAAGGGTTCCATGGCTGCGGGTGGCGCTCCGCCAGCCTTCCGGGGCTTCCGGCGACGGTCCAGGAGGGCCATGCCATCCGAATGCGTCGCAGGAAGCCAGTGCTCCAGCAGCTTTCGCAGTTGGGGCGGCTCGAAGGGCTTGGCGAGGTGGTCGTCCATGCCCGCGTCCAGGCAGCGCTGGCGCTCCTCGGCCATGGCATGGGCGGTCATGGCCACGATTGGCAGTCGCTCGCCCGCGGCTCGCAGGCGGCGGGTGGCTTCGAGTCCGTCCATCTCCGGCATCTGCACATCCATGAACAGGAGATCGAAGGGCGGGTGTTCCGTGAGCACCCGGCGCAGCGCCTCCGCTCCGTTCTCCACCATGGAGACCTTCACGCCGAGTGTCCGGAGCATGGCCTCCGCCACCAGCCGGTTGGTCTCGTTGTCCTCCGCCAGCAGGACATGACCGCGCAGGAGCGGTTGGCCTGTGCTGGATTCATGTGGGTTGTCTGCGGTCAGGGTGGGTGCGTCCGCCACACCGAGGGACAGGGTGACCTGGAAGCAACTGCCACGCCCGGGTTCGCTCTCCGCACTCAAGGTGCCGCCCATCAGCGCCACCAGTCGCTGGCTGATGGTGAGGCCCAGGCCCGTGCCGCCATAACGGCGGGTGGTGGAGCTGTCTGCCTGGGTGAAGGGTTGGAAGAGTTTTGGCAAGGTGTCGGGGTGGATGCCGATGCCCGTGTCCTGGACCTTGAAGCGCAGGGTCGCCTGATCCGGAAGGTGGTCAAGACAGACGACCGAGAGGGCCACCCAGCCCTTTTCGGTGAACTTCACGGCATTGGCGGTGAGGTTCAGCAGCACCTGCCCCAGACGCAGAGGATCACCTACAAGGTGGGCGGGGACTTCCTTGGGAAGGTCGAAGTGGATGGCCAGGTGTTTGTCCTGGGCCTGCTCGGAGACGATGTCCTGAACGTGGGACAAGACCTGGCGGAGGTCGAATTCGCTCTGTTCGAGTTCCAGCTTGCCAGCCTCGATCTTTGAGACATCCAGTACGTCGTTCAGGATGCCCAGCAGGTTGCGGGAGGAAGCCATGATGCGCTTGGCATAGTCGCGCTGCCGCTCCGAGAGCTCCGTCTTCAGCACCAGATGGCTGAGACCCATGATGGCGTTCATGGGCGTGCGGATCTCGTGGCTCATGTTGGCGAGGAACTCCGATTTGGCCCGGCTGGCGGCTTCCGCCGCGACCTTGGCCTCGTTCAACTGCATCTCGTGCTGTTTGCGCTCCGTGATGTCCGTGGCGATGCCACAGAGGCCATACACTTCGCCCTGATCGTTCACCAATGGGACCTTGGTGGTGAGGTAGTGGCGCTTTGTTCCGTCCGCCTGGGGCACCATCTCCTCGAAGGTCATGGCCTCGCGGGCATGCATCACCCGCTGATCCTGGAGGCGGATGGCCTCCGCAACGCCAGAGGGCATGATTTCCAGATCTGTCTTTCCGAGCGCCTTCGCAACCGGGACGCCGGTGGCCTGCTCGAAGGAGGGATTGGCGAGCAGGTGTCTCCCCTCCGCGTCCTTTACGAAGATGACGGACCGCGCACTCTGAACGAGGGTGTTGAGCAACTGCTGGCTCTCGCGCAGACGCGCCTCGAAGAGCTTGTGCTCCGTGCGGTCGGCAAAGGTCGCAAGGAATTCGTCGCCGAGCAGGATGCCAGAAATTTCCACCTCCCGCACCGCACCATCGCCACAGTGGATGCGGTACTCCAGCGGTTGGATGTCGCAGTGTTCCCGGGAGGCCCGGGCCATGGCCGCTTCCCAGGTTGCCTGGACCCAGGTGCGGTAGCCGGGGTCGGGGTAGGCCCGAGGCCACCACTCCGCCAGGGTGGGCACTTCGTCCTCGCCATAGGCGGTGAGGCTCAGGAAACGTCGGTTGCGGAAGCGGATTCGCCCGTGGGCATCCACCACAGAGACGCCCACGGGCATCTCGTCCAGCAGATGCGTCAGGGTGGCCTCGTTCATCCGCTGCTTCTCCTCCGCGGCCATGAGGAGTGTGATGTCCCGGAGGGTCCAGACCCGGCCGACGAGGCGCCCATCCAGGTGGATCGGGATGAAGTCCCGAAGGGCCGTCCGGCCGTCGCGCAGGGAGAAGGGCTCGTCGGAAACGGGAACCCCCTCGGCAACGATCGCGGCGATGGATGCCTCTTCCCGTTCTGGATCCACCAGGCAGGGGCGGAACAGGTCGAAAATGGCGTCCGAATGGCGGCCCACCAGATCATCCGGCCTTTCGGAAAGCCCAAAGAAGCGGCACCAGTAGGTGTTGATGCAGACGATGATCCCTTCCGGATCGACCGCGAGCACGCCGCTGTGGAGGTTCTCGAGGATGGCCTGGAGGCGCGCGGTGTGCCGAGCCAAGGCTTCCTCTGCCGCCTTCCGTTGGCTGATGTCGCGGACCAGGCTGAGGGTCATGGCCTCGCCATTCAGATGAATCCGGGTGGCCCGGATCTCCACGGGGTAGGAGGAGCCGTCCTTGCGCACATGCCTGGATTCCAGGATGGCTTCCCCATGGCTGTCCAGGCGTTGGTGGGTGGCTTCCACCAGGTGTCGGGCCTCCGGCGGGTTGAGATCCGCCGGCCCCATGGTGCAAAGCTCCTCCAGGCTGTAGCCCAGGTGTTCGCACGCATAGCGGTTCGCATCCTTGAACCGTCGGTCCGGTCCGATGAGGAAGACGGCATCCGCCAGATGCTCGAAGAGGGTGCGGTAGCGGGCATCGGCCTCTGGGATCGCCTTGCACGTTTTCGAGTGCGTCAAGATTCCGGCGAGCCCGCCTGCCACGCCGAGGGCGATGAGACCCACGCCGAGGGCCGAGGCACCTGCTTTCGTCAGGAGGCTCAGTCCCCCCATTCCCAGGGCGAGACCGGACAGGAGCCAGAGGGCAGGGGTGAACAGGGCTGAGGAGCGCAGGGACATGGGAATAACCAGATGCCGGAGGGCACGGTGTCTGTTTCGGCCCGGGGTGGATTGGGCTTCTGTCCTGACGCCTGGGGTCGCTCCTGCCAAGTGTCCTGGAAGAGATGCGTGGTGTGGGTGGCGCGAGCTCGCCACCATGGAGGCATGGTGGAAACCGAACCCTGTGGCCGTTGGCCCGACGAGTTGCTCACGGGCATTCCGGAACTGGATGATGCCCATCGGCAGATCCACCGGCTGCTCTACGGACTGCATCAGACCTTAGAGGTTGGGCAGGCCCCCGAAGGCCTCGGGGAGCGCATCCGGATCCTCGAAGCCTCGGTGGAAGCCCATTTCCAGGAGGAGGAAGACCTGATGGCCTCGCACGGGTACCCCCACCTGGAGCCCCATCAGGCGGATCACCGAGGGCAGGTGGAGCGGATGCGGGAGCTGGCCCTCCGCTATTTGGCCCCGGACGCGCCGCCCCTTCAGCACATGGTGGCGGAGATGCAGAACCTGCTGGTGGAGCATGTCCGGCAGGTCGATCTGGATTTCGCCCGCTGGGAGCACATGCGGCGCCTGGAAAGCGGACACTGAGTCGGTGCAGCTATCCTTCGAGGAGCCGTTGGAGACCTCGATGGATTACCCCCTGAAGACCGGTGACCGCGTCCGCCTGACGGCCGAAGGCGTCCGCTGCTACGGCGGCGCTTGGCCGCACTTCGTCCCCGAGGGGCAGGGTGGCGGCAAGCCCGGCACGCTGATCTTTGCGGGCGACCGACCCCACAAACCCGGCGCGGCGCCCCGGCCCTACTACGTCCGCTGGGACAACGGCGTTGAGAACAGCTACCGGGAGGATGACCTGCAACTGGCGGTGGAAGCGCCCGTCGCGCCGGACGGGAGTGGCGAGGAAGAGGACGGCCCTTCCAACATCATCCCGTTCGGACGGGGATAGTCACTGCTCAGAGGTGTCCTCCCAGGGCCTTGTAGAGGGTGATCTGGTTCGTGCGGTAGGCGAGCCGCACGGCCACGAGACCCTGCTGGGCGCCGAAGAAGGCCCGCTGCGCCACCAGCACGCCCAGGTAGCCGTCCAGGCCTTCCTGGTAGCGGGCGGTGGAGAGCCGCTGGCTTGTGTCCAGGGCCTCCACGAGGGCGCGGGTGGCGTCTAGCTGCTCCGTGAGGGCGGTTCTCCGGACGAGGCCATCCCCGACTTCGCGGAAGGCGGTCTGAATCGCCTTCTCGTACTGGGCCACGGCGATGTCGCGATCGAGCTGGCTGACCTTGAGATTCGAAAGGAGCGAGCCCCCCGCGAAGATCGGGGCGACGATCTGGGGCGTGAAGCTCCAGGTTCGGGTACCGGACTCGAACAGGCTGGAAAAGGCCGGGCTCATGGTGCCCGCGCCGGCGGTGAGGCTGAGGCGGGGGAAGAAGGCGGCCCGGGCCGCGCCGATGTTGGCGTAGGCGGCCTTGAGCTGGAACTCGGCCTGCAGGATGTCGGGGCGCCGGAGCAGGACCTCCGAGGGGAGGCCCGGGGCGAGTTCCATGGGTTCCTGAACCGCGCCGAGGGCCTTGGGCAGGAGGTGCTCCGGTACCTGGGTGCCCACAAGCAGTTCCAGCGCGTTCTGGTCCTGGGCCACGAGGCCGCGGAAACGCGCCGCTTCACCGCGGGCGGCTTCCATCTGGCTCTGGGCCTGGCGGAGTTCCAACTCCGAGGCCACGCCGATCTCCCGGCTCTTGGCGATCAGCTCGTAGAAGGCCTTCTGGGATTCAAAGGTGCCTTGCGCCAATTGCAGGTTCTCGCGGTCGGCGGCGAGCACCAGGTAGCCCTGGGCCACCGCCGCCACGAGCGACACCCGGGCGGCCACGTGGGCCTGTTCGGTGGCCAGATACTGGTTCAGGGCCCGGGTCTTGAGGCTCTGGAGCCGCCCGAACAGGTCCACCTCCCAGGAGAGGAGGCCGACGTTCACGCTGTACTGCTCTTTGACGACGGCCTTTCCGTCGCTCGCCACCTTCTCGGGCATGCGGTAGCGGTTGCCGTTGGCCAGGACGCCTACGCCGGGAAGCAGCTCCGAGCGCTGGATGCGGTAGTAGGCCTGGGCTTTCTCCACGCTCAGGGCCGCGATTCGGAGATCCCGGTTCTGCTCCAGGGCCAGGGCGATGACCGCCCGCTGGTTCGGATCCGTGATGAAGTCCTGCCAGGGAAGGCTGGAGGCCTGGACCCCTGTGGACGGGGCCTCCGCGGTCCAGGCCTTTCGGACGGGAGCTTCCGGGCGGGTGTACTTCGGGGCCATGGAACAGCCCGTGGCCAGCACCAGGGCGCATCCGCAGAAGATCAGCTTGGGTTCCATGTCACTCCTCCCCCGGGGCCGGGACAACCGGGGTCTTCTTCTTGCCGAAGGTCTGGACGACGACCACGTAGAACAGCGGGATGAAGAAGATGGCCAGGAACGTCGCCGTGACCATGCCTCCCAGCACGCTGGTGCCGATGGCCATTTGGGCGCCGGCGCCGGCCCCACTGGCCATGGCCAGGGGCAGCACCCCAAAGCCGAAGGCGATGGAGGTCATCAGGATGGGCCGCAGCCGCAGCTTGGCCGCCTCCACGGTGGCCTCCACCAGGGCCATGCCCTGGGCGACATGGCTCTCCGCGAACTGAACGATGAGGATGGCGTTCTTGGTGGTGAGCCCCAGCACGGTCAGGAGGCCGATCTGGAAGTAGACGTCATTCGCCATGCCTCGGGTGGAGGAGGCGACCACGCCGCCGATGACCCCCAGCGGCAGGGCCAGGAGCACCGTGATGGGCACGACCCAGCTCTCGTACAGTGCGGCGAGCACCAGGAAGATCACCAGGATGGAGAACCCGTAGAGCAGCCCTGCCTGGGACTCCGACATGCGCTGCTGGTAGGAGAGCCCCGTCCACTCCGAGGCGATGCCCTGGGGCAGTTTCTGGATCAGTTCCTCCATGGCCTTCATGGCGTCACCGGAACTGAAGCCGGGGCCGGGTTCGCCCTGGATGTTCAGGGAAGGGAAGCCGTTGTAGCGCTCCAGGCGCGGCGCACCATAGATCCAGCGCCCGGTGGCGATGGCGGAGAGGGGCACCAGCCCCCCCCGGGTGTTGCGCACATGGAGGCGGTTGAGGTCCTCGGGATCCATGCGGAAGGAGGCATCGGCCTGGGCGTAGACCCGCTTCACGCGGCCTCCCTGCACGAAGTTGCCGATGTAGGCGCTGCCGAAGGAGGCGGAGAGGTAGCTCTGGACGGCGCTGATGGGCACGCCGAGGGCCCCGGCCTTCCCCCAGTCGATGTCCACCTTGTACTGGGGCACATCGGGCATGCCGTTGGGCCGCACCCGCGCGAGACGTGGATCCTGCGCCGCCATGCCCAGGAGCTGGTTCTGGATCTCCGCCAGCTTCACGTGGCCGAAGTCGCCCCGGTCCTGGAGCATGAAGTCGAAGCCCGTGGCGTTGCCCAGCTCCGTCACCGCCGGGGGCGGCACCGTGAAGATGACCGCGTTCTTGATGACGGAGAGGGCCGCCATCGCGCGGCCCGCCACGGCCTTGGCCTTGAGCTCAGGCTTCTGCCGCAGGTTCCAGTCCCGCAGCTTGACGAACATCATGGCCTGGTTCTGGCCGCGCCCCGCGAAGCCCATGCCGGCGCCGCCCATGACGGATTCCACGGCCTCCTTCTGGTCCTCCAGGAAGTGTTTCTGGGCCTGATGGACGACCGCCTCCGTCTGCTCCAGGGTGGAGCCCACGGGCAGCTGGATGATGGACATGAGCATGCCCTGGTCCTCGTCCGGCAGGTACCCGGTGGGCATCCGCAGGTAGAGCCCGCCCATGGCCGCCACCAGCACCAGGAAGAGGACGCCGAAGCGGGCGCGCTTGCCGAGGATGAAGCCGACGTAGCGCATGTAGAGCTCGCGGGTCCGGTAGAAGAGCCGGTCGAACCAGAGGAAGAAGGGGCGCAGCAGGCGGAAGCCCGTCTCGGCGGCCTCGTGGCCCTTGGCCACGGGCTTCAGCAGCGTGGCGCAGAGCACCGGGGTCAGCACCAGGGCCACCACCACGCTGAGCATCATGGAGGCGATGACCGTGACCGAGAACTGCCGGTAGATCACGCCCGTGGAGCCCGGGAAGAAGATCATGGGGCCGAAGACGGCGGAGAGGGTGAGGCCGATGCCCACGAGGGCGCTCTGGATCTCCTCCATGGACTTGCGCGTGGCCTCCCAGTGGGAAAGCCCTTCCTCCGTCATCACCCGTTCCACGTTCTCCACCACCACGATGGCGTCATCCACCAGCAGGCCGATGGCCAGCACCATGGCGAACATGGTGAGCATGTTGATGG
>CAYQAS010000097.1:0-16482 GCA_964415525.1 uncultured Solibacteraceae bacterium
GGCAAGGAGACGGTCCAGAACCTTTTCGCCTTCCGTTTCAACAACGCCATCTTCGAGCCCCTCTGGAACCGCCGCCACGTGGAGCTCGTGCAGATCACGGTGGCGGAGGAGCTGGCGGTGGAACACGGGCGCGCAGGCTACTACGACACCGCCGGGGCGCTGCGGGACATGCTGCAGAACCACATGCTGCAGATCCTGGCGCTGGTGGCCATGGAACCGCCGGGATCGCTTGACCCCGAAGCCATCCGGGACCAGAAGGTGAGCGTGCTGCGCAGCCTGCGGTCGGCTTCCCCCGCCGTGCGCGCCCGCTATGCCGAAGGCCCCGCGGGCATCGGCTACCTGCAGGAGGATGGCGTCCCCGTAGGGTCGGACACCGAGACCTACATCGCCCTGCGCGCCGAGGTGAACACCTGGCGCTGGGCGGGCGTGCCCTTCCTCTTGCGCCACGGGAAGCGCCTTCCCAAGCGATTCAGCGAGGTCAAGGTACAGTTCAAGGTGCCGCCGCTGCAGCTCTTCGATCGGGTGGATGCGGATCTGCCCCAGTCGCCCGAGGGCGAAGTCTGCAACCTGCGGCCCAACGTGCTGACCCTGAGCCTCCAGCCCCGGGAAGCCCTGAGCCTGTCTTTCGGCGTGAAGGTGCCCGGAGGCGGCATGACCATGGCCCCGGCGGAGCTCGCCTTCGACTACCGCGACCGCTTTGGCGCCAGCACCACGCCTGCCTATGAACGGCTACTCCTGGACGCCATCCAGGGCGACCCGACGCTCTTCCTGCGGGCGGACGAGGTGGAGGCCAGTTGGCGCTTCGCGGACCACGTCCGCGCAAGCTGGGCGGACGACATCCGGGAGTACCCCGCAGGCACCTGGGGGCCGGACAACGCGGACACCCTCTTCCAGGGCTGCGAAGGCGGCTGGTCCCGTGGGTAGGCGCTTCCACACCAGCGAAGATCCGCGGGGCCTCGCCGCACGGCTGCTCACTGAAGCTCTCGCGACCTTTCAAGCCCCCCGCCTCGCCATCGCCGGAGGCTCCGCCGCCTCCGCCCTGGACCGCCACGCCATCGCCGCCTGGGATCACCTGCGCCTGACCTGGGTGGATGAGCGGGTGGTGCCCTTCGATCATCCTGACTCCAATCGCGGCGCCGCCTGGCGATCGGGATTGCTCACACCGCCTGGGCTGGAAATGCCCCTACTGAAGGATGACGAGACCGCACAGGAAGCCGCCGCACGCGTGACCGCCGCCCTGCGCACCGCCTTCGGAAACGGCCTCGACGTCCTGCTGCTCGGCATAGGCGAGGACGGCCATTTCGCTTCGCTCTTCCCAGGCCATCCGTGGGGCGGCGAAGTACCGGTGCTCATCGTGCCCGACAGCCCCAAGCCCCCGAGTCTTCGCCTGAGTCTGAGCCTTCCCTTCCTGCAGACCGCCAGTCGCGCGGTGCTCCTCGCCACCGGCGAAGGCAAGCGCGAGTCCCTGAGACGGCTGCGCACGGGCGACCCCAGCCTGCCAGCGAGTCACCTATCCGACCTGGACGTGGTGACGGATCTCAGAGACCTGTGAGCGAAATGAGGAACCACGAATGACACGAATGACACGAATGAGCGCGAATGGCCGCCGCTCGACTGTCACCACCCTTTTCCAGGATGGGCCTAGGTACGCCCCCGCAGTATTCATTCGCGCGACCGAAGTCCGGCTGCCTGGACATTCTCCCTGCGAGCCGGGCCGGATCGGTGCACGCGCGGTCAACGCATGTGGCAGAATCCGCAGCTTCCCTCAGCCCTTCCATCCCTTGCAACCTTGTTCTCATCTTCTTTCAAAAGAATGTTTAACAGCGATGAAAGGGATGATAGCAAGCGGGTGTTGCCGACCCATCATTCCGGTCCTTCGTGCCTCGGGACGCGGGTCGACCTTTCAGTGCCTTGCGGCGGTTGCCGCCAGCCTCCTTGAGGCGGAGTCTTCCCCATCATCGAATAGGTCTTGTGGGTATCGGTTCATATCTCCCGGGAGGTTTTCATGTCTGGAACAGCTGACGTCGGCGTGATCGGTCTGGCGGTGATGGGGGCGGCCCTGGCGCGGAATTTCGCGAGCCGGGGACTCAAGGTTGCGGCCTACAACCGCAGTTCCGAGGTCACGCGGAAGCTTGTGGCCGACCATTCCGAGGCGGGGCTGCTGGCCAGCGAGAGCCTCGAGGCCTTCGTGGCCTCCCTGGCGAGGCCCCGACGTATCGTCCTCATGGTGCAGGCGGGTCCTGCGGTGGACGCCGTGCTGAGCCAGCTTGACCCACTCCTGGAATCCGGTGATGTGGTGGTAGACGGCGGCAACAGCCACTACGTGGACACCGACCGGCGGCTCCGGACTTACGCCAATCGGCACTGGCGTTTCATGGGCATGGGTGTGAGCGGTGGCGAGGAAGGCGCCCTCAAGGGCCCTGCCCTCATGCCCGGCGGCGATCGATTGGCCTTCGAGGTGATGCGGCCGGTCCTGGAGCCCATCGCGGCCATCGGTCCCATGGGTCCGTGCCTCACCCACTGCGGTACGGGCAGTGCGGGCCACTTCGTGAAGATGGTCCACAACGGCATCGAGTACGGGGACATGCAACTCATCGCCGAGACCGTCCTGCTGCTGCGCCGGGGCTTTGGCCTGACGGCGCCTCAGGCGGCGGAGGTTTTCGCGGACTGGAACCGCGGCGAACTGGACAGCTACCTCATCGAGATCACCGCCGAAGTCCTGGCTACGCCGGATCCGGAACGGCCCGGCAGTTGGCTGGTGGATGCCGTATTGGACCGCGCGGGCCAGAAGGGCACCGGGAAGTGGACGGTGCTGGCGGCCTCCGAACTCGGCGTCGCCGTGCCCACCCTGGCGGCGGCGGTGGACGCCCGCACCCTCAGCAGCCAGCGCGACCTACGACTCGAAGCCGCTGCCCATTTCCCCGCCGAACACCACGCCCTGAGCGGCCTCAGCCTGGATGACCTGCGGGATGCCCTCTACGCCGCCAAAATCGCCAGCTACACCCAAGGCTTCGCCCTGCTGGAAGCCGCCAGCCACGCCTACGGCTATGGGACCGACCTGGGAGAGGTCGCACGGGGTTGGACCGCCGGGTGCATCATCCGCGCCCGGTTCCTCGAGACCGTCCGGGACGCCTTCCGCACCGATCCCGCCCCGAGCCTTCTGGCCTTCGCCCCTGCCCTCGCGCAGGCCCTGAAGCAACGGGAAGGCGCCTGGCGCCGGGTCGTCTCCACCGCCCAGGCCGCCGGACTGCCGGTGCCGGGCCTCTCCGCCTCCCTGGGGTGGTTCGATACGTTGCGCAACAGCTTCGGCAGCACGTCCGTCCTCCAGGCCCAGCGCGACCACTTCGGCGCACACACCTACGAGCGCATCGACCGACCCGGCGTAGCGGTGCACAGCAGCTGGGGACGGTGATGACGGCGGGCGGCGACGCCTCAATCGCGATTCCGGAGATCATGGAGGGCCTTTGCTCCCTCCGTTTGCACCTCGCGGCTCAGTTTTCCCCGCCCTGAACCCTGCCCGCCAGCACCTCCAGCACCGCCGTCGGCAGGCGCCGTGGCTTGTCGGCGCGGGTGGTGATGCCATGCAGGGTCCGGCCCTCAGCCACCAGGCGCCCCCCCTCGGTGCGGATGTCATAGCCGAAGGCCAGCTTCACGCGCCCCAGTTCCTCCAGGCGCACCGCCACATGCAACACCTCGTCGTAGTGCGCCGCTGAGCGGTAATCCAGTTCGACTCGAATGACGGGGAGGGCCACATCCTGGGCCTCCAATTCCGTGAAAGGGAAGTCCAGCTCACGGAAGTAGGCACCCCGGGCCGCCTCCAGCAGGTCGAGATAGCGGCTGTAGTAAACGTGGTTGCCCAGGGTGCAGTCGGCATAGGTCACGCGGTGGGTATGGATCACGGGGCACTCCGGAACAGGGCCCATCCCAGGCGGGCTTTCCCAGTGTGACGCATGGGCCTGGACCCCGCCCATATCTGGCAGGGGCTCCGGGACACGGCTCTGGGGCTGGGATGGCCCATCCATGCCACCCCAGGCTGAAAGGGGAACCTACCCCAGCAGCGCCAGGGCAACTTCTCTGGACATACGCTCGGACCGCAACACGGAACCGCCACCCTGGGACTGCAGGCCGGACCTCACCTGATCCACCAGGCTATCGGCGGCAGGGGCGTCACGCAGGGTGCGTCCTTCCACGGCGAGCCGCTGGCTCACCTGGGCCGCTTCGGCCTGTCGGGGGGAGATATCCATGGAATCGGCCTTCGATTTGGGAGCCTCCACCGGCGGCTCCTGGGGTGCCACCGGCCGCCCGGTGTTCAGGGCCTGCGGGTCCAGGGTGCGTGCGTCGGTACGGACTTTCATGGTGGACTCCTCGTCCAGCGGACGGACCGCTCCCCAACGATGGGCATCGAGCGTGCCGGAATCCAGGGTGCCATTTTTTCCTACTCGATAGGCCGCACCACGAGGCGTCTCTCCAAGGTGCACGTTCCGCTGGACAGCTTCGAGATGGCCCGCGCCAGGGCCTCTCGGCTGGCATCCAGGTCCTCCGCCCAAGCATCCAAGGGCAGCTCGCCGCCATCGGGATGTTCGTCCCACCAACCGGTCCAGAATTCCTGCAGTCGCGGCAGATCCGGCTCTTGTCGGTCCCGCCAGTTGCGCTCCTGGGGGCGCCGGGGCTCGAAGAACCGCGCGGTGCGCAGGGCGTCCGGCAGGAAGGTCTGGGGCCGTTCGTAGTCCTGATGGCTGTAGAAATAACCCTCACCGTGACCCCGCAACCGATTTGAGCTGTTGTGGGCGTCCCGGATGGCATCCGGAATGGGATGATCCGCCGCCGCCAGGGCCGCGTCGATGGCGAGAATCGTGGCATTGCTCTTGGGGGCGTTGGCAACGTAGAGCACCGCCTGGGCCAATGGGATGCGCGCTTCGGGCCAGCCGATGCGCTCCACGGCGCGACTGGCACACTCCGCCAACTGAAAAGCCATGGGGTCGGCATTTCCGACATCCTCCGCCGCCGTGACCATGAGTCGACGGGCGATGAACCGCGGGTCCTCGCCCCCACGGATCATGCGGGCCAGATAGTAGAGGGCCGCATCCGGGTCCGAGCCCCGCAGGCTCTTCTGGAAGGCGCTGGCCAGATCGTAGTGGCCGTCCGCTCGATCGTACATGAGCCGACCGCCCAGGGACTCCTGCAAGCCTTCCAACTGGCGTTCCGAGGGTGCCATGCCCAGGTAGACCTCCAGACCGGACAACGCGCTGCGCAGGTCCCCGCCTGCCCAGTGGCTAAGCCAGTCCAGGATGGCATCGGGCGGTTCATGCCCCTCGCACTCCTTCGCCCAGGCGCGATCGAGCACGATGCGCACCGCCACAGGTTCCAGCGCCTTCACCGGCAGGAGCTGGCAGCGGCTGCGGAGCGCCGGGTTCAGGTAGAAGGCGGGATTCTCGGTGGTGGCCCCGATGAGGATGGCGTCCCCGCGCTCCAGAAACGGCAGCAGGATGTCCTGTTGGCTGCGGTTAAAACGGTGGATCTCATCCAGGAACACCACGGGCGGGGTGCTGCGGAAGAGGGGCGCCTCCCGGTGCTCCACCAGGAACTTCTTGAGCTCGGCCGCCGATCCCGTGACGCCGCTGAACTCCAAGAAGCCGTGTCCTGTCTCCCGGGCCAGCAGCCGCGCCAGGGTCGTCTTGCCCGTCCCCGGCGGCCCCCAGAGCACCACGGAAGGCAGGCGACCGCCACTGGTGAGGCGCTTGAGAGCCCCCTTCGGCCCCAGCAGGTGGTCCTGGCCCACCACCTGTTCGAGGTGGCTGGGGCGCATCCGTTCGGCGAGGGGCACGTGGGTCATGGCCCTCCAGTTGTACACCGTCCGGGCGTCTCCCGCCTTCCCACGGGCCTTGCAGGATTCTGGTCACGCGTCGGAACCTCCGATGAGGGGCATGGAGTCTCGATGCCGCCATCCCCGAACACCCCTTCGTCCGGTTCTCCTCGTCTCGGGGTCTGGCTCGTCCTGAGCCTGGCGCTGGCCAATCTCGCGGTCCTGGGTATCTCGATTTTGGCCGTTCGCGCCAGCCTCCACTCCCACCGGCGACAGGCGGAGGTCACCACCCGCAACCTTGCAGACATCCTGGAGCAGAACCTGTCCGGGAACATCCGACTCCTGGACCTGACCCTGCTCCAGATCCTGGATGACCCGCTCCTGTCACGTGTTCCGCCCCCCGCAGCCTCACAGTTGCAGGCGCTGCTGGACCACCACCGCGCCCGCTTACCGCTGCTGAGCGCCCTGCGGGTGACGGATGCCGAAGGCCAGGTCATCGGCGGCACCCTGATCCAGGAAACAAACGGCCGCAGCATCGCGGACCGTCCCTATTTCCAGACCCTGCAAGCACATCCCGAGGTCGGACTCGTCGTTTCGCCACCGGTGGTCAGCCGATTCGATCAAAAGTTGGTGCTGATCTTTGCCCGCGCCCGGCGGGACGCCAGCGGAGCCTTTGTCGGCATCCTCTACGGGGTGGTCTCCTTGCAGGATTTCACCCGTACCCTCGGGATCGTGGAGATCGGCCCCAAGGGCACCATCGCGGTGCGGGATGCGAATCACGGGCTCATCACCCGCTATCCATCCTTTCCTCATATGGAATCCCGACTCGGCGAGCAGGCCACCACACCGGAATACCTCAGCATCGTTCAGTCGACAGAGGGTGCGGGAACCTTCCGGAAGGCCTCACCCACGGATGGCATCGAGCGGACCTGGACCGTTCGCCGAGTCACCGGTCATCCCATGTGGCTGGTGGTGGGTCTGGCGGAGGTCGACTATCTGGCCACCTGGCGTGACGAACGAATCAAGGCCACCGCCACGGTCCTGGGCAGTCTCCTCATCAGCGTCGTCCTCGGCAGTCTCCTGTTGCGCATTTGGCATCAGCAGGTGGCCGCCAAGGGTGAACTCGCCCTGGAAAAGGAGAAATTCCAGGTGCTGACCGAGCAGACCGACGATGTGATCTGGTCCATCACCCCGGACGGACGATTCACCTATGTGAGTCCATCCGTGGTTCGCCAGCGGGGCTTCACCCCCGAGGAGCTGATGGCCCTCCCACCCGAGACCAGCCTCGCCATGCCTGACGGCGTCGGCTTCATCCGCCAGCAGCGGGAGCGACTGACCCAGAGTCCATCGGGCTCCCAGCCCTTCGCCGCCCATCCCCTGGAGGTGGAACATCGCCGCAAGGACGGCACCACGTTCACGGGGGAAGTCCGCCTGACGGTGATCTGGGGACCGGATGGCCAGGCGGTGGGTCTGCGGGGCATCACCCGGGACATCACAGAGCGCAAGCGCAGCCAGGCGGAGATGGAAGGCTTGATCCATGACCTCACCATGGCCTTGGCGGAGGTCAAGGAACTCAAGGGGCTCCTGCCCATCTGCAGCGCCTGCAAGAAGATCCGAGACGACCAAGGCTACTGGAACCAGATGGAGACCTACATCAGCCATCACACGGATGCCACCTTCACACATGGCATGTGCCCGGAGTGCATTAAGGCCTATTTTCCAGACATAGAAGTCCATCGGCGGTCCAAACCGTCGGAGCCGGCATAGAGCTGGGGTTGCCTCACCGCCCTTCCTCGCGGCCTGGACTTCGGACAGAACGGTGAGGCCGCGCGTTTTCAGGCCAAGGTTCAAGAGCACTTGCCGAAGGACCAGGGAAACGCCAGGGCTGCTTAAGCTCCCATGGACAAGGTTGGTCGTTCCCCGTTACAGGTGATCCATGCGCACGGAACTCTCGGCCATCCCCTACATCCTCTCTGGCGTCGCCCTGAATGCCATCGCCCAGATCCCGCTGAAGAAGGGCGTTCAGGCCGCCGGGGGCCTCAGCCTCGCAGGCGGCCTCCTTGGCCTCGTCAAGCTTTTCCTGGAGCCCTGGATCCTCACCGGGCTGGCCTGCTACGGCATCAGTGTGGTGGTGTGGCTGGTGGCTCTCTCCAAGGTGGATGTGGCCTTCGCCTATCCGTTCCTCGCCCTTGGCTTCCTGGCCAATGCCCTGCTGGCTCGCTGGCTGCTGGGGGAGACCATTCCGCCCCTGCGCTGGGCGGCCCTCGCGTTGATCATCGCCGGGGTCATCCTGACGGCCTTCACGGGCAAACAGACGCATTCGTAATTGGGTTTCTGGATTCTCCGCCGATAGGAGACTCCATGGCGCCGGAAGCCCCTTTCACTGCCCCGACCTACCACTGGCCGATGCCCGACCAGCGGCCAGAGGATTTCCGGCTCCTGGTGGTGGATGATCAGGAGCTGATCCGGGTGGCACTCATCCGCATCCTCCGCCGCCAGGGTTATGCCTGCCTCGAGGCAGGCAGTGCTCAGCGAGCCCTTCAGATGCTCGAGACCGAGCATGTGGACCTGGTGCTCTGCGACGTCGTCATGCCGGAGATGAACGGGCTGGAGTTGGTGCGGGCGATTCGACCACAGATCCCCAACACGGCGGTGCTGATGGTGAGCGGCATGGATAGCGCCGACATGGCCATGGACTGTCTGAGTGAGGGCGCCTTTGGGTATGTCCTCAAGCCGGTGCAACCCAACGCCATCGTCATCGCCGTGGCGGGCGCCCTGCGGCGCCGGATGCTTGAATTGGACTACCAGGACCGCGAGGCGACCCTGGCGCGAAAGGTGCGAGAGCAGACCGAAGAGATCCGCAAGAGCCGTGAAGAGATCGCCATCCGCCTGCTGTCCGCCAGCGAGCACCGCGACAACGAAACCGGCGCCCATGTGCGCAGGATCGGGCTCTATGCCGCGCAGATGGGGCGCTTCCTGGGGTGGAATCAGGATGCCGTGGACTGCATCGAGGCGGCAGCCCCCATGCACGACCTGGGCAAGATCGGCGTTCCAGACCGCATCCTCCAGAAGGAAGGCCCCCTCACAGCGGAGGAGTGGATCATCATGCGGACCCACACCAGCATGGGCGAGAACATGCTGATGGACTCCACCGTCCCCTTCATCCAGATGGGTTCTCGCATCGCCGCTTGCCATCACGAGAGATGGGAAGGTACGGGCTACCCCCGAGGACTGGCCGGGGAGCAGATCCCTCTGGAGGCGCGGATCGTGGCCCTGGTGGATGTCTACGACGCCCTCAGCTCCAGGCGTCCCTACAAGAAGGCCTGGTCGGAGGAGCAGGTGCTGGAGCTCCTGCGTGAGCAGGCCGGTCGCCACTTCGACCCTGTCCTCGCGGCGCTTTTCCTGGAGCACTATCCGACCTTCCGCGCCATCCTCCACGGCCATCCAGACCTCTTCCCGGAACCTGACCTTCCCTGACTGGGTGGTCTGCGGGGATCTGCCAAATCGTCAACCCATGCCCCGCATTGATTGGCCAGTCTGTCCAATTCCGCGCCCCAGAGGGCTTGTGATCTGTGGCCCTCGCCTTATGGGGCCCCCTTGCCCATAGAATGCCCGTGGAAGCGCCATTCCAGAACGCTCCAAGGCCCCCCATTGAGGTAGCGCATGTATCAGATCGAAGCCGCCTTCGACCAGCAGTTGTGCCAATGGAAGAACCGCCCCACGGTGATCTTCCCGGAATCCAGAGATCCTCGTGTCCTGGAAGCCGCATGCCACCTGACCCGCTTCGTCCGCCCCGTGTTCTTGGCCACCGAGGCCGAGGTCCGAGATGTGATCGAGAAGGAGTTGGGGCACGTGGATCCCAACCGCGTGGCCTACGCCCTCTCCGAGAGTGCATTCCTCGACATCGAGCGCCGCTCGGATCTGGTGGAACCTTTCGCCGCCAGCTACCAGCAGGCCATGCGGGCCCACGGCCAGGAATTGACCCTCGATGAAGCGCGGGCCCTGGTGAAGCAGCCCGGCCTCTTCGGCATCTGCGCAGTGGCCAGCGGGCACGCGGACACGGTGGTGGGCGGCGCCTGCAGCGCCCCACGGGAGTTCTTCCGGCCCATGGCCAAGCTCCTCTCCCGCGCGGACTTCGCCTGTGAGGCGGGCATCTTCGTGCTGCCGGATGAGCACCCCGACCGGGTCTACCCCAAGAACCTCGTCGTCTTCGGCGACATCGGCGTCAACGCCACCATGACGCCGGAAGTCCTGGCGCAGGTCGCCGTCGGAACCTGCGCCGTCGCTCGCGACCTCATCCCCGAGGACGTGCTTCCCGAGATCCGCGCCGCCATCGTCAGCCATAGCAACCGCGGCAGTGACGACGGCCCGGGCGTGGAACTGGTGCGCCGCGCAACCGAGCTCGTGCCCAGTCTCCTCCAGGAGCGTGCCAGCCGCGGCGAGCGCTACGGCAGCATCCAGATCACCGGCGAAGTGCGGGTGAGTGTGGCGCTGAGCCAGCGCTCCGCCTCGTTCTACGCCCCCCAGGGCGAGGACAAGTGGGCCGGTCCCGCCAACGTCATCATCTGCCCCAGCCTGGACATGGGGAACCTGCTCTACCAGCTCTACGCCACGCGCTTCCCCGATGCGAAGAAGATCAGCAGCATGTTCGGCCTGCACTTCCGCGGCGTGAGCGTGGCCATGGACTGCACGAGCGAGGACATCCGCCTCGCCGTGAAGGCCAACCTGGTGCGTCTGCACCGCTTTGGCGACTGGCAGGGCACGCCCCGCGACACGTTCTTCCGTCGCTTCCGTGTGCTGGCCATCAACCCCGGCAGCACCTCCACCAAGATCAGCGTCTACGAGGGCGAGCGCGAGCGATTCACCCAGGAACTGCAGCACACCGATGCCGAACTGGCGCCCTTCGATGGCAAGCCCATCACGGCCCAGTTCACGTTCCGCAAGGACGCGATCCTGAACTTCCTCAGCCAGAACGGGATGTCGGTGGATGACCTCGACGCCGTGTCCGGCCGCGGCGGCCTGCTGCGTCCCATGGCCCACGGCACCTACCCGGTGAACGAGGCCATGCTCGAGGACCTCAAGATCGGATACAACGGCGAGCACGCCTCCAACCTGGGCGGCCTCATTGCCCACGAGTTGGTGGCGGGTTCCGAGCGTCCGGCCTTCATCGTCGACCCCGTCGTGGTGGACGAGGTTCCCGAACGCGCCAAGATCACCGGCATCAAGGCCATCAAGCGCAAGGTCATCAGCCACGCCCTGAACCAGATCGCGACGGCCCACCGCTACGCCCAGGAGCAGGAGACCTTCTACGAGCGCGTGAACGTCATCGTCTGCCACATGGGCGGCGGCATCTCCATCGGCGCCCACAAGAAGGGATGCTACATCGACGTGAACAACGCCCTGGACGGTGAAGGTCCGTTCACCCCCCAGCGCAGCGGCAGCCTGCCTGCAGGCCAGCTCATCGAACTCTGCTTCTCCGGCCAGTACACCAAGGCCGAGCTGAAGAAGCTGAATAAGGGCGCGGGCGGCCTCATCGACCTGGTGGGCACCGCGAACCTGATGGAACTGGAGCGCCGCTACCTGGCGGGCGATCCCGAAGTCGTGGCGGTGCTCGACGCTGAGGCCTACGCGGTGGCGAAGTGGATCGCCTCCATGTTCCCCGCCTTCGACGGGGAGCCTGTGGATCAGATCCTGATCACCGGCGGCATGGCGCGCTGCAAGCCCATGATGGCGGACATCAAGCGCCTGCTCGGTGCCACCGGTATCGGCATCACGCTCTACCCCGGCGAGAACGAGATGTTCGCCCTGGTCCAGGGCGCCCTTCGTGTCCTCGGCGGCAAGGAAATCGCAAAAACCTACACAGTGTAAAGTTTGTCCCACTCCACTACACGGCCGGCACCCGCCGGCCGTAGTTTTTTTGGGAAGTCAAGAAAATCCTGCTCAAGCGGGAATGGATTCTCCCGATAGAGAAACCAAGGGCCTAAGGGGGTGCGGGATGGTTGCATGGGATCGCAAGGAAACGTCTCTTTCAGCGGAAGAGGTCTACACCGATTCCAGTCCGGGACTGTGGGAATCGCTATCGCTGGATCCGGACGCCTCGGGTGAGTTGGGAGATCCCCTCATCCAGGTGGTGGATCGTCTGCAGGACATGGTCGGGAGCGGCCTTCAGGCCATCCTAAGTGGCGACTGGCAGCAGCTCGTCGGCATGGTGGACGAGGAGCCGCAGGTTCGCGCCGAGCGCAATCTGACGAGCCAGGAGATGGACGTGGTGCCGATCTGACCCACACCTGCATTCGAAATTCCAGGGGGCCGAAAGGCCCCCGTTTCGTGTCTCCGCCAAGGTCGGTTTGCGAGACGATGGGCGGATGAAAGACCGCTTCCTCCTCGATCCCGACCTCATCTTCCTCAACCACGGTTCCTTCGGCGCCTGCCCTAGAGAGGTGCTTGAGGTTTGCCATGACCTACACCGGGAGATGGAGCGCAATCCCGTCGCCTTCCTCGCACGTCACTCCGGGGAGCGGCTCGCGGCGTCCAGGGCGGCACTCGCCACCTACTTGGGGGCCCAGCCCGAGCACCTGATCTACGTGTCCAATGCCACCCACGGCGTGAACACCGTGGCCCATGCCCTGCCGCTCCAACCGGGGGATGAGATCCTCGTCACGGACCACGAGTACGGGGCCTGCGACGCCGCCTGGGAGGTCGCCTGTGCCCGCTCTGGAGCGAATTACCGGCAGGTGGAGATCCCCCTGCCCTTCGATGCGGCGACCTTCACGGAGCAGATCTGGTCCCAGGTCACGGACCGCACCCGGGTGCTGTTCCTGAGCCACCTCACGTCCACCACGGCGCTGATCTTCCCACTGGAGGAGCTCTGCCGCCGGGCTCGAGCCGCGGGGATCCTCACCGTGATCGACGGCGCCCACGCCCCCGGCCAGATCGACCTCGATCTCGATGCCCTGGGCGCAGACTTCTACACCGGCAACTGCCACAAATGGCTCTGTGCGCCGAAGAGCGCCGCCTTCCTCCACGCCCGCCCGGAGCACCACGCACTGCTGGAGGCCCAGGTCATCAGCTGGGGCTACCACGGAGCCAAGGGCAACGAGACCTACACGGGCTCGAGTCTGCTGGAGCGCCACCACCAGTGGCTCGGCACCCGTGATCTGGCGCCCTTCCTGAGCGTGCCGGAGGCCATCGCCTTCCAGGCGCGCCACGACTGGCCCACGATGCGCCGCCGCTGCCACGCCCTGGCGGCGGAAGCCCTCGCTCGCGTCTGTGCCCTCACTGGGATGGCGCCTGTCTGCGGCGATGCAGACTTCGGGCAGATGGTCGTGATTCCAGTTCCCGCAATGGATCCCGCCGAGTTGAAGACCACCCTTTTCGAGCGCTTCCGCATCGAGATTCCCGTGACAAGCCACCGGGATCGTCTCTTCGTGCGAATCAGCCTCCAGGGCTACAACACGACGGAGGACGTGGATGCGCTGGTGGCAGCCCTGAAGGCGATCTATCGGATCTGAATGCAGAAGACGCCCGGTATCCCGGGCGCCTTCTCTGCAAGCAATCGGATTAAAGCGCGCTCTGCAGGGCCGTCAGGATCACGGTGTTGACGACGTCCTCGGCGGTGCAGCCGCGGCTCAGATCGTTGCCCGGCTTCACGAGGCCCTGAAGGACGGGGCCGTTGGCGGTGCAGCCGCCGAAACGCTCGGCGATCTTGTAACCGATGTTGCCGGCGTTCAGGTCGGGGAAGATCAGCACGTTGGCGTTTCCGGCCACGGTGGAGCCCGGGAACTTCTTCTGGCCGATGGCGGGGATCATGGCGGCGTCGAACTGGATCTCGCCGTCCACCTGCATCTCGGGGCGGCGCTCTCGCACGATCTTGAGGGCAGCGCGGACCTTCTCCACCAGGGCGTGCTCGGCGCTGCCCGCAGTGCTGAAGCTCAGCATGGCGACCTTGGGCTCGACCCCCAGCATGGCTTTGGCGGTATCGGCGCTGGCGATGGCGATGTCCGCGAGCTGCTCGGGATTGGGATCGGGATTCACGGCGCAGTCGCCGAACATCATGGCGCCCTTCTCACCGAAGGTCTCGTCGGGGTGGATCATCAGGAAGGCGCTCGATACCGTCTTGATGCCGGGGGCGCAGCCGATGGTGAGCAGGCAGGCGCGCACGGTCTCACCCGTGGTGTTCAGGGCACCGGCGACGAAGCCGTCTGCCTGGCCCAGCTTGACCATCATGCCGCCGAAGTAGAGCGGCACCTTCAGCGTCTCCAGGGCCTTCTCCTCGGTCATGCCCTTGTGCTTGCGGGCCTCGTAGAAGGCGTTCGCAAAGGCCTGGAGATCAGCATCGGTCAGGGGATTGCGCAGGGTGGCGCCCTCAAGGCTCACACCCAGCTCCGCGGCGCGGGCCTGCATCTTGGCGGGATCGCCCAGCACGGTGATCTTGGCGAAGCCCTCCTTCACGATCTTCGCGGCGGCGTGCAAGGTGCGATCGTCCACACCCTCGGGTAGGACGATGTGCTTGTTGAGCTCAGTGGCGCGGGTGCGGAAGGCCTTGAACCAGGCTTCGTGGGCAGCGTGCATGGGATCCCCCTTGAAGTGAACAGTGTTGCATCGGCATGCGGGGCGTCGGGTCACAGCCTGGGAATCACCAACCACCACAGCCCGATACACGTCTTTCGATCAAGTCAATTAAGTCAATTTGAAGCCGTCAACGAGGGTCCGGAGCCCGGTGGCCTGGTGCGCCAACTCTGCGACGGTGCGGGAGGTCTCGCCGGTGGCGCCCGCCATGTGCTCCATGGCCTGAGCGTTGGCTTCCGTCTGCGCGGCGGTAAGGTCCATGGCAGTGACCAGCTCGTGGCTGGCGGTGCTCTGCTCGACCATGGCCTGGGTGATCTGCCCCACTTGGGAACTCAGCCTACCGATGTTGTTCTCGATCTCCTGGAGACTCCCCGCCACACCATGGACGGCCTGGTACCCGGCCTTCACCCGCTCACCGCTCTCTGTGATGAGTTCCCGGATCTCGGTGGCCGCTGCGGCGCTACGCTCCGCCAGCTTGCGGATCTCCTCCGCCACCACCGAGAAGCCGAGGCCCGCCTCGCCCGCCTTCGCCGCCTCGATGGCGGCATTCAAGCTCAGAAGGTTTGTTTGCCGCGCGATATCCGCAATCACACGCGTGATCTGGCCCACGTTCTGTGCGCTCTCAAGGATCGCCTGCATGGCCTGGGTACTGGTCTCCGCACCTTCTTGTCCAAGACGGCTCACCCACTGAGAAGCCTGGGCAAGGCGGTCAGCTTCTTCGGCGCTCCGACGAACCTCCTCGATGGAAGCCGACATCTCCGTCAGCGCCGCCGAGGAACGCTCCACGCTGATGCGCTGGGTTTCCGCGCCGCGATTGATCTCGCTGGTGGTGGCATCAAGCTCCACCACGGTGCTGGCGAGTTCGGTTGCGCCACTGGCGGTGCGCTCCGCGATCTGCTCGATCCGCAGGACCATCCCCCGCAACCGCTCGATCGTCCCGTTCAGACGCTCGCCCATGAGGCCCAATTCATCCTGGCTGATCACGGAACAATGGTGAGCCAAATTGCCCTGGCTGAGTTCCCCCAAGCCCCTCTCCACTTCCTGCGCTGCCCGCTGGATCTGATGGCGAACCAGCGTCACCAGAACGATGCCCAATCCAAGGGCAACAACCGCCGAAACGATCAGGGTCAATTGCACCCTGTCCGCGCCCGTATTGGCCACCTGGACATTCAGGGCAGCCCCTTTCCGCTCCACTTCCAGCATGGCATCCAGACTCTCGCGAGCCTGATTCACGGCGGCATAGCCAGCATCCATGTACACAGGAACGTCGGGATTCACTTCCACCCGGGCCTTTTCAAGCAAGGGACGAAAGGCCTTGGTGTAGCCGCGGATGATGCCCGTGGCCGCCATCAACTTGGCTTTCTCGGTTTCTGGCCAAGGTGCAGCCTCCAGCTTGTCCAGATTTGAATAGAGGAGGTCCTCCAACTCTCCCAACCGCGCGATGCGTTTTTCGCAATAGGCCGGGTATTTCAGCGCACCGAAGAGACTGACGTGAACGATCCGGGACCGATTGGTGTAGGAGATGACATTCGTCAGGTAGGACACTCGCTCAATCTGAACGCCGCTCTCGGTTTGGATGCGCTGGAGACGATCCAGCCCAAGCCAAGCCAGCACCACCACGCCAAGCAGGACGCATCCTTGCAGCGCAAGCAACAGATTGAACTTCCCGCCCATGCGCAATCGACCCAACAGGCTGAGCATGGTTCCTCCTCGATGTAGACAGCTTTCCTTAGAACATCGGACGGACATCTCAACTGATCAAGTCTCTGTCATTCCGTGGAACATTGGATAGGCCTTCTGCCCGAAGTGCCCGACCGACCTCGTCGCGGTGCATGACTCCGAACACGGATCATGACGCATGTCCGAAGCCCAGGAGATCTACCCGGACGCCACGGGTGGATGTAAACCGTTGCGAGGTTTGGCACTCAAACCGGGTGAAGGGTGAGTGCCAAACCGCGCGGCCGTTTACAGACCGTTTGACGACGAGCCATTAACCGGCGCCCAAGAACCATGGCCCTAGAAATGCGAAAGAGCCTGATTTCTCAGGCTCTTTTTACTGGTTGGCGCGAGTGGAATCGAACCACCGACCCCTACCGTGTCAAGGTAGTGCT
>CAYQAS010000098.1:0-16405 GCA_964415525.1 uncultured Solibacteraceae bacterium
CCGGCGAGCGGGGGGGACCCAGGCGCGGCGCCGCCAAGGCCGCCCTTGACGGCAAACAGGTGGCGGGGCGCTGCCCCACCACCGTGCTTTGCTTTCAGCACGCCCGCACTTTCCAGCAGCGCTTTGCGGGCTTCCCCGTCCAGATCCGCCAGCTCAACCGCTTTGTGGATCCCAAGGAGGCCAAGCAGACTTTGGAGGAGATCGAGCGCGGGCAAGTGGAGATCGTCATCGGCACCCACCAGATCCTGGGCGCCAAGGTGAAGTGGCACGACCTGGGCCTCGTGGTGATCGACGAGGAGCAGCGCTTCGGCGTGACCCACAAGGAGAAGCTGAAGAAGCTCCGCGCGAATCTGGATGTCCTCGCCATGAGCGCCACGCCCATTCCCCGCACCCTGCACATGAGCCTCACAGGCCTGCGGGAGATCAGCCTCATCGAGACGCCGCCGAAGAACCGCCTCGCCATCGAGACCGTCGTGGCGCCCTGGTCCGACGAGCTGGTCGCCACCGCCATCCAGTTCGAACTCCGGCGCAACGGCCAGGTCTACCTCGTGCACAACCGCGTGGAGAGTCTTCCGAGCATCGCCGAAAAGGTGCGCACCCTGGTGCCGGACGCCCGAGTCGCCATCGCCCACGGGCAGATGGAGGAGCACACCCTGGAGCACGCCATGGTGGGCTTCATGGAGGGTCGCATCGACGTGCTCATCTCGACAACCATTGTCGAGAACGGTCTGGATGTGCCCAACGCCAACACGCTGATCGTCCATCGGGCCGACGCCTTTGGCCTCAGCCAGCTCTACCAGCTGCGTGGCCGCGTTGGCCGCAGCGACGTTCCCGCCTACGCCTACCTGCTCATCCCCGGCAAGGGCGAGATCACCGAGGACGCCCGCAAGCGGCTGCAAGCGCTGGAGGATTTCAGCGAACTCGGCAGCGGCTTCCGTGTCGCCGCCATGGATCTGGAGATCCGCGGTGCCGGCAACCTCCTGGGCGGCGAGCAGTCCGGCCAGATCCACGACATCGGCTTCGAGCTCTACATCAAGCTGCTGGAGGAGACGCTTCAGGAACTCCAGGGCCAGCCCAGCGGCACCTTCGAAGTGAAGGTCGACCTTGCGCCCTCCCAGCTCAGCCGCCGCTGGATCGATCAGGCCTCCGAGCGCCTCGTGGCCTACAAGCGTGCCAGCCGCCTCAAGACGGAGCGCGACCTGGAACTCTATCGACTGGAGCTGGAAGACCGCTTCGGGCACCTGGCGGACGACGACGAGGAGAGCGCGCGGTTCTTCGAGACGCTCAAGGTCAAGCTGCTCGCCCAGCAGCTCGCCGTGGGCGAAGTGGTGGTAGACAAGGGACGGCTCAAGTTCCGCGTCAGCCCCCTCACGCCGCTGGATCCCGCCAAGCTCATGACCTGGGTGCGAAGCCAGAAGGACGCCCAGTTCAGTCCCGACGGCACCGTGCTCCTGCCCGCCTACCCGGGCCCGGATGCGATGGTCCGCCAGGCTCAGGAAGTGCTTCGGGCCTGGACGGCCCTCTGACCTGAGGGTGCAGTGCCCGGTAGCCAGTGCCGAAGACACCGCGGCCCCTTGCGGGGATCCTGATTGCGGGCCTTCATGCCTCTTGGTGCCCCGACAGATCATCGTGCCTGACCAGCGAACCTACCAACCCGGTTGTTCCAGAATCCGCTTCCAGCCCGGGATGCACTCGGTGAGTCCCAGGGTCTGGATGGTGTCTACATCCAGGCGGGTGTGCTCCCAGACCCGATGCTGATCGTTGCCCCAGGTGAATTCATCGGAGAGATGGACCGCCAACACATGGTCGAACGAGGAGCGGCGCGGCAGTCCTGGCGTGTGATGGAGGCTCACCGCCTCCAGCACACCCGCCTGGAGATCCCACAGGCCCAGCAGGAAGGCCCCGACATCGGCATGGGTGACCCCGAAGGCATCCGCCTCTGCGGTAGGCAGGTCAATGCGTTCGTTTTGGCAACGCTCGATCACGCGGTCGTAGGCCTCCGGAAACTGGCCCGCAAGGATGAGAATCCCCGCATCGTGCAGAAGTCCGCCCATGAAGGCGTCGGCCTTCTGGTGCCGCGTGAGCCCTTCCATGGCCGCAAGCGCCCGAGCCCCTTTCGCCACCTTCAGGCTATGGGCCCAGATGTCCTCGAGCCGGATGAGGCAGGTCTTGAGTGGTCCCGTCTGTTCAAACAGTCCATAGGCCAGCACCAGCGACTGCACCACCTCCATCCCCAGGTAGTGGACGGCCTCCGAGGGGGATTCCACCCGCCGATGCAACCCGAAGAACGCGCTGTTCACCAGTTTCAGGATCTTGGCGGTCATCCCAACATCCTTCTGGATCACGGCCCCCACGGTGCGCCAGGTGGCATGTTCGCCTTCGAGAGCCGTGCGCAGTTCCTGGTAGATCTGCGGCACAGAGGGCAACTGGTCCATGGAGGCGAGAATGGTGGCCATCTCGGGGTGACGGCTCAATCCGTCACTCACGTGCTGCGCATTGGCGATCATCGCAAGCACTTTGTGCGGATCGGAGGTTCGGGGATAGGCCTGGTGCAGCAGACCGACACACGGCATGACACGGTCAGTTGCGAGGGTGCCCGTGAGCATGATCCGTACGCAGCCGGGCGCCTTGGCAATAACGTTCTGGAATAGGAGCTCTGGGGGAATGTCCCGCAGACTGCCGGAGGCGATCAACACATCGCAGCCGTCCGCTTCCAATGCCTGGAGTACGGCCTGCCCATGGTCCACGAAGGCGATATCCCAGCCGGCCTTCAGGGCGCGGGCATGCCGTTGCAGGCCACGGAGGGCCTGGGCATCCTCGTCCGCGTAGATCAGCCGTCGCTTCAACTCCATTCATGCTCCTGGTGCGCACGGGTGCGTGCTCCCGTCCTATCGAACCCCGACTCCCAAGGCTTGACTCCGGCATTCCTTGCCTCGTCGCCCTCATTTTTTCCAATAGGGCGCTGCCGCCCCCAAGCGGGTCAGTGGGACCAGCGTACAAGCAGGTCCCCGGGAGCCCGGCCCACCCTGTCACAGCCCGCCCCAGGCGACACCCCAGGTGCGACAGCCCTCGATTCCGATGCTCCACTGCCCGCCCTTTGAATGGCCGACATGCTCCCCTCTCAAACCACCACCCAAGGCTGCATCGATCTCCGAGTGCGGGCGAGCCGGATCAGTCTGCTCTATCGGCAATCCAGCCAAGCGGGGATCTATGGCCTCCTTGCCTCCGTGGCCCTCTGCGTCCTGTTGGCTCCCGTGGTTCCTGCGGATTATCTGATCGCCTGGTTCCTGCTGGTCTGTGCCTCGACCCTGGCCCGCTTCGCCCTCTTCCGCAACTTCCACCGTGCGGCTCCCGCGGACCTGGAACTGCTGGACTGGGAACGGCCCTATATCTCCACACTCCTCACCACCGCCATCAGTTGGGGCACGGGGGTCGCGATACTGGTGCCCGCAAGCTCAGCCCTGCACCTGTCTGTCGGCATGACCTTTCTCCTCGGCATGGCAGGCAGTGCCATCGCCCTGTTCACGGCCCATCGCACGCTGCTGCTGCTGACCCAAGCCTGCCTGCTGCTGCCCGCCACCCTGCGGCTGCTCTGGATCGGCGAATCCTGGGGCATCGCCTTGGCCGTCGGCATCCTGATCTTCTTTCTCGCGTCGATGCGCTCCAGCCGCGTGCTGAACGACGAACTCACGGCCACCTTCCAGTTGGGTTTCGAGCTCCAGGAAGCCAAGGAGGCCGCCGAACGTCTAGCCCGGACCGATCCCTTGACCGGAATCTCCAACCGGCGCGCCTTCGAGGAAGACGGACATCTCCTCGCGAGCACCTGCGCCCGCCACGGTCGCCCCTTGGCAGCCGTCGTCGTGGATCTCGACCATTTCAAACTCGTCAATGACTCCCTGGGCCACGCCGCCGGAGATGCGGCCCTCTGTCACGTGGCGGATCTCCTCCGGCACCACCTCCGACAATCCGATGTCCTGGGACGCCTTGGTGGCGAAGAGTTCGGGGTTTTCCTTTCGGCGGGACCCGAAGAGGCCTGTGAACTGGCCGAAAAGCTCCGTCGTGTCATCTTCCGATCCCCTGCCCCGCACGACGGTAACTGGATTCCCCTGAGTGCCAGCTTCGGCGTGGCCTCTGGATCCGACGGCCCCGAGGCCCTCCTGCACGCGGCGGACGCCGCCCTCTACCGAGCCAAGGGAGCGGGGCGGAACTGCGTCGTCTGCCAGCGCTGCAGCAGCTTCCACCCTGCGGGTGAGGGGCCTCGGATGCTCTGCCACCGCGTCAGCGCAATTTAGGGCAACGGCTCCTGCTCCATCCGTCCCCCACGCCTCACGGCCTCGCGCATGCCTTCCCGCAGGTGGCGCTGGAAGTCATCCGTCATGCCAATCAATCGGGCCTGCTGCGCTGGGGTGAGCCCTACACGGATGTCGTCCTCGAAGGCCTTGCGGAGGTCATGGACGGCCTGGCGCTGATTCAGGAACTGATCGAGAAGGGGCTTGAGGCGGGTGTTCTTCTCGTCCTCGCTGCTCGGACTGCGGAGGATCTCTTCAAGCTGCTGCCGCATCTGGCCGGATTTCCGAGCCTGGGTGCTGGAATCCCAGATGTACTTCGACCAGCGGCTGGCGATGGCCTTGGCCTTCTCTTCCGGAATGCCCAGATGGTGCTTCAGGCGCTCCACCTGCATCCGCTGGATCTCCTCGAACATGCCCGGCCCCGGGCGGTGCATGGGCCGCGGGTGGTCCTTCCACCCCTGGGCGAACAGGCCCGTGGCGGCAAGCAGCAGGGGCAGGCAGCGGTGCAACATGATCGACTCCCGCATCATGGATTCTGGGACTTCAGGTGGGAGAGCAGGGCGGCGCGTTCCTCTTCCGACAGTTTCTGAAGCGCGCCGAGTTCTTCGTCCCGATCCGCGAAGGGAGCCTCGGTGACCACCGGTTCCACCACTTCCACCGCGGGTCGGGCAAGCTCCGCGGAACGCACGGGGTTGGATTTGGCCCGTCCCGCCAAGTAGCCGCCAGACCCCGCCAGGGCGATCAACAGTGCAGCAGCAGCCCAGAGGAAGGTGCGAGACAAGGTGCGGCGCTGGGGAAGCTTCCGCTGGATGCGCAGGGGCAGCGCCTCGAAATACCCGGCTGGGGCCAAGGCATCCGCCGCAGGCTCCTGGGCGAGCCACAGCACCCGGGCCTCGGCACAGGCGGGGCACACCTGGACATGGCGCAGCACCTCCACCGGCAAGTTCAGCGGATCCTGCTCAATGACCTGGAGCGCGCGTTCACACGAAGTCGGGAGCTTGGTCATGACTTCACCCCCTTGATGCGGCGGGTCAGATTCTGGATGGCGTGGAAGATGTGCGCCTTCACGCTGCCGATGGAAGTTCCCATGCGGGCGGCGATTTCCTCGTACTTGAGGTCCTGAGTGAGCTTGAGCAGCAGGGCTTCCTTTTGGCGGGGCGGCAGGTGGGGTATGGCCTCCCGCAGGATGCGTCGGTTCTCCTCATCCAGCAGGGTGGCCATCTGGGTCTCGTCCACCCGAAGCGCCGCATGCTCCAACCCGCCGTCCACCTCATTCTCGTCCAGAGAATCCTGGTTGAGTCGGGCGCGGTCGAGGTGGTTCAGGGCTTGGCGCGTTGCGATGGTGATCAGCCAAGTCCGGAAGCTCGATTCGAAACGGAATCCCGGAAGGGCTCGATACACGCGAATAAATGTCTCCTGGACTGCATCATCCGCATCCATGTGGTTCTTCAGGATGGAGAAGACCTTGCCGTACACATCCCGCTGGAAACGCTCGACGATGCGTTCAAAGGCGGCCGTATCCCCGCCCTGCGCCGCCTGCACCCAGGTCAGAACCTCGGGGGCGTGGTAGGGGGAGTCCAAGGCGGGTTGCATCGTGAGTATCGCGGTTCCTGCGTTCATAATCGGTGCCCCGGGGGACGAATGACAAGTCTCAGGGTGGTAGACCCACCGACCCTCCTTGAGGTTGAATGGACGGCATGAGCACGCACATGAGCCGCCCCCGCATCCACACCCTGATCCCTGCTGAGCGCATCGCGGAGCGCGTCGAGGCGCTGGGTCGCCAGATCGCCGAAGACTACGCCGGCAAGGACGTCGTCGTCCTCGGCCTCCTCAACGGCGTCTACGTCTTCTTCGCCGACCTCACCCGCGCCATCGACCTCGACTTCGAAGTCATGTTCATGCGGGCCGCCAGCTATGGCGGTGGTACGGAAACCAGCGGCGAAGTGAAGATCCTCCAGGATCTCGACCGGCCGATTCACGGCCGCCACACGCTCCTGGTGGAGGACATCGTCGACACGGGCCTGACCCTGAACGCCGTGCGCAAGCTGATCCTGGAGCGCGAGCCCGCCAGCCTGAAGATCGTCACGCTGCTGGACAAGCCCAGCCGCCGTCGCGTGGAAGTCCCCGTGGACTACGTCGGATTCACCATCGAGGACTCCTTCGTCGTGGGCTACGGCCTCGACGTGGCGGGCAAGTTCCGCAACCTGCCCTACGTCGGGATCTACAATCCCGCCTGATGCGCCGATTCCTGATCCCCGCCCTGGCACTGCTCTGCGGCTGCGGCTATCACCGCCTGGACACGCGACCCGGAACCGCCGCCTGGCATGTGCGGGGCGAGTCGGTTCGCATTGACGGCTTCCAGAACAAGACACCGCGTCCCGGCATCGAGGAGCCGTTTCGCAAGGCGTTGGAATACCGTATCGTGGCGGCCTCGCCCTGGCGCCTCGTGGCCCAGGACGCGCCCAGCCGGTGGCTCCTGCGGGTGACCCTGGAGGAGTTCCAGGTGCGCCCTCTAGGGCTCTCCCTGGGCACCAGCGGGTCCCGTGCCTCCGCTGGCACTGCCAGCCGCGTCGAGGTCATCGTGGTGGCCTCCGTGCAGTTGCTGGATGGCACCAATGGCACCGTGGCCCTCTCCCGCCCGCGCCTCACCTTCAGCAATCAATACCGGGTGGACCAGAATTTCTCGAGCTTCGAGAACCGCGAACTCAAGGTGCTGGAAGGCCTCGCGGACGACTTCGCGGAGAGCTTCATCACCCAGATGCTGCAAGGGAGTGACTGATGGCCCATCCCGAGACGTGGCTCGCCAGTCCCTATGCCCTGTTGCACGGTGACGATGCCGATGGCAGGCGGGAAGCCCTGCGTGCCTGGAAGGAGCGGCATGTCGATCCCGAGTGGGAGGACTTCAGCCTGACCACCTGCCGCGAGGGCTGCCCCTGGGCGGAGGTCCACAATGCGCTGATGGAGATGGCTCCCATGGGCGCCATTCGCGTCGTGGTCGTGCCGGAGGCGGAGAACCTGCTGGAGCGCGCCAAGGAGATCCCCGAGCCCATCAAGAAGCTGCTGGCGAATCCCGTGGAGGGCACGCGGCTTCTGCTGGTGTCCCGCACGCCCCTAAGCGCCGCGCCAGGCAAGGCCCTAGGCTCCAAGCCACTCAATGACTGGAACAAACAGGGCCGCGTCCTTAAGGTGGGCGCCCTGGATCCCAAAGAAGTGCTGGCCTTCCTCGAGGCCGAGGCCCAGCGCTTCGGCCTCAAGCTCGAGCGGGATGCGGCCCAGTTACTCCAGGAACGGCTTGGCGGCAATCCGGGCGTGCTGCGCCGGGCCATGGAAGTGCTCGATCTGGTGAGCGAGCGGCGGGTCATCTCGGTGCCCGTGGTGGATGCCGTGACCTTCCGCATGAGCGAACAGAAGGCCTTCGCCTGGACCGAGGCGTGGCAGCGCGGCAGCCTCGCCCAGGCCCTCAAGGCCCTCCGGCAGGCCCTGGAAGACGATCCGGGCGCCGCGGTGGCGCTGGTCTCCCAGGCCGCCCGTGACGTGGGCCGCGTCGCCACCCTGATCGCCGCCATGGAGGCGGGTATCACATCGGAATCCGAGCTGGCGGCCCGCCTGCAACTGCCCGGCAATCAGGCCTTCCTCCTGGGTCGTGCGTACATGCCCGCCGCTCGCCGCATCGGCAAGGTGGGCGTGCGCCGCCTGATCGAACTCACCGCCGCCACGGACCGGGACATCAAGGGCGTGGCCCTGGCCCCCACCACATCTCTCACCCTGCTAACCACGGAACTCTGGCGCGCCTGGAACGGCTGAGGCGCCGGAAACTCGGCGCCTCAAGAAAGAAAAGCCCCGTCAGAAGCGGACGGGCGCGCCTTCCACATCACTCATGTGCACCGTCTCCACGAACCGGACCCGGCGGGGGATGGTGGTCATGATGAGGCTGTGGGTGCGTTGACCGTAGCCGAAGGAGTGGACGCCATTGAGGAGGTCGCCCTTCGTCACGCCGCAGGCCGCGAAGATGATGTGCTTGCCGGGAGCCAATTCGTCCGTGAAGTAGATGCGGTCGAAATCCACGCCCATGCTCTCCGCCTTCTCCCGGCTCGCCGTGTTGTGGTCGACCCGCAGACGGCCCTGGATCTCGCCGCCCAGGCACTTGAGGGCCGCCGCGGACAGTACGCCCTCCGGCGCGCCGCCGATGCCCATGACCGCATGGATCCCAGTACCTGATACCGCCGCCGAGATCACGGCACTGAGGTCGCCATCCCCGATCAAGTGGATGCGAGAACCAACCTTGCGGATGTCCTCCACCAACTGATCGTGCCGGGGTCGGTCCATCACGACGATGGTGAGGTCCTCAACCTTGCGGTTGTGGGCTTCCGCCAGCAGCCGCAGGTTCTTCTCCACGGGGTAGTCCAGGTGGAGCAGCCCCTTGGCCGCAGGTCCCACCGCCAGCTTCTCCATGTAGAGATCCGGTGCATGGAGGAGACCGCCCTTCTCGCTGGCAGCCAGCACGGCGATGGCGTTGGGCGCACCGGTGGCACAGAGGTTCGTGCCTTCAAGCGGATCCACGGCGATGTCCACTTCGATGAAGTCGCCGCCCATGCCGACCTTCTCGCCGATGTAGAGCATCGGCGCCTCGTCGCGCTCTCCTTCGCCGATGACGATGGTGCCGTTGATCGGCATGGTCTCCATGGCCTGCCGCATGGCTTCCACTGCAAGGCGGTCACTGTGCTTGCGCCGTCCGTGCCCGATGCTCCGGGCGCAGGCGATGGCCGCCTCCTCCACCACGCGCAGAAATTCGCCGTTGAGCGAAGGCCCCATAACCCATCTCCTCTGGCATTGACAGCTAGACGACCCGACCCGACTGGCGAGTGACCGACTGCTGGATCCACTCCAGGAAAGGCCTGGAACCCGCTTCCACGGGGAACATCAGGATTTCCGGCACCTCGTAGGTGTGCAGGTCGGAAATCACCTGGCTCACGGCCTCAAACTGATCCTTGGTGGTCTTGATGATGAGCATCACCTCCTCGTCCAGGTAGGTGTTGCCGCGATATTGGTAGTAGCTCTTGATGCCCGGGAGCATGTTCACGCAAGCGGCGAACCCCTGGTCCACCAGGGAGGAAGCGATGGTGAGGGCCGTTTCCTCGCTCCCGCATGTGGTAAAGATTGCGCATGCGTCTGACGGTGACAAGGCGACCTCCTCCGATGTCACGAGTGTGCCACGTTGCGCGGGTTACCCCAAGGGGGTACCGGGGTAGCTTTGACGAGAAAATCCTATTTGGAGCGGGTCGTAGCGGGCGGATCCTGCCCTCTTGCGGGAGCCTTTGCCAATACCCCGGCAAAAACGAACTCCACCGTGTCCCGACTGCGGGGAATGACACGTTCGAGCACACCCAGAGTCTCTGGATCGATGTGACCGATGACGAGCACCTCGCCCTCCGTCTTCGCCAAATCCAAGGCCCGCTGCCACTGCTGCTCGATGGCGGCAGCCGAACGATCATCATCGAGGAAGACCCGTCGCCGGACGGAACGCATGCCCAAGGATTCCGCTACATCGAAAGCCACGCTGTTCTTCTCCGTACGGCTGTCCACGAAATAGCAATTTTTCTTGCGAATCTCTTCCAGCACCCAGCGCATTCGGGTCACATCCGGCGTGATCCGGGAACCCATGTGGTTGTTGACGCCCTGGCGGTGAGGGACATTCATCAAAGCTGAGCGCACCCGGGCCCGCACTTCCGGCTCCGAAAGGCCGAACATCACAGCGCCCTGCCCCGGATCTTTGCCTGGTCCGGGATAGCCCAGCGGCTCCATGGGAAGGTGAAGCATCACTTCCTTGCCTGCATCGTGGGCCAGATCGGCGCTCCGCTCGCTGTGCTTAAGGAACGGCAGCACCGCAACGGTGAGAGGAATGGGCTGCGCGCATAGGCGGGTCACCAGTTCGGGATCCGCCTGTCCCAGATCGTCGATGACGATGGCGATTTTCGGTTTGCTGCGGGCCTCGGAAGGCGCCGGTCGCGTTTCCGGAGGCACGGCGGGAACCACGGAAGGTCGGGCCTTCGGCGCGGGATGCAGGGGCTTTCGCGCGGTGGCGTGGGCGGCGGGCTCCGGAGACACTTCGGCCTTGCGGAATCCATAGCCTATGCCGAGCCCCAGGCCAAGCATGACCAGGGCCAGAAGCACCACGCCCCAGGGTGAGCGCCGTCCCTTGGCGGAACGGCCGGAACGTACCGCCATCAGCCGATGTCCGTACGGACCCGACTCCGGCTCGTCTGGCGCCTCAGGGGATGGGCGAACTCATTCCGAGCCATTGCGTTCGCTCCCTTCCTCAGGAGTTCAAGCACCTTCGGAATCGGATCGTCCTCGGGGCGCAACCCACGCAGCGGCTTCTCCGGCTGGACACCCATACGGTCCAACCGTTCGCCCCCCGACGCCTGGAAGCGCTGGTATACGATATCCACCGCACCGCCGGAACGGAGGGGCAGTCGGGTCAGGGCGACTCCCAAGGCCGCCGTCCGATCTCCGAAGGTGGGCGCCTTGGCCTTCTTCTGGGCGGAAACGAGCAGTTCAACAGCCCCCGAAGTCCCCCCGCTGGTGAGTGTCGCAACCCGCGCCACCGCCAGCGCAGGAAGACTTGGCACCAGCACCTCACGATCGGACTTGCCCTGCTCCTGGATCACGCCCAGCGGCCCCTTGAACCCGAGCAGGGCCGCCACGCGAGCGGCCTCCTCCACCGTTCCCCCATAGGTGCGGCGAAGGTCCAACAGCAGCGTCGAAGGGGCGTCTGTGGGTTGTACCAGCGCGCGGAGTTCCTCCGCACGCCCATCCAGGAGATCCGGCAGGGCCACCACCAGCGCACCGGTCTCGCGCCGCACACCGAGGGCTGGACGCGGCAGGATTGCCCGCTCCAGCACCAGCGGCTTCGTCTCGCCAGTAGCCACGGAGTAGCGCAGCAGGGTCACCGAAGAACCCGCGACGCCGCGGAGTTTCCGCTCAAGCAGGGGCTGGGTCAGTTCGGAGATGGGCGAGCCGTCCACCTTGCGGATCACATCACCCGTGAGAAGACCCGCCTTGGCCGCGGGACTCTCGGGAGCCACCGAAAGCACCGCCGCGAAAATGCCACGACGGAGCATACGAATCCCCACATCCGCGGGTCCCGGATCCGGCAGGCGCAGATCATCGGCACTGAGGAAGGCGTTGAGCGGATGAGCTCGCTCCAGTGCCCCTTGCACGCCGCCGGAAAGAACTTTTCCCATGTCCACGGGATCCACATAGTTGTCCCGGATGTAGTTCAGGACATCCTGAATATCCGCCAAACCGGCCAGCGGATCCTGGGCGCTCCGGGCACTCTCGATGCGCGGAACCTGCTGTAGGCGCGGCGCGAGGAGCGGATAGGTGAATCCGGCCACCAGGGGAAGGGAGAGCAGGGAGAGCCAAGTGCGCTGGTGCATGGAACCTAGTGTAGGCGGGTCGGAAGGCCGGAGCTACGCGAGGCTCTTCGAGAGGTCGTCCAGACACTTGGCGAGCGCCTGATTCGGCTCAGGGAGACTCATGGAGGCCCTGGTTCCCGCTTCGGTCATCAGGAGCGCAGCAGCAGTGGCCAGGCGGTCTGCCAAGCCGTCCCCCTGCTCCACGAGGCGCGCCCGGCCTTGGGCTTCCATGGCCCTGGCGTTGATGCGCTGGTGATCGCCAGCCGCTTGCGGAAACGGCATCAGGATGGCGGGGCGCCCACAGGCGATCAGCTCGGCACAGGTGCTGGCCCCGGAACGCGAGATGAGGAGACTCGTCTTCTCCAGCACTTGGTCCATGTCCTCCAGGAAGGCCACCACCTGGTGACGGGGATGCTTTGCAGCGGCATTCACTCGCTCGAAATCCGATGCACCCGTTTGGTGAAGGATCTCCCACTCCGGAAAGCGATCCAGGAGCCCGGACGCCATCTCCAGGGCGGCGTCATTGAGGGGACGTGCGCCGCCGCTCCCACCGAGCACGAGCAGGCGATGCGGTGCCAGGAGGGTATCAACGGGCTTGAATGGGCGCATGAAGGCATCCCGGACCGGCGTGCCAACTTCCAGACACTTCGCCCCGGGAAGCAGCTTGGAGGCCTCTGGCATGCCCAGCCACACACGAGTGGCCCGACGCGCCAGCTTCTGCACCAAGGCACCTGGGGCGGCATTGGACTCATGCAGGAAGTAAGGAATGCCTAGCGTGCGGGCCGCGAGGAGGGCCGGAGCGGCGCCATAGCCACCGGTGCCAATGACCGCGCGGGGCCGCTGGGTTTTCCATTGTTTGACCAGGACATTTCGGGCACGCCAGAGCTTCCAAAGCCCCCGGAGCAGAGCAACGGGAGAGCGCCCCACCAAGCCCTCCACATCCAGCATCAGGTAGGGCCACTGCCCCCCCGGGAGCTTGCGTGCCTCGATGCCGCGCCGTGCGCCGACAAAGGCGATGGGCAGATCAGGCCAGCGTTCATGGGCGCCCTGGGCCAGGGCCACCGCGGGGAAGAAATGACCGCCCGTGCCACCGCCGGTCATGACGAGCGCTCCGCTGAAATCAGGCTGCTGTTCCATCCCTCGAGTTTACCCGTCACCCCGCATGGGAAGTGGCCCTTCCCCTTTCTCCATGGTGGATCTGCCCAGCCTTAAACCCAGATGTATACTCAGCCGACATAGCAACTGCCCAAGGAGGTCCTCCCATGAACATTCGTCGGTTCTTCTCTCTCGCCGTGGCTGCGTGCCTCGCCCTCATGCCCCTCGCCGCCCAGGAAGCCGGCGCCGACAAGCGCCCCCGCGTGGCAGTGCTCGACTTCCCCGTGGCGGAAGGCGCCTGGGAAGGCTGGGGCCCCGGCGGCTGGCAGGCTGGGGAGAAGCGCATTTCCAGCGCCCTGCAGGAACTCATGATCACCGAGCTCATGGAAGCCGGAGATGGCAAGATCCGCCTGATGGATCGCCAGCGCCTGAAGACCATCCTCGAAGAGCAGAAGTTCACCAACAGCGGCCTGGTGGATGAGAGCACCGCCATCACCATGGGCAAGATGATCGGCGTCCGCTACATGATCACCGGCAAGGTCACCCGCTTCGCCTACAAGAAGAGCGGCTTCCAGACCAGCGGCCTCGTGGGTGCTCTCATGAGCAAGGTCGCCCCCGGCGGGGACTCGCTCGCACGCGAGGCAGCATCCAGCATCAGCATCAAGAAGGCCAGCTTCAGTGGCCGCCTCGACGTGCGAGTGATCGACGTCCAGACGGGCGAGATCATCGCCACCGCCAAGGACGACAACAGCGTGTCCGACCTCGGCGTTAAGGTCGCCGGCACCGGTAACGAGATCCAGTGGGACCAGGAATTGGTGAACAAGGTGTTCGAGCCGATCGTCAAGAAGGTCTCCAAGAAGCTCGTCGTCCGCATGACGAACGACTAGGCAGCACATGCCGTGTCCGTCAGAAGCGGGGGCCCAGCGCCCCCGCTTCTGCGTTCAGTCCCCTCTGGAAGAGGCATTTCCATGCGAATCGAGTAGGATGGAAGGTCATCCTGGGCCGCACCTGCGGCCGTTTCCGTTTCGGGAGCACGAATGAAAATTCTCGTCGCGATCAAGCAGGTGCCCGACACCGAAACCAAGATCAAGGTGGCCGCCGATGGGCGCAGCCTGGATCCCGCCGACGTCAAGTGGATCACCAGTCCCTATGACGAATACGCATTGGAAGAGGCCATCCGCATCAAGGAAGCCAAAGGAGCTGAGGTTGTTGCTGTCTCCGTAGGAGACGATAAGGCTAAGGACGTCCTCCGCAACGCGCTGGCTCTCGGTGCCGACCGCGCCGCCCTGCTGAAGACCTCCGACACGTCGGATGCTCTCGCAGTGGCGCGGCAGCTTGCCGCATACGCCAAGGAGCAGGCCGCTGATCTGCTCTTCTTCGGCCACAAGGGCTACGGCATGGACAACGGCTCCGTGGGTTCCATGGTGGCGGGCCTCCTCGGCGTTTCGCAGGTCAACTGCGTAACCAAGCTGGAACTGCTGGAGGGGGGATTCCGCGCCGAGCGGGAAGGCGACGGCGGCACGGAAGTGGTAGAGGGATCCCTGCCTGCCGTGATCACCGCCCAGCGTGGCCTCAACGAGCCCCGCTACGCCAACCTCAAGGGCATCATGGCCGCCAAGAAGAAGCCCATTGAGGAGTTGGAAGCTGCCGCCATCTCCCCAGCGACGATCGTAGTTGCATTGGGCCTCCCCCCGACCCGCTCGGAAGGCAAGCGCCTGGAAGGTGACGCGGCTGGTCAGGCCCAAACCCTCGTCCAGCTGCTGCGCGACGAAGCCAAGGTCATCTGAACCGGACGAGGAAAGGAACCCTTCGATGCTGCTCGTATTCTGTGAACTGAAAGACGCCAAGATCCGCAAACCCTCGCTCGAGGTCCTCTCGGAAGCACGCCGCATGGCGGATGCCGCAGGAATCCAGGTCGCTGCCCTCTTCGTGGGGGCCAGCGTCGCTGGAGCCCAGGACGCCGCAGCCCATGGAGCCGATGCCATTTTCACGGTGGAAGCTTCCGCGCTGGCGAGCTACAGCTCGGATCTCTTCGCACGTGCCATCGCCCAGACCGTGACCGCTAAGGGAGCCACCATCCTCCTTGGCGCCGCCACTCCTGCTGGCAAGGATGCCCTGCCCCGCGTCGCCGCTCTGCTCGAGGCCGGTTACGCCGCGGATGTGACGGGACTGTCGCTGGTGAACGGCAAGCTGCAGGTGGTTCGCCCCACCTTCGCAGGCAAGGCCAATGCCACCGTGGATTTCAACACCGCCATCCAGGTGGCCACGGTGCGTCCGAACACCTTCCCCGTCGCCGATGCTGCCAAGGCGGGCACAACCGAAGCCCTTCCCGTGCCTGATGGTGGATTCCTCGCCGTGGTGAAGGAACTCCTCGCCAAGGGCGGCGGCAAGGTCGATCTCACGGAAGCCGACATCATCGTGTCCGGTGGACGCGGGATGAAGGATGGCGCCAGCTTCCAGCTCCTCGAAGACCTGGCGGAGGCCCTCGGCGGCGTCGTGGGTGCCAGTCGTGCCGCCGTGGACGCGGGCTGGGGCATCCCTCACAGCATGCAGGTCGGACAGACCGGCAAGGTCGTCAGCCCGACCCTCTACATTGCCTGCGGCATCAGCGGCGCCATTCAGCACGTCGCCGGCATGTCCAGCTCCAAGGTCATCGTCGCCATTAACAAGGACCCTGAAGCGCCCATCTTCAAGCTGGCCAATTACGGCATCGTCGGCGACCTGTTCGAAGTCGTCCCCGAAATTACGAAGGCGGTGCGAGCCATCAAAGGCTGACGTAAGTCGATTTCCATGAAATCAGCCCGGCAAATGCCGGGCTGATTTCATGAGTGCCAGACATGTAAGGAGGCAAAGGACCGCGAGGCGCAAGGATCGCCCTTGAGGAAGGTCGGGGAAATGTCACAGAAGGCATCGGTAATATTTGGCCTGTCCCCGGGGTTGATGCGGGGACTCCATGTTGGGCCAGCTCAGTGGCACTGAGGAACTCCGTCGGCCTGGGTAGCCAAGGCTGCAGTGCGGCCGCTCCTCGTCCGCCCGGCTTCGATTACGACCCGCGCTTCAGCCCGACTGGAGAAGGCTTCGGCATACAGGCACGCGTCCCTCAGCTTCTCGCGCCAACACCATTGCTCCAGGGCGATCCGGGCTGAATGTAGAAGGTATTGGCACCCGTCGTCATCGCAGGTCGTGCCCTCCTTCGTCCGGCCCGTTATCGCTCCGAACGAAGGAGGGCCAGCCTCTCTCGGCGAACAGCCGCCGAAGCGTGTGGAGCACGTCAGTAGTCTTGAATGACCCTGCCACCTCGATCGCCAGGAACTCCGCGGTGAACTCGTCTGTGCCCGTCAGGCACTTCACGACCTCCCCGTTCAAGCAGCTGTCGTGGACGAAGTCGTAGGACCAGAGGTGGTTGGGGTAATGCGCCCGCATCGGCACGGTCTCGCCCGATCGGATCCGTCACCTTGGTCTCTGCCCAGAACCTGGAGGCCATGGGCCTGGAAAAGGCCATTGCATCGTCTCTTTCGGCGGTCATGACGCTCAAACAGGCACATATCTGCAGGTACAGGAACGCCCCCGAAGTACTTCGGGGGCGTGTGTTGATGTTAACGT
>CAYQAS010000099.1:0-16206 GCA_964415525.1 uncultured Solibacteraceae bacterium
GCCTGCCTGCGCATCAACCCCGGCAACATCGGCAGCCAGGACCGCGTGAAGGCCGTGGTGGAGAAGGCAGGCGCGATGGGATGCTCCATCCGCATTGGCGTGAACGCCGGCAGCCTGGAGAAGGAACTGCTGGAGAAGTTCGGCCACCCGACACCGGAAGCCATGGTGGAGAGCGCCCTGCGCCACCTGGAACTGCTGGAAAAGGAAGGATTCCGTAACACCAAGGTGAGCCTGAAGGCCTCGGACGTCATTCGTACCGTGCAGGCCTACCGCCTGCTGGCCAAGCAGGTGGACTACCCGCTGCACCTAGGCATCACAGAAGCGGGAACCAGCTTTGGCGGCACCATTCGCTCCAGCATTGGCCTCGGCATCCTGCTCGCCGAGGGCATCGGCGACACCATCCGCGTGTCCATCACCGGCGAAGGCACCGAGGAGGTTCGCATCGGCCACCAGATCCTGCGGGACCTGGGCCTGCGCGCTGGCGGGTTCCGCATGGTGAGCTGTCCGGGCTGTGGGCGCCTCCAGGTGGACCACCACCGGCTCGCCGCCGCCATCGAGGCGGGACTGCGGGAGATCAACCACGAGCACATCACCTACGCCGTCATGGGTTGCGCCGTGAACGGTCCCGGCGAGGCCCGCGAAGCGGATCTTGGCGTGGCGGGCGGCAACGGCGAGGGGCTGATCTTCCTAAAAGGCGAGCTGATCCGGCGCGTCAAGGAGGACGAGATCGTCAGCGCCTTCCTTGATGAAGCCCGCAAACTCAAGGCCGCTCGGGGCTGACAGGGGCCCCGGCCCCCTACAATGGCCGGTGGAGGTCCCCATGCCGCAGTCCCCGATGCCGCAGGTCAGGCATGAAGAGGCGTAAACCCGTGCTCTTCTGGATCTTCTACCACCCCCTGCACACCCTGGCGATCTACCTGGTGCTGGAAGCCCTGCTCCCCGTGTGGCTCCAGCCCAGCGCTTGGTTCGCCCGCGGCGCCATCCGCGCGTATCAGCTGACCCTGAGCCCCTTCGTCCCCAGCCAGTGCCCCTATTCCCCCACCTGCAGTCAGTACGGGCTGGAGAGCATCCGCAAATTCGGCACCCTGCGAGGCGGGCTGCTCACCACCTGGCGCGTGATGCGATGCAATCCCTGCACCCACGGCGGCACGGATCTGGTGCCCTGATCCTGGGTATGCCCAAACGTCCCGACACGCTGGGACTCAAGTCGTGATCACTCCACCTGGGGCGCGAGAGCCAGGGGCCGTTTTTCATCCAAAGCAGCCCCTCACGCGACGCCCCTCCTCCCGTAGGCGGGAATCCGGAGCGGTGCGCCAGACACCCACCGAAGTCATGAATACACAAACATACGAATCGATTCGTTGACAAATACGAACCCATTCGTATTCTTGGGCCATACCTTCCAGGGAGAAGCCCATGCCCCAGCCCCCGATTCGCCCTTCCGATGGCGAGCTCGCCATCCTCCGGGTGCTCTGGAGCCGCGGTCCATCCACGGTTCGGGATGTGCACACCGAACTGTCCAAGGACCGGGACATGGGCTACACCACCGTGCTAAAGCTCATGCAGATCATGGCGGAGAAGGGCTTGGTGGCGCGGGATGAGTCCGCGCGGACCCACGTCTACCAGGCCGCCCAGGAAGAGGGCGCAACCCAGGGATTCCTCCTTCAGGATCTGCTGCAGAAGGCCTTCGGCGGCAACGCCCGGGCACTGATGGTGCGGGCCCTGGAGGCCACCCCCGGCACGGCGGAGGACCTGGAGGCCATCCAGCGGCTGCTGGATGAGGCACGGAGGAAGTCATGAACCTTCTCGCCACCTCCCTGCTCCCTGCCCTCGGGGCCGCGGTGCTGCATTTTCTCTGGCAGGGCGCCCTGCTCGGCCTGCTAGCGGCGCTTCTGCTCCGGATCACGAAGGGCAAGTCCCCCGAGTTCCGCTATGGCCTCTCCTGCGCCCTGCTGCTGACCATGGTCGGCACCTTCGTCGCCACGTGGCTCGGCCAAGCGCCCCGCCCCATGCCCATTCCAGGGTCTCTGATGGTGGCTGATGCCGCCATGAACGTCCGCCTTCTCCAGGATTTTCCGGAGAGTCCCCTGCGCTCAGGCCTGGCCTTTGGCCTGCCCTGGGTGGCCTGGGGATGGGTGCTGGGAACGGCCGTCATGCTGATGCGCACCGGCAGCGGTCTGCTCTGGCTCCATCTGGGACTTGCCCGAGGGGCCCACAGCGCCCCGGCATCGTGGCAGGCCCGGCTGGATACCCTGCGGCATGGGATCGGCCTCGCCCGCACGATCCGCCTGAAGGTCTCCGCCGCCCTGGATTCTCCGGTGGTGGTGGGGGCGCTCAAGCCGGTCATTCTCATGCCGACGACGGTCCTGTCTGGCCTTTCGCCGAACCAAGTCGAAGCGATCCTGATGCATGAGCTCAGCCACATCCGGCGCCACGACTACCTCGTGAACCTGCTCCAGGTGCTGGCAGAGGCCCTGCTGTTCTTCCACCCCGCGGTGTGGTGGCTCTCTCGGGAAATCCGCCGGGAGCGCGAACACTGCTGCGATGACGCGGCGGTTCGCCGCTGCGGCGACGCCCTTTACTACGCCTCTGCCCTCGCGGCCCTGGAGGCCCTCCGAATCCCACCGATCTCAACCCGCTTGGCTCCTGCGGCCAAGGGAGGACTTCTCATGCAACGTATCCAGCGCCTACTCGTCCCCCGCTCCACACCGAATACCGGGTATCTCCCGACCCTCGGACTCGTCGCGGTCCTGCTCGCATCCGGCACCGCCGGACATCGACTCCAAGCCAAGGTGCCTACGGCGGCCACCACGCCCGTTGCAGCCTTGTCGATCCCAGCACCGATGAAGGACGTCTCCTCACCTCCCGTCATCGTGAAGGCGGGTGAACCCACCGTGACTGCGACCGAACCAGAAACCTCGAAAATGCCCTCCGCCACGGTCGAGGTTGTCGATTCTTCACCCGTCGAACCTCAACCCTTCGCGGGAGCAACGCTCGAGCCAAGCCAACTGCAGTCCTTCTTCCAGGCGGTGCCGGCTTCCAGCTTCACGATCCTGAGCAAGCCCGGAGCGTTTCCCTATCCCACCGAGGCTCGCGGTGTCGGGCTCCAGGGCACCGTATCGGTGCTCATTCGCATCGGAGTGGACGGAAAGCCCGAACTCGCGCGTGCCCTATCCGGTCCTCCAGCGCTCCAGGCCCATTCGGAGCGCTATGCCATGGGCTGGACCTTCACCCCGCCGACCATGAATGGCCAGCCTTCCTCCGGCGGGTTCCTCCTCCATGTGAACTACAGGCTATTCCAACCGAATCCTGCGGCCACCAACACCCTCGCGGGTCGAATCCTCGACTCAGGTCGCCCTGTGGAAGGCGCGACGGTAGCGGTCTTCAGCATCACTCTTGGCGCGGGAAACCAAAGCAAGACGGATGCCGAGGGCAAGTGGAGCGCCCCGAGCCTCCCCAGTGCCCCTGACTGGTGCATCCAGGTGACCCTGCCTGGTTTCAAGCCCGTGAAGGTCCAGGGGCTCCAGCTGACAGGTGGTCTGACGATCCGCCAGGATACGAACCTCCAGCCAGAAGGCTGACACTGCCGCCGGATGCACCCGCTTCAGGGTCGTGACGTGACTGCTGTCACGGCACGACCCTGAGCGGCCTCCCATCGAAGTCCCACAAGGAGAAGGCGCATGCGTTCTGAGGAATCCGACATCCTGTCCAGCTGGGAATCTGCCCCCCTCACCGCCGTGGTCTCCCACATCGTGGATGCCTACCATCGGCCCGGTCGACGGCTGCTGGCGGAGCTGGAAACGCGCCACGCCGAAGCCCTCGCCGCCTACGGTGAGCAGTTCCCGCTGCTGGGGCAGATCACCCCTCACCTGAAGGCTCTCATCACGGACCTGCAGGAGCACTTCCGCTGGGAGGAGCAGTCCCTCTTCCCCGCCATCCTCGCCAAGGATACGGGGCGGGCGGAGCACACGATCCTGGCGGAGGAGGAACACGCTGCCGCCGAAGAACTCCTGGTGAACCTACGGACCGTAACCTCGGACTACGCAGTCGCCGACGATGCGCCAGAGGCGGTGAAGACCCTCATGGCCACGTTTGTGGAGCTGGAGACGAGCCTTCACCGTCACATCTACCTGGAAACCCATGTCCTCTTTGCGCGAGGCATGGCCTAGCCACCCGCAATCCGGGTTCAATGGAACCTGGAGGTGGCCCTTGGCTGCGTGGCAGGAACGATGGTGGGGTCGCGGGTTCCTGATCTTCTGGGCCGCGTTCACGCTGGCGCTCACCAGCATCGGCATCATCCTTCTGACCCTGGTGCGTGGCGGACGCCGAGCCTTCCACATCGTCGGGGGCTGCTGGACCCGCATGTACTTTCCCCTGGCAGGGATTCGTCTCGATGAAGCCGGGTGGGAAGACCTGCCGGAAGACATCCGAACAGGGCGCCAGCCCGCGCTCTTCATGAGCACCCACGAAAGCAACCTGGATCCCCCGACTCTGATCCGCGCCATCCGTGTTCCCGCCGTCTTCATCAGCAAGAAGGAGCTCAAGCTTGTTCCCCTGGTGGGCTGGGCTGCCTGGATGGGGGGCACGATCTTCATCGACCGCAGCAACCGCGAACGGTCGCGGTTGAGCCTCAAGGCTGCCGCGGCCCAGATACGAGCCGGAAAGACCGTGGCCGTCTTTCCCGAAGGCACCCGCAGCCGTACGGGCGAACTGGGCCCCTTCAAGAAGGGTGTGTTCCATCTGGCCATGGAAGCGGGCGTGCCTGTGGTGCCCATCGTGGCTATCGGCGGCTTTCAGCTGCTGCCGGCAGGGCAGCTGTCCGCCCGCCCAGGATGCTACCGCGTCCGCTTCGGACAACCAATACACCCCGCCGACTATGCGAGCAAGGAAGCCCTTCTCGAAGCCGTCCAAGCCCAGACAGCGGCGCTTCGAATCCAAGCCCTTGCTGAAATCGAAGGCCAGCTCCAGTCCCGAACGGAAACGGTCGCCGTCGGCTAGACGCAAAGCCCTTCATCCTCGGGCATCCTCCATGGTCGTGGAAATCACCATGACTGCGATCCTGGCAGGTGCCTCGCAATCATCACGTCGTCGCGGAGTCAGACGCCGACGGAACGGTCCAAGACGGAAAATGGTCACGGGCAGCCATCGGAACGAGCTGGTGCAATGCCCCGCGCGAGGCCAGAAGCACCCCACCCTTCGCCTCATCAAGGTCGGAAGCAAAGCACCCTGTGCGCCCCCTTCCCCACAGGGGAGCTCCGCCAGGTCAGCGCTCCAGCACAAACGTTACCGGGCCATCGTTCACCAACTCGACCTGCATGTGTTCCTGAAAGAAGCCCGTCTCCACGGGCAGCCCTGTTTCCCGCAAGTGGCCAACAAAACGATCGAAGCGCTCCCGTGCCTCCACTGGCGCCATGGCCTCATCAAAACTGGGCCTCCGTCCCTTTGCAATGCTTCCCGCAAGGGTGAACTGACTCACCGCGAGGATGGCGCCCCCCACCTCAGCAAGTCCAAGGTTCATCTTCCCAGCCTCATCTTCGAAGATTCTCAGCGTCGCGATCTTCTGGGCGACCCAGGCGCAGGCCTCATCGGCATCCCCCTTCGCAAGCCCCACCAGGACGAGCACTCCCCGTCCGATGGAAGCCCTCTGCATCCCCGCGCAAACCGACGCTCTGGACACCCGCTGAATGACAACACGCATGAACTGTCCTTGCAGAAAACCATTTCACTCGTCGAACCAGAGCCAGGATGGAGCTCTCCCCATTGTGCTAGTCCGGCTCAGAACGCCGCAGGGGAGTCACGACCACTTCCTCCACCTGAATCCGCACAGGATAGACAAACACTTGCCAGGGTCCGATTTCCAAGGGCTGCCTCAATGCAATCGCCACCGTACGACTCGTCACACCCTGATCGCCCAGCTCCGTCGACACGGTCACGCAACCATCGTCAAGTGCGCCCCGAAACCCGAGCGCGAAAGCCCTTAACTGCACACTGTGGCAGAGTTCAGCCTCCGTACGAGCCCTGGAATGGGCCGAAAGCTCCGCCATCCCGTGCCGAAGTGCAAAGAGCCGATAGCCCTCCCGTCCCGCAATGGCGCTTCCCACCAACACCAGTCCGAACCCCATGGCAATCCCGTAGGTCGGAAGCTTCCGGCATCGCTGCCGAAGCCACCGAAAACCCAGACAAATCCCCCACAATCCCCAGATCAGGAGACACCAGAGGGTTTGAAGGATGCGGGACAACAGATTCATGAACCAGAACGAAAGCGCCCCCGATTGGGGGGCGCCGGAAAGAAATGTCGATGATACGGCTTAGAAACGAAGCCCGAGGTAGCCCGCCAGAGAAAAGTCCGGAGCGATGGATCGGAGCGTCCGGTCATCGGGTGTCGTAGTACCAACGAAGGGCGGAATCCGGGTCTGGGTCGTGCGGGTCACGGCCACCGCAACCTCGCCGCCAATGAAGGGGCGGACCTTGCCGGAGCCCAGGGTCACATCTGCGCTGGCACGCACCCAGGGACGAAGGTAAGTACTGCTGGCACTGACCTTCCCACGCGAAAGACCCAGGCCGTCAAATTCCTCACCCTGAAGCGAAAGGGCCTCTCCCCGACCCTCCAGGTGCAGGCCGAAAGCGACAGGACCCGCATTCCAAAGGTAGGCGAGACCCGCACTCCAGTAGGAGTAACGGACCTTGACATCGGTCGTGTCGACTCGCGTGTCCTTTAGCTGCAGGTTGCTGGAGCTGTCGAAGCGCCCACCGAGTTCGTAATACCAACCCGTGGTGTATGGCAGTTCGCCGAGGATCCGGAAACCGACGCCAACCTGACGCTCAGCCTCGGTCTTCACATCGCTATTATTGACGTTGTAATACGTGAACTTGCGGGGCTGCGTGACGTCTGCGAACACCTGGATGCGCGCATCCAGATTCCCGGTCTCCTGGGCGGAGAGCGAGCCGACGACCAGCAGGGCGGCAAGGACGGGGACGATCTTCACGGGACCTCCTTCGAGACTTGGCGAGGAAATGGGCTAGGGCTTGACGGTGACCGTGGAGCTCTGGGCGACCACGATGTCCCAGTAATAATTGAAAGGCAATTTGTGGGCGTATGTAAAATCGCCGTGAAGCGATACTTTCATATTTGCGGTCACAGTCTTGATGGCTTCCATCCATTCAACACGGCTGAGCTTACGCGCTCCCTGGGGGCTGTTATCCCTTAGGATCGCCTTGACCGCGAAGACCGTGATCTGAAGGTCCGACTTTGTGTCCATCCCGAGGGACAGGGGCTGCAGATCCTTGGGCACGTCAAACCAGCAGAACCCTGGTGCAACTTGGTCATTGGAAGGATCGTTAGGCTTCGCCGGATTTGGAAGGTTCGGACTCCCCCAGGCATTCCCAGAAGGAAGGTAAGCCCGGGCATCCGTCACGATTGGATCACCTAGCCGCTGCGCACCGCCCGGATAGCTGGCGGGAAGAATGTAGTGGTAGCTACCACTTCCCTGTCGGACCTCAACCACGTAGAAGTCCGGGGGAACCACTGTCTTGGCACTGGTAAGCGTGGGGTTATACCACGTGATGCGATACCCATCCAATAGCCCACCGCTGAGGCTGCCGTTGGCATCTCGCCCCCGCTTGTCGACCACGACTTCTTGTGGAGGGTAGAGGCCATAGGCCACAGTCGCGTCGTCTGCCTTTCCAGTGTACGCCACCGGAAACTTCTGGCTGGCATCAGACAACCAGGTTCGGCTGATGATCCCCAAACCGGCCAGCTCGGGAGTAGCCGCGGTCCAGTAGAACCGTCCAACGCCACCGGGAGTGGGATTGATGCCATTGATGCCAACCGGTGTGCCAATCGTAGGGTTGAAGGTACCCGTACCAGCTGGGGCAATGTCGTATGCGGTGGTCCGCTCCAGGTCTCCCCCGTTAATGTTCGACTGCCGGGGCCACCGATTTGTGGCACTAAAACGGAAATACGGGAATTTCACGAGGTTGGAGCCGAGGGTCGAACTCCAATTGGCGGAGGCCCGATTCAGAACAACAGGCCGGGCCCAATGGCTGCTCCAGAGGTATTCAGCGTAGCTGAATGTTTCCTTAAGCCCACCTTGCATTACTTGGGGATAGGGAGGCGAGACCAAAGGGAATCCTGGGTAGTTCCGCTCGAAAGGCCGCTCGTAGTATCCGAGGCCACCGCCTAGAGGCGTTACACCAGGGTCGCCCCAAAGACTATTTCCGATGAAGGAACTGACCGTACCGCTATGGGCAAGAGGAGCGAGCCCCTCGGTAGTATTCGGGACAATGCTCTTAATCTTGGGGTCCTTGGGATCAGGAACCTCGATCAAGCGATTCTCCAGGACTGCTGATGGGACATTCCACGCCACAGTAAATGGATCGCCCGTGTGGGGAGGTACTCGGGTAGCTTGCAGCCCGAAAGCAGCAAAGGACTCGTTCTTCGCGGTTTCTGTGGTGAACTTTTCGTAGTCCAAAACAAAGCCAAGTTCTGTCGGTGTGCCCACAGCCGAATCCGTGTCCGGTGTAGCCTCGGCAGGAAGAACTGTCGAAGCCTTCAGGGACTGAATGCCCAGGAGCCACTCGGCATGGGCTTGAAGCCCAGTTACTGAGAAGGCGCCGGCCAAAGAATTCGTGAGCAAGGACTGGATGGCCTCCGACTGCGGATGCGTCATCATGTCGATCCAGTGCGTATTCTCAGGTGTCGGACCGTAGACGTGCCAATCTGCGAAAGAGCCCTTAATGATGCGGAATCGCGGTTCCGTCGTGCTCACTTCTGGTCCAAACCCCTGCCCAGTCACAACCTGAAGCACGGGATTCCAGGGCGCTGTGGAAGCATCCGGATTCTGGAACCAGAACGCTGAGGCCTTGGAGCGGGGATCTCTCGAGACCGGCTCGCGGGTGCCGAGGCCCGCATCCGCGTAGGCCCCAATGGGGGCATTCGGCACACGGAACATGTAGGTGAAGGTGTCCGCCCCGAACGGAGGGATGCTGACGTAGAACGGCAGATTGGCGCGTACGGGGATGCCCACCTGGGCACGTCCCATGGGGTCTTGTACCTGGTACGTGGAGACGGCGCCATCCTGGAAGATCTTCACCGTGGCGCCGAGTCCATTGGCAGCCGTCAGCGCGGGCGACAGGGAGGAGACGAGCGCGCCGCCGATGAGGTCTTCGGTCTTCAGGCGATACATGAACTTGAGGTTGAAGGCCTGGGTGTTCGCACCATCCACCACCACCCACTTCTTGTAGGTCTTGGGGTTGGAATTGGCGACAAGCGAGGAGCGGCTGAAGGCATCCGTGACGGTGACCGTCACCAGATGGGCCTCGACAGCGCCGGGGGTGTTCAATGGGAAGACCACCTCACCGGGATTGGCATCCGACGATCCCGAGGGAATGCCGCCGTCAAAGGTCCACTTGTAGACAAGGGCCGCGTCCCCGCTACCGGGAGGTGTTGCCTTGGAGGCAAAGGCCACCCGGCCATCCACCGGAATCACAGTGATGTCGGGATCATTCGGCCCTGCCGGGTTCTGCAGTCCGATGGCGGGATTGCTCGGCAATTCCGCAGGGGTCGGCGCCGTGGCGCTTCCCTGGGGGGAAGTGATGACCACCGTTGGAAGGGTGTTGAAATTGACACTGAAGGTCCGACTCTGCGGCGTTGCCGTGCCGCCACTCCGGTTGTCCGTGAGGGTCAGGACCACCTTCGCGTCCGCGGCAGTTGCCGTGAAAGCGTCCTTGAAGGTGTGGGCCAATGTCAGAGGGATGCCAGCCTTGGTGTCACCGCCGAGGTTCCCCTGAACAAGCGGGCTGCCGTCTCCCCAATTCACGCTATAGCTGAGGGGATCTCCATCTGGATCCGCCGCTGTAAAGACAAGATCAACCGGCTTGCTCGTATAGGCCGACGTGCGCGGGCCAGCAGGATTGGTAATCAGGATCGTTGGTGCATGATTGGTGGCGGGATCCATGGTCTGGATCGCCAAGGACGCCAGCGTCAGTGGATCGCTCGCAATCTTGAGCGTGTTCATGAACTGGATCTTGGGTGAGACCGTCCGGGTCCCCACAGCAGCGGCTCCTGCATAGCGCAGGGTAAAGCTGTAGGTCCCGTCCAGGTTGTCCCGACGCGAGACAACAGAGGCGCTCGTTTCGCCCAAATCAAAGAGGGTACTTCCAAGGTCGATGGTCGGTCCCCCAGGCGTACCCACCCCGGGACTCGCATCCACCACCTTGATGGTGTAGGTGACCTGGAGGCTGCCGCCAATATCTGTCGCGACGGTCAGGGCCGCCGTCGGTTCAACGGGGGTCGCGGTCAGCGGGGAGACCGAGCTATCCACTGGAACCTTGAACTGGGACCAGGCCCCGAGATTCCCGCGCTGATCCGTGGCCCGGACCTTCAGGGCGAAGCCTTCAGTGCTGGCCGTCACGTAGACGTGAGACAGGGATGACGCTGAAGTGACCATCGGAGTGGAGCCATCTCCGAAATCCCACTCGTACTGGACGACGGTGTCCCCGATATCTGGATCCGTCGCAGACGCGACGAAGGTATAGGGGCGATAGCGCTCCAGCGGGTTCTTCGCAGGACTCCAACCTACGGTGTTCACCACCGGAGGTGTGTTGTCCTTCCGCAGATTGCTCGACTGCCCCGCGCTGGAGCAGCCCGTATGAAGGCCACCGACAATCAGCAGCCCCACCAGGGGCAGCATCACGGGAACCGCATTCTTCCAAAGTCGCATGTTCGCCTCACGTGCAGGTTTCTTCATGCTTCTTCCCGGGGAAATCAATCAACAGGCTGGGAGTTAGGGAAAGATCACGGGCACTATACCACCATCGAGGAAAGCCGTCCTTTTTCGGACCCTGAAAGTTGTCTGGAGCGCGCGACCTCAAAGAGGATGGTCCATCCGCTCACATCGGCAAGTGGCAGCATGCCGACGGCGAAAAATTCATGTGGCAAATATCAGACCAGATCCGGGTTAACCCAGACGACGGAATCTCCGAGGAGAAGCTCGACGGCCTTCATGCCCCGCAACCCCGGGTCTTCGGTGAAATCGTTCACCCAGGCTTGCACATACCGGCTGACCATCTCCCGATCCATCCCGCGCCCGAAGGACTGGGCATAGTCCACGCTCTCCTCGTGCCGGAGCCGGGCGATGCGCACGCTCTCACGCATCAGGCGCGCGAAACGGGTCCGGACCTCAAGCGGCAGATCACTCCGTATGGCGTTTCCTCCCATCGGAAGGGGCAGATCATGGGCGGCCTTCCACCAGGCTCCCAGATCCACCAGGAGCTCGAGCCCCATGGCCTGGTATTGGAGCTGGCTTTCGTGAATGAGCAGGCCGGCTTCGACTTCTCCACTCGCGACTGCGGGGAGGATGGCGTCAAAGGACATCACTTTCGGACGCAGACGTGGATTCCAGCGCCTCAGGGCCAGCCAGGCGCTGGTGCGAACCCCGGGAATGGCCACCTCCACGGACTCGATCCAGTCGCCAATGGGGCGACGCCCCACGAGCACCGGACCGGTGCCTTCCTGGATCGACGAACCCGCCCGCAGGAGGTCATACCGATTCCGGATTTCCGGATAGGCCCCGAAGCTGATGGCGGTCACGTCATAGCGTCCCTCCAAGGCTTCGGCGTTCAGGATCTCGATGTCCTTGCGGACGAAGGAGAAGGTGAAGCCCTCCGGATCCATCCACCCCAGGGCCAGCGGGGCCATCATGTAGGCGTCGTCGCTGTCGGGGCTGTGGGCAATGACCAGTTCCATCAGAGTTCCTCTCCTTGTTCTATTTCCGGCAGCCCCAGAAGGGCCCTGATTCGCTCGACCGCCCGTACTGCCAGGACGTAGGCAGGATTCTCGCGCACGGAAGCCTCGTAGTGTTCAAGCGCTCTCGCCATCTGCCCCTGGCCTTCGAACACGCGCCCAAGATTGTAGTGGGGGAAGCAGTAGCTCTCGTAGCGCTTTGCCTTGAGCGCCATGCGCAGCCACGGAATCGCATCCTCAGGCTGATCCAGCTCGATGAAATACGCTCCGATGTCGTTGTAGGGATTGCCGAATTCGGGATCCAGATCGATGGCCCGGTGGCAATCCGCAATGGCGCCTTCCAGATCCCCCTTGTGGGAGCGCGCCCATCCTCGGAAGGTGTAAGCCTCCGCCGTGGGAAAGACGTCCAGCGCTTGAGAATAAAGCCCTATCGCCTGGTCGATATCCCCGCGCATCTGGTGCTGGTAGGCCTTCCCCACCAGCTCCATCGCCTCCTGGCGCTTCTCATCCCTGGGCATTCCCACCTCGGACCCCAAGGATAGGACACCCGCATCGCGCTGCGGCGTTATCCTACGGGAACCATGAGCAGCGATACCCCAGGCACCTACTGTCAGAACTGCTTCACGTGGAATCCCGGCGAACGGGAGACCTGCCGAAAATGCGGCACCCGACTCCTCATCGTCACCGGCGATCAGGGCTGGGAAGAGACCGAGGAGCCGGAAGTCGAGGCCGATCTCGACGAACATCTGCTCGAGCGGATCACCGGTCTCGAGGAGACGCTCCGCCGAGTGGAAACCTATCTCGAGACGGTCTCTGACCAGCTCGGCAAGCTCGAGCGCGCCGAGGTGATGCTCCGGAACGGCCTGATGGCCCTCGTGCACGAGCTCGAGGCCAAGCACCGCCTCGATGCCGCCGGATTCAGCCAGCAGTGGGAAGGCATGGTGGAGGAGAACCTCCAGCTCATCAGCGCCCGGGAGATCTTCACGCGCTACCGCGCCCGCATCCTGCCCATCACCAAGACCAAGTCCGTGAGCCAGCTCCGCCGTGCCCTGCTCGAGACCTCGGCCTTGCTGGACGAGGCTCAGTTGCCCGAGGCCGCGGACCGACTCGCCAAGGCCCTTCCGCTCGACCCGCGGAACTACGAGCTCGTCTTCGCCGTGGCCGCCCTGAAGGAAGTCGCCCAAGAGGTGGAAGAGGCCGAGCAGTTGGCACGCCGGGTCGTCCAGCTCAGCCCGCGACACTACGAGGGCTGGATGCTTCTCGCCAAGGTGCTTCGAGAGGATCCCGCCCACCACGAGGCCGCCATCGGAGCCCTTCGCCAGGCCACCGAACTTCGCCCGGATGAAGTCGAACCGCGCATCCAGCTCGGCGAACTGCTGCTCGACTCCGAGGACCTCCCAGGAGCCCTGGAGGCGGCCACGGAGGCCGTGAGCCTGCAGCGGGACGGCGACACCCTCAGCCTGCTCGGAGAAGTCTTCCTGGCCCAGGGGGAATCCGGCAAGGCCATCAACCTCCTCAAGGAGGCCTCCGGCCACCGCCCTGGCGACTTGCTCATCCGCGAACTACTCGCGGAGAGTTACCTGGTGAGCGGAGAGCGGAGCAAGGCCTTCGCCATCCTTGAGGACCTGCTCCGTCAACATCCCGGGGATCCCGACCTGCTCATTCTCCTGGATTCGGAAAACCCGGAGACCCTTCGCGCCGCCCGGGGAGGCCACGCACCTTCCAGCCGCTTCCTGGATGAAGCCGAATTCCATCTGACCGAAGGCGACCTGGATCGCGCCGAGAGCTGCGTCAAGAAGGCGAAGCGCCGCGAACACACGGATCGCGCCGATTGGCTCGAGCAGGAAATCGCTTTCCGACGCAATCCCGAAACCGCCCTCCCCGCCCTTCTGGCCTTCAGCGTCACGCCACACCATCCACGGCTCTGCTTCCTTTCCTTGCGCAAGGCAGTGGACTACCTCATGGATCAGGAGCGCGAGGCCGAAGTCGGCCCTGCCCTCGACGCGTATCTCCTGGCGCACCCCAAGAGCAGCGGCGCCTGGGAGGCCTCCCTCATCAAGGCGGCGACCCGTCTGATGTCGGGCACCTCCACGGAGGCCGACCTCGCCCAGGTGCGATCGCTGCAGGCAGCACCTCTTCCCGGGCAGGAAGGCCGCATCCGCACCCTGCTGGGGCAGTACCTCCTCGAATACCGTCGCCCCGAGGAAGTCGTCGATCTGGTGGAGCCGGCCCTGCGCTTGGACCCCAACCTCATCAATCACTTTCAGCTTGGAACGGCCCTGGCCGCCCTCGGCGAGGCCGAAGACGCCCGATCTGTGCTCAACCAGGGTCTGATCGCGGATTCCGGCGATTTGAACGAATCCCAGGCCCAGCTCGTCCGGGAGAAAGTCGCCGCGCTCCTCAAGGAGCTCGACACCTGAAGCGATAAAAAGGCCTGAAACCTGACGGGTTGTGAGGGATCGGTCACAAGGTGCCCCCAAGCGGCCATCTCAAAGTTGACTTTGATGGTCTGGATTCCACAATGGAAGTCCGGTTTGGAGCACGCATGAGCGGGTCTTTGGAACAGGTTACGGCACAGGAATACAAGTACGGCTTCGTCACGGACATCGAGTCCGAATCGGCGCCGCCGGGGCTTTCAGAGGACACGATCCGGCTCATCAGCGCCAAGAAGGGCGAACCGGATTGGCTGTTGGAGTACCGGTTGAAGGCATACCGGCACTGGCTGACGCTGACTGAACCCGAGTGGGCCAACGTCACCTACGTGAAGCCCGACTTCCAGAAGATCGTCTACTACTCGGCCCCCAAGCCGAAGGAAGGCCCCAAGAGCCTGGACGAAGTCGATCCCGAGCTCCTCAAGACCTTCGAGAAGCTGGGCGTACCCATGCATGAGCGCGAAGCCCTGGCGGGCGTCGCCGTGGATGTCGTTTTCGACTCCGTGAGCGTGACGACCACCTATCGGGAGCGCCTCGGCGAACTGGGCATCCTCTTCTGCTCGCTCTCGGAAGCCGTGAAAGAGCACCCCGAGCTGGTGAAAAAGTATCTCGGCAGCGTCGTGCCCTACACGGACAACTTCTACGCGGCGCTGAACACGGCGGTCTTCACGGACGGCTCCTTCGTATTCATCCCCAAGGGCGTCACCTGCCCGATGGATCTGAGCACCTACTTCCGCATCAACAACAAGGAGTCGGGGCAGTTCGAACGGACTCTGATTATCGCGGAGGAAGGCGCTTCCGTGAGCTACCTGGAGGGCTGCACGGCGCCCCAGTTCGACGTCAACCAGCTGCACGCCGCCGTGGTGGAGCTCATCACCCTCGACGACGCCAACATCAAATACAGCACCGTCCAGAACTGGTACGCGGGCGACAAGGATGGCGTGGGCGGCATCTTCAACTTCGTCACCAAGCGCGGCCTCTGCAAGGGGAAGAACAGCAAGATCAGCTGGACCCAGGTGGAGACCGGCTCGGCCATCACCTGGAAATACCCAAGCTGCGTCCTGCTCGGCGAGAACAGCATCGGCGAGTTCTACAGCGTGGCCCTAACCAACCACAAGCAGCAGGCGGACACCGGCACCAAGATGATCCACATCGGCCGGAACACGAAGTCCACCATCATCAGCAAGGGCATCAGCGCCGGGGACAGCCGTCAGAGTTACCGCGGCCTCGTGAAGGTCCAGCCCAAGGCGGACGGCGCCCGCAACCACAGCCAGTGCGATTCGATGCTGATCGGCCACAAGTGCAGTGCGAACACCTTCCCCTACATCGAGGTGCAGAACCGCACCGCGAAAGTCGAGCACGAGGCCTCCACCAGCAAGATCGGCGAGGAGCAGCTCTTCTACTTCCAGCAGCGGGGCATCCCCCAGGAAGACGCCATCAGCATGATCATCAACGGCTTCTGCAAGGAAGTGTTCCGCGAGCTCCCCATGGAATTCGCCGTCGAAGCCACCAAGCTCCTCAGCATGAAGCTCGAAGGCAGCGTGGGATGAGTCGCAGCGTAAAAATAACTATTTGCCACGAAGGGCCACAAAGACGCGCTTCGCGCTGCCACGAAGAAAAGATGAAATCCAAGAACAGCCTTCTGGCGATGCCCTTCAGCATTTGCCGCTCTTCTCTTCTTGCTTCGTGGTCCTTCGTGGCCCTTCGTGGCTAATCCTTTCGATTCGGAGATCCACCCATGCTCAGCATTCGCAATCTGACGGCCCGCATCGGCGACAACGAAGTCCTGAAGGGTATTTCGCTCGAGATCAAGGCGGGCGAGGTGCACGCCATCATGGGACCCAACGGCTCGGGCAAGTCCACCCTCGGCAAAGTCCTCGCGGGGCATCCCAGCTTCGAGGTGACCGGCGGCGAGGTCCTCTTCGAAGGGAAGAATCTCTTCGAACTCGAGGCGGACGAACGCGCCCGTGCGGGCCTCTTCCTGGGCTTCCAGCACCCCATCGAGGTGCCCGGCGTCTCCAACGCCCAGTT
>CAYQAS010000100.1:0-16197 GCA_964415525.1 uncultured Solibacteraceae bacterium
ATACGCCGGATGCGATTCAGGCCTCCGTCTATCTCAGCAATCGCTACATCACAGACCGGTTCCTGCCTGACAAGGCCATCGATCTTCTGGATGAAGCCGGAGCGCGCGTAAAGCTACGTGCGGGGACGACGGGTGGCGAACAGGACGAGGCCGAGGCCGAGCTGCATCGCGTCATCAACGAGATGAACGAGGCGGTGTTGAACCGTGATTTCGAGCATGCGGTCCTGCTCCGCCAGCGGGAGATTCAGCTGCGGGAGAAGCTCCAGGAAGGTCAGCGCGAGTTGACGGATCAGGATTACGAGCGCTTCACACCGGTGCTCGAGAAGGACATCGAAGAGGTCGTGGCGGGATGGACCGGCATACCGGTGACCGCCCTCAAGGGTGACGAGCGCGCCAACCTTGCGCATATGGAAGAGAAGCTTAACGGTCGAGTCGTGGGTCAGGTGGAAGCTGTGTCGGCCGTCGCGCGGGCCGTGCGCCGTGCGCGCACAGGGCTCAAGCACCCGAATCGCCCCATGGGCAGCTTCTTCTTCCTCGGGCCCACCGGCGTTGGCAAGACGGAACTCGCCAAGACACTGGCCGCCTTCCTCTTTGGCGATGCGAAGAAAATGATCCGTTTCGACATGAGCGAATTCATGGAGAAGCACGAGGTGAGCAAGCTGCTCGGGGCGCCTCCCGGGTATGTGGGCTACGAGGAAGGGGGCCTGCTCACGGACCGCGTGCGGCGCAACCCTTACTGTGTGCTTCTCTTCGACGAGGTCGAGAAGGCCCACCCGGACCTCATCAACGTGCTGCTCCAGATCTTCGACGATGGGCAGGCCACGGATGCCTTCGGGAACCTCGTCGATTTCAAGAACACCATCATCATCATGACGTCGAATGTGGGCAGCCGGGAGCTGTTGGCGGACAAGAACCTGGGCTTCGCCGAGGTGGATGCCCGTGCGGACGGCAAGCCCGGGGAAGTGCTCAAGGTGCTCAAACGGACCTTCCCGCCTGAATTCCTCAATCGAGTGGACGAGATCGTGGTCTTCAACCGGCTGGGGGATGCGGAACTCAAGCAGATCGTCCGTCTGCTGGTATCCGACCTGAATGCGACGCTAGAGAAGCGACAGCTTTCGGTGACGCTCTCCGATGCGGCGGAAGACTGGTTGGTGAAGACCACGGTTCGAGACCGCGCCTACGGTGCCCGGCCGCTTCGTCGAGCCATCCAGAAGCAGGTTGAGGATCGCCTGGCTGAGCTCATGGTCGCCCAGGAGACCATCCCCGCCGGGGTGGTTCATTTTGACGCAGGCGAAGACGGGCTTGTGCCCACGTTCCAGTCCGTGACGGCCTAGAGGCCGCGCTGATTCCTTCTCGTCGCCGCGGTCTTGCATCGCGACCGGCGCCCCTGATTGTTTCCCACCACGGATTGCGCATGGCCAACTTGAACAACCCATTCCACCCTTTCCGCCGTCGCGCGGGCTGGCATCCCGGCTCCCTAGCCCTCGTTCTGGCGATGGGACTCGCTGCACCCGTGCTGCGGGCCCAGGACTCTGAAGTCATCACCAAGGTCGTGGTGAAGGGGGCCCTGAAGATGACCTCCGCGACGGTCCTGTACAAGGCCGGCGTAAAGGAGGGGGATGACCTGCGTAACCTCGACCTCACCGCCGTGCTGGAGCGTCTCTGGGCCTCTGGCGCCTTTGACGACATCAAGTTCGAGGTCGAGGACGACAAGGAGAAGGGCGGTCGCAAGCTCATCATCCTGGTGAAGGAGCGTCCTCTGGTTAAGGAAGTCGACTACCGGGGCGGCACGGAGGTGGGCCTCTCCGGTCTGAAGGACAAGATCAAGGAGAAGAAGCTCGAGATCAAGCCCGACACGCTCTACGACCCCGAGGCCACTCGGAAGCTGAAGAACCTCATCGTCGAGCAGGCTGCTGAGAAGGGATACCGTAATCCGGTGGTAGATGTTGCGCTGGAGCCCATGGGCACAGGCATCGCCCGGCTTGTCTTCGACATCAAGGAAGGCGGCAAAGTTCGGATCTACGAAGTCAAATTCAAGGGCAACAAGGTGCTTCCGAGCTCCGAACTGGCCCGTGTCATGGAGAAGACCCGCAAGCATTGGATGTTCAGTTGGCTGACCAGCCATGACCTGCTGGTGGACAAGAACATGGAAGAGGACGTCTTGAACCTCAAGCGGGCCTATTGGCGCCGGGGCTATAAAGATGTCTTCGTCGGCCAGCCGATCATCGAAATCGAGGATCACACCAGCGAACAGCAGAAGAAGAAAAACATCAAACGGCTCGCGGAACTCAAGAGTGCCAAGACGGATATGCGCGCCAAGCTGGTGATTCCGATCCTCGAAGGGGAGCGCTATTACACCGGGAAGTTGAAGATCGAAGGCAATGAAAAGGTGTTCAAGGGCCCGAAGGGGCTGGAACACCTCCGCATGAAGCTGGCAACGGAGGCTCGGAACAATCAGGGTTGGCTGGGCAAGTTCCTCGAACTCAAGCCCTCCATTGAAGATGTTCCCGCCGACAAGCAGGTGCCCTTTGACCTGGATTCCCTGGAGAAGGGCATCGAGAAGGTCGAGGAGGAGTATCGCAACCAGGCTTATGTCCGCGCCCAAGTCGAGAGGAAGCAGGACATCCGCCTGGAAGGCGGGGTCAAAAAGGTGGACACCACCCTCAAGATCCACGAGGGCGAGATGTATACCATCCGCAAGATCCAATTCGAAGGCAATGACACCACGAAGGACAAGGTGCTGCGTCGCGGCCTCTACATTCAGGAAGGCGATCCCTACCGTATGGAGCTCCTTAAGGAGAGCTACATGGGGCTCGGACAGCTGGGCTTCTTTGATGTGAAGGGCAGCGAGCCGAAGATCGAACAGGTTCAGGACAAGCCCCAGGTGGACATCACCATGGTGGGCGAAGAGGCGGGCGTCAACGAACTGCTCTTCCAGGGCGGCTACAGCACCCTCTTCCAGCTCAGCCTCGGCATGCAGTTCTCGACCCGGAACCTCGGCGGTGGCGGCGAGACGCTGGCCTTTAGCTTCAACACGGGCAAGTTCCAGAAAAACTTCTCCGTGAGTTTCACCGAACCTTACGTCTTCGATCAGCCCTACAGCTTTGGCGCGAGCATTTCCAACGGCAGCGTCGACTACGACGCCTCCCGCGTGGGCAGCGCCAACGCCTACCGCCAGTTCACCCGCAGCGTAGGCCTCTCCACCGGCGCCCGCCTCAGCAATTTTATTCCCGGGAATTGGGCGTTCCGCACGCAGATTGGCATGAGCTACTCCGTTTCGCTCATGCGCATCGAGGGCGGTCAGAGCTGGTTCTACCGGGATACGAACACCCAGATGACGTCCCAGCTGGGCGTGCATGTCTCCTACAACACGGTGAACCACCCGTTCAAGCCGACCTTCGGCGACAAGCTGACCGTCGGCATGGAGTACGGCGGCTGGCAGTTTGGCGGCGATAAGCCCTTCTATCGTCTGACCCTGGAAGGACAGCGCTTCCGCAACATCGGCGAGCGGCACATCTTCGGCATCAATGCCAGTTATGGCTACCTGGGCAACCTGGGTCGGGAGGCGCTCTCCATCTTCAACCTGTATCGCCCCGGCGGCGAGAACAGCATCCGGGGCTACCGCTGGGGTAACGTTGGCTCCATCGTCACCTACAATGGCACTCCGAGTGTGGTAGGTGGAAACAAGCAATTTATTGCCAATGCCGAATACCAGTTCAAGATCGCCGACCAGTTCCGGATCGTCTTTTTCTATGACGCAGGCAATGCCTGGGCCCAGGGGCAGTCGTCCTTTAGTACGGCTCTCAAGCGGTCCACCGGCATCGAGGCCCGCTTCTTCCTTCCCATCAGCCCTGCTCCATTGCGTCTGATCTACTCCCGAAAGATCAATCCCTATGCCTTCGATCTCGATGGCAAGACGGATTTCCAGTTCAGCATTGGCACAACTTTCTAGCGTCTAACCACCTTTCCACTTTCGGAGCCCCCATGCGCACCGCCCTCCTCGCCCTCACCCTGGCTTTGCCTGTCGTTGCCCAGGAAGCCGCCGCCCCGCGTTTTGCCTTCTTCGTGCCTGATCACGTGATCGGTTCCTCGGTGCGCGGCAAGAAGCTTTTTGCCGAGCTGGAGGTACTCCAGAAGAACCTCCTGGAGAGGGTCCAGGGCAAGGGGGCAGAACTCCAGAAGCTGGATCAGCAGCTCAAGAGCCCTGGGCTCTCAGAGGAAGGTCGTGCGAAGATCCAGGCTGAGCTTGTGAAGGGCGACACGGAGTTCAAGCGCCTGCAGGAAGACAGCCAGGCGGAGTTCAATAAACTGCGGGAGCGCATCGCCGGCCAGTTCAACCAGGAGATCCGCCCGATCGTGGATGCGGTGACCAAGGACTGGAAGCTCCAGGCTGTGTTCACCTACGCGCCGAACATGCTGGCTTCTGCGGATGAAGCCTGGCTGCTCTCATTTAGCACCGAAGTGGCCAAGCGCTATGACGCCAGCAAGGAAGGCGGCGCTGCCGCCCCCGCACCGGTGGCCAAGCCCGCCGCCAAGCCCGCCAAGAAGTAGTTCAGTTGCGGCCTGTTGAGCCGTAGCCTCCCTCGCCGCGCCGGGTCTCCCCCAGTGCGGCGAGGTTCGTTTCGAGAGCCCAGGCGCAGGCGGTGACCGGTGCCACGATGAGTTGGGCGATGCGGTCGCCGCGGCGGACCTCGAAGTCCTCGCGCCCGTGATTGATGAGCACCACTGCCACTTCGCCGCGGTAGTCGGCATCGATGGTGCCCGGCGCATTGAGCACCGTCACGCCATGCTTCAGCGCGAGGCCGGAGCGGGGGCGCACTTGGCCCTCGAATCCCTCCGGGATGGCCATCGTCAGGCCCGTCGGCACGAGGCGCCGTTCGCCGGGAGTGAGGGTCCAGACCGCCTGCTCCGGCAAGGCAGCCCGCAAGTCCATGCCAGCGGCATGCGGCGTGGCATATGAGGGCAGAGGGAGGCCTTCGCCGTGGGGCAGGAGGTGGATCGGAAGGGTGATCATCAGAGGCGCTCCAGGATCAGGGCCATGCCTTGGCCTCCGCCCACGCAGAGCGCGGCGAGACCGTAGCGGAGTCCCTCGTCTTCGAGGGTGTGGAGGAGGGTCACGAGGATGCGGGCCCCGCTGGCACCCATGGGATGGCCCAGGGCAAGGGCACCGCCGCGCACATTGACGCGGGCAGGATCTAGGTCAGGAAGGGATTGGAGGACGGCGAGCATCTGGGCCGCGGACGCCTCGTTGAGTTCGATTCGATCGATCTGGTGAAACGCCAGACCGCTGAGGTCCAGCACCTTCCGAATCGCAGGCACCGAGCCGAGGCCCATGTCCGTCGGAGCCACACCAACCTGCGCCCAGGCGACGATGCGGGCTCGGGGGCGCAGGCCTGACGCGGCCTCGGAGCTGCTGAGCAGGAGCGCGGCAGCTCCGTCATTCATGCCACTGGTATTGCAGATCGTGAGCGTGCCCTCGGGCGAAAAAGCCGGTGGCAGCGCCGCGAGGGCCTCCTGGCTCATGTCGGGACGGACGTGCTCATCATGGTCCAGACGCAAGGTGCGCCGCCCGCGTTTCACATCCAGGGAAAGCAGTTCTCGCTGGAATCCACCGGCGTCTGCGGCGACCGAAGCCCTCCGTTGGCTCTCGAAGGCGAAATGATCTTGGGCCTCCCTGGAAATACCGAATCGCTGCGCCAGGGCCTCCATCAGCGGGCCGGGCGCGGCGCCTGCGAGGGGGCATTCCAGGCCGTCGGAAAGCAAAGCGTCCGATGCGCGAGAGGCACCCATGCGCTGGCCCCAGCGGGCTTCGGGAAGCAGGTAGGGCACCTGGGACATGCTTTCCGCGCCGATGGCCAGAGCCGCTTCGGCTTCGCCGTGCTGGATCGACTGGGCCGCCAGGGCGACGGCGCGCAGGCCAGAGCCGCAGAGCTGGTTGATGGTGAGTGCGGAGGTGGTTACTGGGAGACCGGCGCGCATGGCGGCCAGCCGCGCTGGATTGGGCCCGCAACCCCCCTGGAAGACCTGCCCGAGGATGACATTCTCGACGCGTTGGGGAGGGAGACCGGCTCGGTTCACGGCTTCCCGAGCCACGGCGGCCGCGAGTTCCAACGCAGGAACATCCCGCAGGGCCCGCCCAAAGGTCCCGATGGGCGTCCGTACGGCGGAGAGAATCAAGGCGTCGCGCATGCATCCATGCTAAACCGTGCTTCCGGTCACCCGTTGGTCTCCTGCAGGCCCGGTTGACCGGAGGCTCTATGAAAACCCAGGGGTTCTTGTGGAATCATAAGCAAGTCCCGCGTTCCAGCGGCTCCGGAGGCAACACGTCCATGCGGTCGATCATTCAAGGATGGGCATGTCTGCTGGCGGGCGGGTTGGTGGCGCAGACGCCGCCTCCGCCTCCCGTTCCCCCCGCCGAACCCCGGCCCTGGCCGACGCAGGTGCCGCCCCGTGGCGCGGGCTGGCGTGTTGAAAACCGCATCGAGCCCCTCGCTCCAGGGGCGCGACTGCTGGTGCGGAACCGCAATGGCAGCATCCGCGTGGAGGGTTGGGATCGCGAGGAAGTCCGGCTTCAGGCCGAGATCCGGGACTCGGATCGCCGTCGGGTGGACGTGTCACTGCAGCGTCGAGGGGCCGATCTGGAGATCGACGCCCAGTTCCAGCAGTCCAGCTGGGGGTTCTCCTTCGGGTTCGTGGCGACGCCACTCTGCGAGATGACGCTGCAGGTACCACGTAAAGTGCTTGGGTACTTCGTGACCAAGAATGGCAGCGTGCTTCTGCGGAATGCGGAGGGCTTCGCTCGCCTCGAGGCGTTGAATGGGGATGTCCGCGTTCGGGACTTCGCGGGCGAACTCTGGGCAGAGAGCACGAATGGCGATGTCGAGGCCCGGCGCCTGAAGGCACGGGTCCGGTGCAATACGACGTCGGGACTGATCTACCTGGAGGATGTGGAGGGCGGCATACAGGCCCGCTCCATCTCCGGCTTCATCAAGGCGCGTCGACTCGACGGCTGGGGCGAGGGCATCAGTCTCGTGACGGGCTCTGGGTCCATGGATGTGGAGCTGGGGCGTGCTGCGGGGGAATTGTTCGCTCGAAGCGGCCAGGGGACGATCGATGTGAAGGTTCCTGGCGCCCAGAATGTGGAATCGGATGCGCACGTGATGCGGTGCCGGATTCCGGGCCGCACTCAGAAGATCACCCTCGAGAGCACTTCCGGACGGGTGCGCATCCGGCAGTAGAATTGGAGGATGCGCCGCCGCCATTCCCTCCGTTGGGCTCTGCCCGTTCTTGTGACCGGTCTGCTCTCCGCGCAGTCTGCGGCACTTCCCGATGTCCACGAGGCCACGCTTCCCAACGGCATGCGCGTCCTGCTGGTGGAGCGCCCCGGCGGTGGGATGGTGCACGCGTCGGTGACCTTCTCACGGCTCATGGCGGATTCGGTGGGGGCGCCGGCGGTGGCGTACGAGCTGCTGCGGCGGTGCCTGGCCGCGCCAGAACCGCCCGTGGGGCGGGTCAGTGAATCCCTTCTGGCCCAAGAGGATGGATTCTGGTTCAACCTGCGTGCGCCATCCGGCGCATCCACATCGGATTTGCGGATCCTGCATGCGGCCACACGGAAGGAGCTGGATGGTCAGCGCGCCTCGGAAGGCGGCATGCCTCAGGCGAGGCTTTCCCATCTCAGCGCCGACGACCTACACCTCGGGTACGACCTTCCGGCTTCCGAACTTCACGCCTGGGCTCAGGGACTGACAGGGCGATTGCGGGTCATGCCGCTTTCCGCTTTCCCTGAGGCTCGGGACAGCGGGGTGGATCCGGCTGGGGATGGGAATGCCGATCCGGAGTCCTGGTCCCAGGCGCTGGGGCTCCTCCTTCCCGCATCCTTGGGGGGCGGCGCCTATGGCAAGGCCGCCGCCTTCGGGCGGGAGGCCGTCGCGGAGGTTCGCTGGGAGAGTCTGCGAACCCTGGGGCGGAGCCTGGCGACGCCGGATCGCATGACCCTTGTGGTGGTAGGGGATTTCGTCCGGGACAAGGTTCTGGCCACCCTTCGAACCACCCTGGGTACCCTGCCGGAATCGCGCACGGCCTCCGTGGCGCTCTGGCAGGGGGGCGAGGGGGTGGAGGACACCTGGACCGGGCGTCGGCTTCAGGCTTTCTGCGAAGGCGAACCCCGGGTGCTGCTGGCCCTGCGGGTGCCGCGCGTGGGACGCCGGGATGACCGGGCCCTCCGAGTGCTGGAGGAAGTCCTTGCAGGGGGCCCCTCCAGCCGCCTGTGGCGCCGTCTCGTCGTGGAGCAGAATTTGGCTTCCAGGGTGGAGGCGCATCTGGGGGTGCCTGGGGTGCGGGAAGCCCATCTTCTGGTGCTGGAGGCGCGACCGTTCCAGGGGCGGACCCTTCAGGAACTGGAGCAGGGCCTGCACGGGGAGTTGGCGAGGCTGTTGAGGGAGGGCATCTCCAGGGAGGACGTCCGGGAGGCTCAGCTGCGAGCGGAGGCTTCAGAAACGTTGATCCAGGACGATGCCGGTGCCCTGGCGCAGGTCCTGGGAGAGGCTCAGGCCCGGTTCGGGCAGTGGACGGCAGGCTTCCCGGCGCTGCGCTCAGGGGAGCGCCTGCCGGAGGTGGCCGTGCACCAGTTGCTGCGCGTCCTGGCGCAGCCGGCCGGGATGGTGACCCTGTGCCTGGAACCCGACACCCTCCTCACCCCTCAGGATCCTTCCGAAGCGCGGCTGATCCGGCTCCTCGGCGATCGGGTCGGTCGTTCCGTGCCAGACCCCGCAGCGCAGGAGGGCATCGTCCGCCAATCGGTCCAGCAACTGCGCCTGCTCAGTCCCGCCGAGCGTGCCCGGATCCTTGCCCTTCTCGAAGCGGAGTCCCGATGATGCTGCAGCCACCCCCGCCGCCGGTCATCGCACCTGCCGAAGCGATTCCGGGACGAGTCCGCCTAGAGAACGGACTGTCCCTGACCTGGCTCTCCGACCACGGACGGCCGACCTTCCGCCTGCTGATGCGGGCCACACCCCGCCGTGAGGCGCTGGGGACCGAAGAGGCGCCCCTGCTTCACCTGCTCATGGTGCTGATGCGAGATGCCTTTGAGGGAACGGCCCCCGCCAAGGCTGTGGGGCTTGTGGACCTGCCGATACGTTCGACCGCCACCTGGGATGGCCTCGGCTTGACTGTGCAGATGGAGGGCACCACCCAGGCGCTCGAGAGCGCCTGGGCTAGGTTGGGGGAAGGCTTGATGCGGCCCGCGCTCACGACAGAAGCGTTGGAGCGTCTGCGCAGCCGTCAGCGCATCCTGCCCACCCCGGCGCTTGAGCGGCTGGCGGCGGATCTCGCCGTCCGGGCCGGCAGCCGGTGTCTCAAGCCCTTGCCTCTGCCTTCCGAGCGCCAGCTGGATCGGGTGCGTGTGCAGGATCTGCGGAACCTTCATGCCCGCTGTCTCGGCCCAGGTGCCCTGGAGTGCTTTGTCGTTGGAGATCTCGATGCACGGCAGGTTCAGGGGCTGATGGAACGCACCTTTCGTGGCTGGAACACTACCCTTATGCCGGAGGCCCCCACCCCTATTGCGGCAGATCCCTGCGGACGCCTCTGGGTCTGCGGGAGCACCTTGGATGCCCCCGAAATCCGCCTGGGTCTCTGTCTGAGAGGGGATGGCACCACGGATCCCGCGGCGGCGCACCTGTTGCCTTTCCTCTTCCGCCGAGCCGCCCGTAAGGCGCCGATCCCCCACAGCCATGTTTTGGATCCGGCCACGGGCTATTGCCGCCTGAGGGCTCGGGTTCCCGCAGGGAAGACCGCAGGCGCCTACCTGAGTGAGGTGGAGGCGTGGATGGCGGACCTGGCGGCGCACCCGCTCACCGAAGCCGACCTCCAGATGGCCAAGACCGCGTGGCGGGAGTGGCAGCGAGCCCTGGTGTTGCATCCCGAGGAGCGCTTGGCTTGGCTGGCCTCAGGTGTCTTTCCCGATGTCGCCATGGCGGCGCGGGTGGAAGGCCTCTCCCTGGATCGTGTGTCCCCGGTGTGGAAGGCTCGCCTCGCCCCTTCGGGTCGCCAGACGCTGGTCGTCGGCAGTGACGAGAGGAGCCTCCAAACGCGAACCGGCGCGGGAGGTCCCGCGCCGGAAGTCATTCGCGTGCGTCGCTGATCAGCCGACGGTGATGCCGAAGCGTCCCGCCAGATCGAGGTAGCGGGCCTTCACGTCGTCGATGACATGCTGGGGCAGGACCGGCGCGGGGTACTGCTTGTTCCAGTCCTGGAGTGTCTCCAGGTAGTCGCGCAGGTACTGCTTGTCCAGGCTGGGCGGGTTCTGGCCCGCGACATACTGCTCCTCGGGCCAGTAGCGGCTGGAGTCGGGCGTCAGCACTTCGTCGATGAGGATGAGGCTGCCGTCTTCCAGCTGGCCGAACTCGAACTTGGTGTCGGCGAGCAGGATGCCGCGCGCCTTCGCCAGCTCCCAGCCGCGCTTGTAGAGGGCGAGGCTGAGGTCGCGGAGCTGCTCGGACAGTTCCTGTCCAGCCACGGCAACCATGCCCTCGAAGCTGATGTTCTCGTCGTGGCCTTCCTCCGCCTTGGTGGAGGGCGTGAAGATGGGCTCCGGCAGGCGATCCGCCATGCGCAGGCCGGCGGGGAGCGCGATGCCGCACACGGTACCGTGCTGCTGGTATTCCTTCAGGCCGCTGCCGGCCAGATAGCCGCGCACGATGCATTCGAAGGGCACGACCTTGGCTTTCTTCACCAGGATGGAGCGGCCCTGCAGTTCACAGCGGAAGGCCTGGAGTTCCGCCGGGTAGTCGTCCACGTTCGTGGCGATCAGGTGGTTCGGGATGATGTCTTTCGTGGCGCCGAACCAGAAGTTGGCGACGGCGGTGAGGATCTTGCCCTTGCCAGGGACGGGATCGGCCATGACGACGTCGAAGGCGCTGACTCGGTCGCTGGCGACGATCAGGATCTTGTCCCCGAGGTCATAGACGTCGCGGACCTTGCCGTGACGGACAGTGCCGATGGGAAGGGAAGTAGTTTGGAAGGTGGCCATGCAGTGGTCTCCTGGACCTTCCATTGTGCATGAAGGCGCAGGAGTGATCGGCGTTCAGCGTCGCGTTTCAGAACTCCGGCAGCACCCGCGGCGTCGGGGCGAGCCAGTGCACGGCGAAGGGCAGGAGCTGATAGCGGTTCTGCAGGGTGACCCAGAGGCTGAGTTCCTTTTCACGCACCCCTTGTTCGTGGAAGGGCAGTCGGTATTGCTCGATGAAGGCCCGCAGTTCCGACAGAGTGATGCCGAGCAGAGCGGGCAGCTCCTCCAGCGGGTAGATCGTCTCCTGCGGCAGTTCCACGAGGATGCGGTGGTCGAAGGTCTCCCGCAGCACGGAGAGGGTGCCTTCGCGGTTCAGCTCCAGCGCGGCGTCCAGGTGGGGACAGGGATCGCCGCCGAGGTGGCTGCGGGCCTGGGCGGCACCGAGGTGGACGAGGGCGTGGAGTCCGTGGCTCTTGATGAGGGCGGTGAAGAGCTCCAGGGCTTCCTTGGGGTGGTCCAGGGCCAGCAGGGCCTCGCCCTTGCGAAGGCGGGGTTCCACGGCTTCGGGGCGCAGTGCGATCAGCCGATCCAGGAAGGGCAGGGATTCCTCCAGCAGGGCCTCGGTGCGCAGGTGTTCTGTCAGGGTCTCCAGGGCCAGGCTGTGCTGGGGCGCCAGCAGCAGCAGCCGCTCCAAGAGCTCCATGCATCGGATCCGGTGGCCCTGCTGATCCAGGCGATGGGCCCAGTCCCAGAGGATCTCGACCTGCCGGGGAACGGGATGTCCCAGGGTGGTCCAGCGGGGATCGCTGGGGTGGAAGATCTGCGTCTGCACCCAGGTGTAGCGCGCCGGTTCGCGCCCTTCGGGCTTGCCCAGATCCTCCTCCACGGCGTGGATGATGACCTTCAGGCCGTGATCCCAGGAGGGAGGGAGCACGGTCTGCAGGTGGGTGGACAGCTCTCGGCGCAGGGGCATCAGGGGATCCCCGGTGCGCCCGAGGTAGAGCCGAAGCCGCAGGACATCTGGATCCTCCGCGCCACCCGGATTGAGCCCGACCCGCAGGGAGAGTTCCCCGGTATCGGGATCGAAGCCGTCCGCAAGGAGGTAGGCGAGAGAGGCGCGCATGGGATTGATGTTAGCGGCTCATCACGCAGTGATCCGACACGATCCGACCGCCCACCGGGTCTGCGAGGCGGCCACAGCGGGTCGTGGGTGACCAGGCGGAAGGCCGTCCCGCGGCTGCGGTTCAGCTTTCGGTGCAACCAAGAATGCCTGATCAGCGGTTTCGGTATCCAGGCCGCCGGTGGGTTCATCCGCGAGTACCCAGGCGTGGCCGATCACCCGTGCCCGGGCAAGAGCGGCGCGCTGCATCCGGGGCCTCGGGACACCCGGTTTCACATCTACGGCGCCCGCGACCTGGGACCCACGGTTCACTTGGTAGGGTGCCGACCCGTCTCAGGGCACCAGGGCTTGATACCGGTTCTGCTGGGTCACTCCCCGCCGCTCGGTGGACCGAAAACCCCCGTGGCGACTGCGAGTCAGGGGCAATAGTTGAAGACCGCGAGTGCGCCAAGGAATTGGAGACGGGAGGGGCGGGGCATGGCAACCTGTCCTTAAGCTTCTTTCGGCTTTGTAAATAAGGGCCTGAGTCCTTGGACCGTCATGGGGTTCATGACACAATCGTTTGTAAATTCGGAAGTGTTATGAACGTACTCATAGTTGAAGACGAAACCAAGACGGCGCAGCACCTTCGAGCGGGTCTCGAAGCGGCGGGATTCAGCGCGACGACCGCCACATCTGGTGAGATCGGATTGCGGAAGGCTTCGGCGACCCGCTTCGATGCCATCGTGGCCGACATCATGTTGCCGAACATGTCGGGGCTCGATATGGTGCGCCGTCTGCGGGAGTCCAACATCACCACGCCGGTGCTGTTCCTCTCTGCCAAGGCGTCCATGGAAGACCGGGTCATCGGGCTCGAAAAGGGCGGTGACGACTACCTTCCAAAGCCGTACGGCATTCCAGAGGTCGTCGCGCGACTCAAGGCCATCCTGCGCCGCGCTCAGCCACAGGCTTCCGGCAAGCTGGACCTAGCGGATTTGGTCTGGGAACCGGGCCTCAAGAAGATCTCCCGCCTGGGCGCGCGCGTTGACCTCACGCCCAAGGAGTACACGCTGGCTGCGCTCCTGCTCCAGAACGTGGGTGAAGTGGTGCCCCGCAGCCTCATCGTGCAGGCCCTCTGGGGGGGCGAAGTTCCCCCGGAGAGCAATGCGGTGGATGTCCAGATGCTGCGTCTGCGAAAGAAGCTCGACGATCCTTACGAGACGAAGCTGATCCATACGCTCCGTGGGGTGGGCGTGGTGATGGAACTGCGTGAAAAAAAGTAGCGGCTCGATCCAGGCAACGCTCCAATGGGGGTTCACCCTTGGAGCGACCCTGGTTCTGACCGTGGCTGCAGTGGCGCTGTATCTGATCCTGGGGCATCACCAGCAACGGCAAGCCCATGTGCGAGTAAGGCAAATCGCGGCGACCTTCCTTCCTTGCGTCGGCAGGGAGATCCCGCCCACGGCGTCCGGTTACGCCTGGATCCTGCTGGGACCCTCGGGCGAACTGCGCCAGCAGTCGGCCGTGGCCGGGGAACTGCCTCTAGGGCTGAGTTGGCCGACCGTGCAAAGTGATCCCATCACCCAGGTGGTGGATGGTCGGCTCCTGACCACCCTGGTGGCTCCCTGGATGGGCCCCTCCGGGAGCGGCCAGCTTCGTCTGGCGTTGGAACACACTGAAGACCTCACGTTGCAGCGGGAAACCCTCTGGATACTTGCCCTGGCAGTAATCGGAGCGGGGCTCCTGGCGGGAGGGGTCGGCCGTCTCCTGGCCAAGCGAAGCCTGGCCCCCCTGAGTAACATCACCCGGGAGACCGGCAGCATCGACTATCGCCATCTGGAAGTCCGCCTTCAGGAGTTGGACTTCCCACAGGAATTCGGCCCCCTGGTGCTCACCCTGAATGCGAGCCTCGGACGGCTCCAGATTGCCTTTGACCGCCTTGGGCGGCTTGGGGCAGAACTCGCCCACGAACTCCGTACGCCCCTTCAGAATCTTCGTGTGGGGCTGGAGGCTCTGATCCTTCGGCCTCGGGATCTGGATGCGACCCGGGATGGCATCGGTGCTGCGCTGGAAGAGGTGGCCCGGTTGGCTTCCCTGATCGATCAGGTCCTGCTGTTGGCTCGAAGTGAGCACCCTGGCGCAGCCATCTCCGCTCGGGAACTCGACCTGCCGGTCTTGCTGGAGGCCATCTCGGAGCCCTTCTGCCTGACGGCAGAGGACAAGCAGGTGGAGATCCGCGTCCAGGTCGCACCCGGCCTGCGGCTCATCGCCGACGAAGTGCTCGTGCGGCGTGCCGTCAGCAACCTCCTCGCCAATGCCCTGCGCCACGCTCCGGTAGGTGGATGGATCATCGTCGGAGGCTTCATGTCCAGTCGCGAGATCCGGATTTGGGTGGAGGACAATGGTCCTGGCATCCCAGCCACCTGGGTGAATCGGGCTGGTACACCCTTCGAGCGCGGCCCTTCAGCCATTGGCTCCGATGGTTTCGGGCTGGGGTTGGCCATCGTGAAGGGCATCATGAACCTGCACGGCGGACGCATGGTACTGGAAAGCACCGTGGGTCACGGCACGAAGGTGAGCCTGAGTTTTCCCAAGCCCGGCTGATCGGAACAGGGATGGCACGATGCATCCCTTCAGTCGGAGGCTGGCCAGCGGCTGAGGCTGTATGTTCGTCGAGGCATTTCAGCCTGCGTACCAGGTTGGTCGGGCACTACGGGCCGTTCGCGAGCGCCAGATCGAGGGACTCCAGCACCTAGGACATGGATGTGCCGCGGTACAGCGTGAGGGCAATGACCAGCCAAACGACCTGCTCCACAGGCAACCGACGGTGACGGATGCTTGCCGTACCCGTACAGGCCAAGGACTCCTCCATCCAGGCCAGAGGCAGATGTGCTCCCAGGCGACCGAGCCCGTCCGTTGGGAAACCGCTGCAAGCAGCATCGAGTTCGCATTTAAAGAGGGACGCGTTAGCCGTTTGTGGCTTGTGTAACATCCCTGTTGATACGTACATAGAAAAATGCCGCTCAGCGTTAACTGAGCGGCATTACCCGCGAGCGGGGGCCTTTGCGAATGAAGGGGATGCGACTACCGCTTCTGGTTGGGCAGTTCCAGGCCGTAGCCCTTCTTCTTGTCCTCAGCCTTCAGCAGAAGGGCAAAGACGATGGCCAGCACGCCGAAGCAGGTGAAGACCATCATGGGGATCATGTAGTTGTAGCTGGTGAGGGTCACGTCCTGCATCTGGCCATTGATCATCTTCTGCACCACGGTCTTGCCCGTGACGCACCACTTGTCGAGCACGAAGCCGATGAACCAGGGGGCGAACATCAGGGCCACGAGGTTCTGCAGGAAGAAGATCAGCGCATAGGCGGTGCCGAGCTGGCGCTCAGGAATGATCTTGGGCACGGAGGGCCACATGGCGGAGGGCACGAGGGAGAAGCCCACGCCCAGCAGCAGCATGGCGAACACGGCGATCAGCCAGTTGTTCAGGAAGGGCACGGCGAAGATGATGTGCACCGTCATGATCAGGACTGAGCCCATGACCATGATGGTGGCGCCCTTGCCCTTCTTGTCGTAGATGCCGCCGAAGGTGGGGGTGAGCAGCATGGCGCCGATGGGCAGCAGGCTGGGGATGGTGCCCGCGAGGTTTTCGCTCACGTGGAACTTCTGCACCATCAGGTCCGTGGCGTACTTCAGGAAGGGGAAGACGCCGGAGTAGAAGAGGGCGCAGAGGATGGCGACGTACCACCACCCCTTGTTGCCCAGGATGTTGAAGATGTCGGAGAAGCGGAAGGCATCCTCGGGGTTCGCGCCGGTGATGCTGGAGGGATCAGAAGCGTCCAGCTTCTTGTCCATCCCGAGGTAGAAGATGAAGGCCACGAGGCCCACGCCGAGCAGCAGGGCGCCGGCGAGGATGGGAGTGGACACCTTGAACGCCTTGGCGATCGGGAGGCTCACCCCCAGAGCAAGGCTGGTGCCGATGCGGGCGATGGCCACCTGGAGGCCCATGGCCAAGGCGATCTCATAGCCCTTGAACCACTTCACGATGATCTTGGTGGCGGTGATGCCGCACAGCTCGATGCCCATGCCGAAG
>CAYQAS010000101.1:0-15828 GCA_964415525.1 uncultured Solibacteraceae bacterium
AGACCACCGGCTGAAGCTCCTTGAATCCCTTGAGGGGCTCCTTGGCGGGCTTGGTGTGGGTGCTCAGCATGTGGGTGATGGTGTCGCCCACGTGCACATCTGCCAGCTGTTTGATGCTGGCGACGAGGTAGCCCACTTCGCCAACACTCAGGTCGTCGGCCTTGGTTTCCTTGGGGCTGAAGACGCCGATCTCGTCCACGCGGTGGGTGGAGCCGGAGTGCATGAACTGGATGGTCTGGCCGGCCTTGACCGTGCCGTTCATCACGCGGATCAGGCACACGACGCCGCGGTAGCTGTCGTAGTAGCTGTCGAAGACCAGGGCCTGCAGCGGCGCGGCTGCATCGCCCTTCGGAGGCGGGATGTAGGCGACGATGTTCTCCAGCACCTGCATGCAGTTCTCGCCGGTCTTGGCGGAGATGTTCACGGAGTGGGCCGTGTCGACAAGACCGATGACCTGGTCGATCTCCTCCAGCACGCGCTCGGGTTCGGAGGAGGGCAGGTCGGTCTTGTTGAGGACCGGGAAGACCTCCAGCTCATTTTCGAGCGCGAGATAGGTGTTGGCGAGCGTCTGCGCTTCGACACCCTGTGTCGAATCCACCACCAGGATCGCGCCTTCGCAGGCGGCGAGGCTGCGGCTCACCTCATAGGTGAAGTCCACGTGACCCGGCGTATCGATGAGGTTCAGCGTGTAGGTTTTGCCGTCCTGGGCCGGGTATTTGAGCGTGACGGCATGGGCCTTGATCGTGATGCCGCGCTCACGCTCGAGGTCCATGTCGTCGAGGAGCTGCTCCTGCATGTCACGCTTGGCGACGGTCGCGGTGAGCTCCAGCAGACGGTCTGCCAGCGTCGACTTGCCATGGTCGATGTGGGCGATGATGGAGAAGTTTCGGATGAGCTGGGGATCTACCACGTAACAAACCTCGAACCGCCCATTGTACCTTTGATTCCATGCATCGTCTCCTCTGCGTCTGTCTTATGGCCCTGCCGCTGGTCGCGCAGTCCATCGTCACGGGTCGTGTGACGGATGGCCGGGCACCGCTGGAAGGTGTCCGCATCCATGCGGATCGCCTGATGAAGCCCCTTTCCCCTCGGGGATTGATGGCGTCAGGTACGGGGTCGGATGGTGTCTTTAAGCTTTGGCTGGACCGGACGGATACGGCGGTGGTGGTGGAAAAGGAAGGCTATTTCCGCGATGTCGTTCCCCTCCAGGCCCTCGCGGAGGAGGTTGTCCTGCGCCCGATGCCCCTCTTTCGCCGCGATCGCGTGCTTGTGGTGCGAGTCAACCTCCCGGAGGCTCCGCTTCAGCGCAGCGAAGAGGCGCTCCGGAACTTGCTTTTCGGTCGACTGCCCGGTCAGAGCAGCGCCACCTCGTACCTCTACGAGATCAGCAAGGGCGCGCTGCTGCTGGAATCCGGCGCCTTCATGACCCTCGATGTCCCTGTAAAGACAGGGGGAGAGGCGGGGCGGCGCGCCATCACCGAGCATGTGTTGAATGCGCTCCAGGAAAGGGATCTGAGCGCCTTCGACTGGGTGGACAACCGCACAGGCGCACCCGGTGCGGATGGCAAGCCGGATCACCTCTGGATCGTGGCGCCGGGACCGACGAGCGTGGTGACGGGACAGGATGCCCATCTCCCCACCGAGAGCCGTCTCGTGCCACTCCCTGGCGATCCGGATCGGCGCTGGGGCGTGGTCTTCTTCACCGAGGAGACGCCACTGGGCTTCATTGTTCACGAACTGCTGCACGCCCAGGGGGAGCACCGGGTCGACGACCTCTACGTCCCCAACCGCGCCGATACCGCGGGGGGCTGGGATCTGATGGACGCCGGCATGTTGCGCGGATGGGATCGCCAACATCCTGAGCAGGGGCCCTGGCACGAGGACATGGCCTACAGCCCGGCCCACCCCATGGCCTGGACTCGCGCAGAACTCTGGTACCGCCGCAGTTTCCATGAGACGGTGCCGGTGTTGCAGGTGAAGGGTCTGACTTGGGAAGGCTGGATCGATCCGCTGGAACGGGCCCCCGGAGTTCATCCGCAAGCGGTTCGGGTGGCGGATCTCCGTCGCAAGGGGGCTTTCTGGGAGCTGAGTGTGCGCCGCCCCCTGGGTTTCGATCGTGGCCGGGTAGGGAACCGGTGGGGCGCGGGTTTTGAGGGGCTGGTGGTGGCGTATGTCGATCCCTCCCGCCTCAGCACCGATGGGGCCTCGAAGGGCCCGGTGCGGGTGGTGGATGCTCATCCCGGCACGAAGGAACCGGCCAAGCCCCGCTATCCGGGGAAGCGCTGGCAGCTGGATGATGCGGCCTTTAACGTCGGCCCTCGTGAAATACCGGCCGGGCAGGACGGACCCCTCAGGTGGAGGGTGCTGGAAGCCGATGGAGGGGGCAGGCTGAGGCTCCGACTGGCGCTCCGATGAAGGATCTGATCTATCTCCATGGCTTCGCATCCGGCCCCGAAGGGCACAAGGCGAAGCATCTGCGCACCTGGGCCGCTCTGGAGGGCGTGGGCTTCCATGCGCCGGACCTGAACCTCCCGACCTTCGAGACCCTGACCATCAGCCACCAGGTGGCCGCCGTGGAGGCGCTTCTCGTCGAGCTTGGCGAGCCGCCGGTCCTGGTGGGTGCGAGCCTCGGCGGGCTGGTGGCCGCTGCGGTGGCGAGCCGCGGTGCGGCGCTACGCCACCTGGTGCTCCTGGCTCCCGCTTTTGGATTTGCCCGACGGCGGCTCGTGGGGCCGCGCTGGGGCGGCTATCGCCGTCGCGGCACCATTCCCGTCTTCCATCACGCCCGGGAGGCCTGGACGGTGCTCGGGCCGGAGCTCCTGATGGATCTGGACACGTGGCGGGATGACCACGCCTGGCAGCTGGAGGTGCCGATCACCATTATCCACGGCCTTCACGACACCTCGGTACCCATCGCCGAGAGTGAGGCCTTTCGCGAGCGCCATCCCCACGCGGTGCTCCACGCACTCGAGGACGATCACGGCCTGCTGGCGCCCGAGACGCTGGCCATGCTGGACGGGGTGCTGGAGTCCCTACTGCAGCGGTGATGCGGGCGGGCGCTTTGCCACAGGGGCAGAGGCACTCCGGTGTGAGAGTGCTTCCCTGAGCAAATCCTTTACGGCAGCTGCTTCGGCGGGCTTTTGGAGGTCGAGCTGCTGCATGCCCAGGAAGGTGGCGTATTCAAGATGCGCCAGATCTCGGGCGCGAGCGCGTCCGGCCTCCATGTGGAGGCGAGCCAGGAAATCCACGCGGAGGGCGTCCACGCGAATCACCGCAGCCTTGGCTATGGGGTGATGCCGACCCCAAGCGCGGATCGCTTGATCGAGGCTGTGATCCTGAATGGACACCTCCGCTTCAAGGATGGCCGTCTGCTCTTCGGGCTTTCCCTCCGCCTCGGCCGCGCGGATGGGAGCCTGCGTCATGCTCTCCTCCCAGGCGGCGAGCAGCATTTCGAAGCAGCGGTCAAGCGAGGGGAAGTGGTGGTAGAAGCTGCCTTTTGTCTTGTTCGCTGCGGCACACAGGCGATCGAGCGTAAGGCTTGAATGCCCCTCCTCCTTTAGGATTCGGAAGCCCGCATCTAACCAGGGCTGCCGTGCAGAGCCGTTCACCGGGCCAATCCCGTGAGCATCATGCCCAAGGACAAGATGAGGCAGAAGGGGCTGTAGATCCTCTGGTTCCAGTGGGCATAGGGATCTTCCTGGATGGCCGGACGGAATCGGGCCTCAAAAAAGCCTCCGAGGCCTCTCAGCAGCAGCACCAAGGCCGTGGCCCAGACCGCGCCCTGGGCCAGAAGGGTGGGCAGGACCTTCGGGATGAGGAGCGCAAAGGCGGGAACAAGTAGGGCGAGGGCCACCAGTGCGCAAGCGGCAGGGCCCGGCATCCGATCCTGCCCGCCCACCACCAGGCGGGCGAGTCCTCGGCCGTCCTTCGCGGGCCAGTGTCCACCGAAGGCCCAATGCACATGCAGGGCCGCCAGGAAAATGAAAATAAGGGCGAAAATGCGTGGCATCGAGAGGCTCCCAGAAACGGCCGCGAGGCACCATACCAATCGGTATGGTGCCTCGCGAGAGTGCTGTGTTCCCCGCTCAGCGGCCTCCAGTCAGCTTTTCCAGCTCTGCCAGCGCCAAATCTACACCGAACCGGGCGGCCAGCTGGTCGGCTTCTGCCGCTTGTGCCTGAGCCTGGGCCTCGCGGACCTTGGCATCGGAGATCAGGCCGACCTTGCCCTGATTGACGGCCAACCGCGCCTTCTCTTGGGCCACGGCGCAGACCTCCTCCGCCACTTCCAGACGCAGACGGGCGGTCTCGAGCTTGCGCAGGCCCTTGTCCAGATCGATCTCCACGCGGTGCTTCACGCGCCGCAGGTTCTCCTCTGCCTGGCTGACGAGGGCGGCGCGCTGGCCGATGACGCCCTGGCGCTTGCCCCAGTCGAAGAGGTTCCAGCTGAGGGTGAGCCCCACGGTCATGGACCGGTGGCGCAGGAAGGGGACGCCCTCCTGGTAGGTGTGCCTGGCGAAGGCGCTCACCTCGGGGATGTAGTCCGCGCGACCCGCCGCGAGTCCGAAGCGGCCTTTCTCTAGTTTTTCCTTGGCGGCCTTGAGCTCCGCATTGCGAGCCATCGCGGCCTGCAGGAGGTCTTCTCGCTTGGGGGCGGCATCGAGTCGGGGGGGTGCAGCGGTGAGGCTGAGGCTCGCATCCTGGCCAAGGCCAAGCAGGTCCTTCAGTTCCGCGCGCAGGTCCGAGACGCCATCTTCGGCGCTCATGCGCTTGTGGCGCTGATCGAGGAGCTGCACCTTGGCGCCCCGGGCGATGACGTCGAGGGCGGCACCCGTGGCGACGGCCTTGCGGGCCTCTTCGGATGCCGCTTCCCCCGCCGCCACACCGGCTTCGGCCGCGTTTCGCTTCGCCTCGGCGATGAGGATGCCGAAGTAGACCTGACGCGTCTTCAGCGCGATGTCTTCCTCCATCTGCTTCAGTTCGGCTTCCGCGATGCGTTCTTCCGCCGTGGCCACGCCGACCCCCTGGTGGACCTTCCACAGTTGCGTCAGCGGCTGTCCAAGGGTGACGTTGTGCAACAGGATGTGGGAGTCGCCTTGGCCGAGGTTCATCTCGCCCGTGGGGAAGGGGCCCAGGCCAGGGATGGTGCCCAGCGCACCCTTGGGGACCTTGACTAACTGCTCGCCGCTGGTCTTGAGCCACATGGCATCGGTGCTGAGCTGAGGGAGGTAGTCGGCCCGGGCGGTGCGGCGCTTGGCCTGGGCCTCGGCCAGTCGTGCCCGGGCGATCTTCACGCCAGGACTCTGGGACTGCGCCTGAGCGATGGCCTGTTCGAGGGTGAGCTTCAAAGGCTCCTGGGCCTGAGCCGGGGCCGCGAGGCCCAGGACCAGGAGCAGGCCGGCCAGGGGAGCGACAGGGCTTCCGGTCCGGCGAAAGACGAGCACGTAGATCACGGGCACGACGAGCAGCGTGAAGAACATGCTGAAGATGAGGCCCACCGCCAGCACGCTGGCCAGCGGGCTCCAGAGTTTGGAACCGCTGAGGATCATGGGGGTGACGCCTACGGCGGCGGCCATGGTGGTGAGGAAGATGGGCCGCAGACGGCGCTCACCGGCCTGGGTGGCGGCTTCCTCCAGGCTGCAGCCCTCCCGCAGCTTCTCCTTGATGTAGTCCACCAGGATGATGGCGTTGCGCACTACGATGCCGCTGAGGCTGATCATGCCCATGAAGGCGGTGAAGCCGAAGGGGTTGCGGGTCACGACGAGGCCGAAGACGACGCCGAAGAGCGAGAGCGGGATGGAGGCCATCACCACCAGCGGCTCCCGCAGGTTGCGGAACTGGATCATGAGGATGAGGAAGATGGCCAGGAGCCCGATGGAGAGCGCCACCACCATCTCGGGGAAGGTCTCCATCTGGTTGGCTTTCTCTCCGCCGACTTCGAAGCGGTAGCCCTCTGGCAACTGGAGTTTCTTCATCTCCTTCTGGGCGGTCTTCAGTAGATCCGCGGCGTACATTCCGGGCCGTGGGAAGGCGCGGACGGTGAGGGTCGGCACGCCATTGCGGCGCACGATGCGGCTGGTCTGCCAGGCGGCTTCCAGGTCCGCCACCGCGCGCAGGGGCACGCGGCTCTGGGAGATGGGTGAGCCCACATACGCGCCGCGCACATCCTCGAAGCTCTTTCGGGTGTCCTCATCCGAGCGCAGCACGAGGTGGATGGCGCGGTCGCCTTCCCAGAACGTGCTCACCGGCGTGCCATCGAAGGCGCCCGCGAGGAGGCGGCTCACGTTGGCGTGGGTGATCCCGAGGCGGCTGGCGAGCTCGGTGTTCAGGTTCACGTCCACCCGCGGGGCATCGTTGAAGTGATCCGTGTGAACGAACTGGGTGCGCGCATCGGACCGCAGGATGTCCTCCACGCGCCGTCCGAGGACTTTGAGCTGGGCCGTGTCCATGCCCGAGATCCGGAGCTCCAGTGGTGCCTCCATCACTGCACCCTGCTGCAGTTCCTTCACGATCACGATGCCCTCAGGAACCAGCTGGGCGAAACGCTCCCGGAAGGTGGCGACGAGCTTGGGCGTGACCTTGGCGCTCCGGGTGTTCACGATCAACTGCCCGTAAGCCAGATCCGGCTGCTGGGGGTTCACGTTGTAGTAAAAGCGCGGCGCGCTCTGGCCCACGAAGCTGGCGAAGTGGGCGACATCGCTCTCGGCGCGGAGTGCGGTTTCGAGCCTCTTCATGACAGCGTCTGTCGCTTCGATGCGACTGCCCTGGGGCATCCACAGATCGATCACGAACTGGTTGCGCTCGGCGCTGGGGAAGAACTGCTGGGGCACGAAGCGGAAGAGGGCGAGGCCTGCTACCACGGCGCCGACGCCGAGCCCGACCGCCAGAGCCGGTCGGGCCATGAAGCGGGCGATGGCCTTCTGGTAGGCCGCCTGGAGCAGATCCAGCGCGCTGGTCTTCTTGGCGGCGTGGTCGGGATCCGCATCGTGGTCGTGGAGCCCCTGGTGGATGAAGGTCCGGCAGAGCAGGGGTGTGAGGAAGATGGCGACGAGGAAGCTGACGGAGAGCGCCACGGCCACGGTGATGGGCAGCGCGGCGATGAACTCGCCGGAGCTGCCAGAGAGGATCAGGAGGGGCAGGAAGCTGGCGATGATGGTGAGGGTGGCGGTCAGTACTGGCACCAGCACTTCCTTCGCCGCGCGCCAGGCGGCCTCCGGGCGTGGCACCTTTCGGTCCAAAAGCTCGACGTAGTTGTCGGCGATGACGATGGCGTCATCCACCACGATGCCCAGCACGAGGATGAGGGCGGCGATGGAGACCTGGTGCAGTTGCACGCCGATGGCGTTCATGGCGCCGACGGTGGAGAGCATGGTGACGGGAATGGCCATGGCGGCGATGAGCGCCACGCGGAAGGGCAGCAGCAGCACCGTCACCACCACCACGCAGATGATGGCGATCAGGAACTCGTGGCCCATGCCGGACATGCGCTCCTGCACGACCTCCGGCTGGTGGGCCACGAAATCGAGCTTCAGGTCGGGCGGCAGGAGCGGCCGGATGCGCTCGAGTACGAGGCCCACCTTGTCCCCCAACTCCACGATGTTCTGGCCCTTCTGCATCTCCACCGAGAGCATCACGGCGGGCTGGCCATCGAAGCGGACGAGGAACTCGGGATCCTGGTAGCGGCGCTCCACCTGCGCGAAGTCGCCGAGGTAGACCGGGGCGCCGGTACGGCCCTGGCCCACCATCACCTTGCGGATCTCGTCTTCGGAGTTGAAGGCGCCGGTAGTGTGGAGCGGCACCTTGCCCGCGTCCGTGGCCACGCTGCCTGCGCCCTGCACGACATTGCGCTGGCTGAGGGCCCCGATGATCTTCATGGGATCGGTGAAGTACTGGCTCATCCGCTCCAGGCTGCTGGTGACCCAGATCTGCTCGCTCTGCTGGCCGTAGATCGCGATCTTGCCTACTTCCGGCACCGTGCGCAGCTCGTCCTGGATGCGGTCCGCGTAGTCCTTGAGCTCGCGGTAGCCATAGCGATCCCCGCGCACCGCGACGAGCATCGCCACCGTGTCACCGAAGTCGGAGTTCACGATGGGGCCCATGACGCTCGGTGGCAGCTTGGTGCCGCGGATACCGTTCAGTTCGTGGCGCAGCTTGGCCCAGAAGAGATCAGGCTGCTTGACGAACTTCTCCAGCTCCACGTTGATGATCGCCACCCCGGGGCGGCTGGTGGAGAAGGTCTTGGCCTTGCGCACTTCCTGGAACTTGAAGATGTGGGCTTCGAGGGTCTTGGTGACCTGCTGTTCCACCTGCTCGGAGGTGGCGCCGGGATAGGCGGCCAGCACGAGGCCGGTGCGGATGGTGATGGAGGGGTCCTCCGTCCGGGGCATCTTGACGAGGGCTTGGATCCCCACGAAGGCGATCATGCAGGTGAGGATGGCCGTCAGCGTGGGGTACCGCAGGCAGGCCTTGATCATGCGTTCCATGGCCTACCTCTTGTCCTGACTGGCCGCAGCGGGCGCGATCTCCGCGGTCATGCCGTCCCGCAGGGCATGCTGCCCGGCGACCACGATGGTCTCGTCGCCCTTGAGCCCCTGTTTGATCTGGACGTCCCGTCCCGCGAGGGCCCCCACATCCACACGGCGTCCGTAGACGCGCTTCTGGTCGGGGAAATACTGAAAGACAAGGGGGACGCCGGCAGGATCCCGCACGATGGCCTCCGTGGGCACCACGATCATGTCCTTGCGCTGGGTGCCCGTGATGACGACCTCGGCCACCATGCCTACCTTCAGCTCTCGCTGGGGATTGGCCACGCGGATGCGGGCGACGTAGGTGCGGGTGGCAGGATCCGCGGAGACACCGACCACCTTCACCACGCCCTCGAAGGTGCGACCCGGCATGGCGGGGACTTTCACTTCGGCCCTCTGGCCGATCTTGACGAGGCGGATGTCGGTTTCCGGCACGCCCACATTCACTTCCAGGGGATCCAGGGCGGCGATCTCGAAGACGGGCTGGCCTGCGCCCACCATCACGCCGGGCTCCACCATCCGCCGTCCGATGAAGCCGGACACCGGGGCCTGGAGCGAGGTTTCAGTGAGGTTCTTCTTCGCGATGGCTTCGCCCGCAAGGGCCTGCTGGTGCTGCTGGTGGGCCGCTTCCCGTCCCGCCTTGAACTTCTCGAAGTCGTTGGGGGCGAGGCTCCGGCTCTCGAAGAGCGTCTTCATCCGCTGGAACTCCGCTTCGGCCCGCTCGAAGGCTGCCTGGGCGGCCCGCGCCTGGGCCTGGGCCGCAGCATGGGCCTGGGTGAGGCTCACGGCATCGAGGGTGGCCAGCACCTGGCCCTTGCGCACCGGCTCGCCTTCTCGAGCAAGAACCTGGGTGGTGCGCCCCGGCACGAGGAAGGCCACCAGGGAAGCGCCACCCTCGGGCTGCAGGGAGCCGCTGACGGCGACGGTCTCGAAGGTCTGGAGCGTTCGGGGTCGCTGCACGGAAATGGAAGCCGTGACCGGAGGCGCCTGGCGCTGGCCCTGGTTGCAGCCGACGAGGATCAAGACGGTGGAGCAGAACAACGCGGGATGGATGGACATGGTCAATTCCCCTCTACGGGTAGATCGGTGGAGGTGCAGGTGGCCTTCAGCCTGGGCGGGATTCAACGTGGAGCTCCGGCCCCGTGGAGGATGCAGGTCATGGCGCGGTCCACGCAGACGTCCACACTTTCGCCTCCGGGGCGGTGCGCCGCGGCATGGAGGCTGGCTTCCAGCACCCCCAGGCAGAGCTGCGCGAGGAAGTCCGTGCCCAGATCCTGCAGGGATCCCTCCGCCACCGCGGCGCGGAGGATGTCGGAGAGGTGGGCCCGCTCGGCATCGTAGATTTCCCGGGAGCGCGGCGAGAATCGGCTGTCGAAGCCCCAGTCAGCCTGGACCCGATCCCGGATGAAGGAGGGCAGGCTGAAAGGGTTCCGATGGAAATGGGTGACGTAGACCCGGGCGAGGGTTCGGAGCTGATCCAGGGGCGCCGCTGCTCGATCGAGTGCCTCCCGGGCGCTCGCCTGAAAGGCCTGGGCGCGGGTCAGCATCATTTGCTCGTACAACTCCTGCTTGGAGGAGAAGTGTTCGTAGAGGCCCTGCATGCCGATCTCCGCCTCGGCGGCGACTTCCTGCATCGAGGCCTCGTCGAAAGGCTTCCGGCCGAACACGCGGGTCGCGGCCTCCAGCAAGAGCTCTCGCCGCTGCTGCTTTTCACGCGCTTTCCGGGTCAAGGCCATGGCCACTCCAAATTCAGAATTCAGAATTTAGAATCTAAATTCTGAAAATTCAAGGAGAGGTTTAGACAAGATGGGCAACGGGGATGCTCCATGACCTCGCGGATCCGTCCACGGCAAGGCCGGAAGGTGATTGCTGGGGCCCGGTGCGAATTCAAGCACACAACGGAAAGGGGCCCCGATGGGGCCCCTGGATCGATCCGGATGCGGCGAATCGATTAGTCGCGGACGCGCTCCATGAAGGTGCGGTCGGTGGTGTTCACGCGGATCCTCTCGCCGGCTTCCATGTAGGGCGGAATGCCCACGGTGATGCCGTTGGAGAGCTTGGCGGGCTTGTAGGAACCGGTGGCATTGGCGTTCTTCATAACCGGGTCGGTCTCGATCACCTCGAGCACGACGCTGGCGGGCAGGGTGGCGGAGAGGGGGTTGCCCTCGTAGAACTTGATCTCCACCTGCATGTTGGCCTGCAGGAAGCAGAGGTCGTCGCCCAGCACATCCTTGTGCAGTTCGGTCTGCTCGTAGGTCTCGTTGTTCATGAATACGAGGTTGTCACCGTCCTCATAGAGGAACTCCAGCATGTGCTGCTCGAGGGCGGCCTTGTCGACCTTGTCTGCGGAGCCGAAGCGGTTCTCGCGGTTGATACCGTCCTTCAGGCGCTTCATCTTCACGACGACGCGGGCGGGCAGGTTGCCGGGCGTCTGGTGCTCGACGCTGATGACGCGGCACAGTTCGTTCTCGAAGTTGACAATCATGCCAGCGCGGACCTGAGTGGCATTGATGAAGGGCATGTGAGCTCCTGGCGGGCAAACAGGTAAAAAGGCCCCCGATGGTATCAGGGGCCTTTTTGGTGGGCGTACCTGGGTTCGAACCAGGGACTTCTACCGTGTGAAGATAGCACTCTACCGCTGAGTTATACGCCCCAAGGGTTAATCAGTGTAACAGAGCAGGGGCGCGTGTCTAGCGAAAATTCTCACCAGGATTCGCGCAGGGCCTCGGCGAAGCGCGGTGCATCTGCCTCACGCAGGCCGCAGATGCCAATGCGGATGCCTTCGGGCATGGGCACCACGAAGATGCCACGGTCCTTGAGGCCCTGGTTCAGCCTCTGAGGCTCGGGGTGGCGCAGGGTTATGAAGAAGCCGCCGCGCCAGGGGGCTCCAGCGAAGCCTTCCTCCATGAGGGCGGCGTCGAGGGCAGCCACGCGGGTCTTCAGGACGGCGCACCAGTGATCATGTTCCGCCTGCAGCTTCACCTTCAGGGCCGCGTCGCCCATGAGGCGCACCAGCGTCACCTGGGAAGCCTTGTTGCAGTTGGAGTAGGTGCCGCGGCAGGAGGAGGCGAGGGCCGCCTGGAGTTCCGGTGACTGGGTGAACGGGAAGACCAGCGCGCCGCCGCGTCCGCCGTAGAGCGTCAGGGCCTTCGAGAGTGAGAGGGAGGCGCCGACAAGGACCACGCCCTCCTTGGCGAAGGCCTCGTAGTCGTCGAGGGCCTCCCGCACGTGGGCTGGGTCCGCCGTGTAGTCGAGGTAGGCGAAGTCGAGCAGCAGCGTGACGGGGCCCAGGGCAGCCAGCTTGCGAAGCACGGCCAGTAGGGCGGTCCGGTCTGCGGCGGTGAGGCTGTGTCCCGTCGGGTTATGGCAAGGATCGTTCAGCCAGATCAGAAGACGGCCCTGCTTGGACAGCAGCTGTCGCGCCGCTTCCTCCCAAGCGGCGGCGTCGAGGGGCTGACCCGGCTCGGGGAAGGGGGCGGTGGCCAGGTCTACGCGGTTTTCCAAGGCCAGGGTGGCGTAGGGCCCCCAGTAGGGCGCCGCCGTCAGCAGGGTCATCCCAGGCTCCAGGAAGTTCCGGAGGGAGACCATGAGGGCCCCACTGCCGCCCGGCGTGGCGGCGCCGATCCCGTGGCTGGTGAGGGTCGGCCAGTGGCGCTGAGTCAGGGCCGTGAGGAAGGCGGGGTCGCCGGCGATGGGTGCGTAGGGGGCGATTTCCATCGGGGTGAGCTGCCGCCAGGCTTCCATGACGGTGTCGAGCACCACGAGCTTGCCGGTGTTATCCAGCAGGGCGCCGACGGTGGCATTCAACACATCCTCACCCGCGGCCTTGCGGCGGGTGGCTTCGCCATTCGCCATGAAGATGGGATCGTCGCCGGGAAGTTCTCGGCGGGAGGGCAGCAGGTGTTCGAGCATGGGCGGTCCTTTCGTCGGAGCGTCCAGCACTATAGCGTCGGGGCGTGGCCCCACGCAGGTAGGGGCTTACAACCCGTCTACGGAACCTGCGACCTTATCTGACTAAGGAGTGAAAACGATGATCCTACCGTTTCAGGGCATGGCACCGCGCATCGGCGGGCGCGTCTTGGTGGCACCCAATGCCACGATTATTGGCGATGTGGAGCTTGGAGATGACGCCAGCATCTGGTTCAACTGCGTGCTCCGAGGCGACGTGAACTGGATGAAGATCGGCGCACGCACGAACATCCAGGACGGCTGTTGCCTTCACGTCACCAACGACCGTTTCCCGCTTCTGGTCGAGGACGAAGTCTCTATCGCCCATAACGTGATGCTGCATGGCTGCACGATTCGGAAGGGCGCGCTCATCGGCATGAGCACCACCATCATGGATGGTGCTGAAGTGGGCGAAGGCTGCCTTGTGGCTGCCGGGTCGCTCCTGCGGGAAGGCTTCCAGGCGCCGCCCCACACCCTCGTGGCGGGGTGGCCCGCCCAGGTGAAGCGGGAGCTAACGCCGGACCAGCGGCAGCTTGTTAGCAGCATCTGGACACGCTATGTCCGATACAAGGAGGCCTACTTCAAGGATGGTTGGCCGATCGCTGTGGCACCGGTGGCGGCCCATCCGCAGCCAGGATTTGCCGAGGGGCATCCATTTCCCTGATACGCAATCCGTTGCGGCCGCGTGGCTACTGGCCCTAGACTCCTCCCATTCCCCCGACCGATGCCATGACCCATCACCTCCTCCTCCGCATCCACTCTGATCTCCAGCTCGGCCTGGGCCACGTCGCCCGGGCGCTGGCCATTGCCGAGGCCTGGCAAGCGCTGGGCGGCTCCGCCACCCTGGCCATCTCCGGTGATGCCAAGGCCGAGCGAGTGGGCGGCGGGCTGCATCCCTGGAAGGAAGAGCGGCTGCCTCTGGAGGCGGTCTACCTCGGGTCGGATATTGCGGCACCGGTGCCAGAGGCGCTTTCGTCCCGCGCGACGATCTCGTTGTTGGATCTGTGGTTTCCCACTGCGGATCACGTGGCGAACCTGCGGCCGTCCAAGGTCGCTATCTTCGAGGACGAGGGAGATGCCCACGAGTCGGCGGATTTGCTGCTCCAGCCCTACCTGGAGGGTGTGAACTGGCCGAGTGCGCCGGTCAAGGTGGTGGATGGCCGCAAGGTCAAGCCGTACGAGACCCGACGAGGGACCTGCCGCGTGCTGCGGGGTGCCCAGTACATCGTGGTGGGCCAATCGGTGCGCGGCCTTCGACCGAAGCGCGAGCCCCTTCAGCCTCTTGCGGTGCACAAGCTTTTGGTAACCTTCGGCGGGACGGATGGTCCGGGGCTGGCTTCGTATGCGTTGGCAGTGTTGCGAGATCTCGTGGCCCGGGGCGCCTATCTGGGGACTTGCACCCTGGTGGCCCCGAATGGCGTCAGTGGTGGCGCGATTCCCGGCTGCACCGTGGTGCCCGCCCTGCCGGACCTCACTCGGCGCATGCTTGACTACGACGCCATCTGGTGCGCGGCGGGTGTGACCCTCGCGGACGCGATCTGCCTCGGAGTTCCTGCAGCGGCCTGGGGGCAGAATGAGCGCCAGCAGGCGATGATTGCCGACCTCGGCCAAGCCAACGGATGTCTCAATCTGGGATTGGGAACCGAGGCCGACCTCAGTCACACTTCCGACGCCCTGGAGCGCTGGCTCGGCCCGGAAGGGCAGGACAGCCGCCAGGAGCAGACTCGGGATGGGATGGCGCTGGTGGACGGCGGAGGCGCGCTTCGTATCGCCCAGGAGCTCTGGAACCTGGCGAAGGCGTAGGTCCGGAAGCCCGCTGGGACTGGGGTTTTGGGAAGAAAAATCCTTGACCTCTCACGCGCCGGGCGATAGGGTGAACGTTCTGCGCCTCCAAGAGCCCCGGGGGGTGCGCGTACTTTTCCTGTTGTTCCGTTTCTAGATCCAAGAACCCGGAGTTCGGTCATGAGCACCTACTTCCCCAAGGGCGCGGAATCCATCGAGCGCAAGTGGTTCGTGGTTGACGCCGCGAACATTCCTGTTGGCCGCCTCAGCACCGTCGTTGCCGACGTGCTGTCCGGCAAGCACAAGCCCACCTGGACGCCCTTTCTCGACATGGGCGACCACGTCATCGTCATCAATGCGGCGCAGGCCGTTCTGACCGGCAAGAAGGCCGAGCAGAAGTTCTATCGCCGCACCACCACCCGTCCCGGCTCCATGAAGGAAGTCCGTGCCGACGTGATGGCGAAGACTTACCCCGACCGCATCATCGAGGCCGCCGTGAAGGGCATGCTCCCCAAGGGCCCCCTCGGTCGCCACATGTTCCGCAAGCTGAAGGTCTATGCCGGCCCCGATCACGAGCAGGGCGCGCAGAAGCCTGAGACCCTGACCATCAAGCTGTAAGCAGAGGCACACCATGGCGATTTCCCAGCACTACGGTACCGGTCGACGCAAGACTTCTGCCGCCCGCGTGTTCCTTCGCGCCGGCAGCGGCAAGGTGGCGGTCAACGGTCGCACCCTCGAGGATTACTTCCCCAACGCCGTGCTCCGCATGGTGGTGAACCAGCCCCTGGTCCTCGCTGACCTCGTTGGCAAGTTCGACCTCCACATCACGGTCGAAGGCGGCGGTCCCTCCGGTCAGGCCAGCGCCATCCGCATGGGTGTTTCCCGCGCGCTGCTGCAGTACAACGACGCGCTCAAGAGCATGCTGCGCCACGCCGGTCTCCTGACCCGCGATCCGCGCATGAAGGAGCGTAAGAAGCCCGGTCAGAAGGGCGCCCGTCGTCGGTTCCAGTTCTCCAAGCGCTAGTCGCACACTGCTTTTTCGCCGCGGGGAGTCATGCTCCCCGCAGCGTTTGTCAGGGCATCCCGTCGGGGTGCCGATTCGGGCGGATTTCCCGCCTTTCATCCCAGAGATGCGGCGTCATGCCGCTTAATTCCAAGGGAGGCCAACCATGGCTGCCATCCAGATGAAGGAACTGCTCGAAGCCGGCGTCCACTTCGGTCACCAGACCAAGCGCTGGAACCCCAAGATGAAGAAGTACATTTTCGGCGCCCGCAACAGCATCTACATCATCGACCTCCAGAAGACCCTGCGTCTCTGGAACACGGCCGCGAATTTCCTGACGAAGGCAGCCTCCCAGGGCAAGACCTTCCTGTTCGTTGCCACCAAGCCCCAGGCCCAGGAACTGGTCGCCGAGCAGGCCGCCCGCTGCGGTGCCTACTACGTGAACAACCGTTGGTTGGGCGGCATGCTCACCAACTTTGCCACCATCAAGAAGTCCCTGGACAAGCTCAAGGAGTTCGAGGCCATCCTGAACGATCCTGCCCGCACCGCTGGCATGTCGAAGAAGGAGATCCT
>CAYQAS010000102.1:0-15504 GCA_964415525.1 uncultured Solibacteraceae bacterium
CGGCGGTGATCTCCGTGACGATGGGGCGCTTCCATTTGCCGGACTTGTCCACCTCAGCCTTCACCCGTTGGGCGGTGGCCTTTTGGGCCTGACTGTGGAAGAAGATGGCGCTGCGGTAGCTGCTGCCGAGATCGTGTCCCTGGCGGTCCAGGGTGGTAGGGTCGTGCATGCGGAAGTAGAAGCGCAGAAGAGTCTCATACGTTGTCTTGGCTGGATCGAACTCGATGCGTACGGCTTCGGCATGGCCTTCGTGGTTGCGGTAGGTGGCGTTGGGAACCTTGCCGCCGGTGTAGCCGACCTCGGTGCGCAGCACGCCGGGTTGCTTACGCAGCAGGTCCTCCATCCCCCAGAAACAGCCGCCCGCCAAGGTCGCGACCTCCTCCTTTGCCACCGGCGCCTTGCGGCCGAAGAGAGGCAGGAAGCTCCCGTAGCCGTCCTTCTCCAGGTCATCCACAGGGATAAAGCGCAGGCTGGCGCTGTTGATGCAGTAGCGCAGACCGCCCTTGTCCCGGGGCCCGTCGTCGAAGACGTGGCCCAGGTGGCTGTCAGCATCCTTGGAGCGCACTTCCGTTCGGATCATGCCGTGGGTGACATCCCGCTTCTCCACGACCTTGGAGTCCTCCAGCGGTTTCGTGAAGCTGGGCCAGCCACAGCCGGAATCGAACTTGTCCTTCGAACTGAAGAGCGCCTCCCCGGACACGATGTCCACGTAGAGCCCCTCCCGCTTCTCGTTCCAGAATTCGTTCTGGAACGCCGGCTCGGTACCGTTCTCCTGGGTCACGCGGTACTGCATGGGATTCAGGCGTTTCTGCAGCTCCGCCTTTGTGGGCTTGGTCTCGTCGTTCACGGCCACCTCGTGGGAAGCGGTGCGTTTGCAGGCCCACAGCCCGAGGGAACCCAGCAACAGGACTGCGAGAAGGATCCGACGCGCGCGCATGCATGCACCTCGTATCTCTGATGCCGGAAGTCGAGCCTTCGGATGCGGGTGGATCGATACTTCCATGGCTCCGGCCCTGAGCGAATGCGCCATGAGACACCATCTGCTCCCCTTCCTGCTCCTGTCTCTGCCGCTCCAGCAAGGGTGCGCCCCCCTGCTTTATCCAGTCGCCCAGGCCTTCGGGTCCCCCTCGGAGGGAGAGCTGAGCCGACGCCGCCTGGCCTTCGATCGCCTCAAGGCGCGGAAGGAATCGGCCCGAATCCTGATCCATCCCCTGGTGGATCCGCTGGGCCTGACGCAGGTGGCGCCCAACACCGCGGAGCTTCTGGTGGAACTGCTGCGGGCCGAAGGCTGGGCCTCTGCCGCCGCGGCCAGGACGCCGCCGCGGATCCCATCGAAGGCCCTGGGCCGAAATCAGCTCCGCTATGTCCAGGACCGAGCCGAGGCGTACACCCTCTGGGCCCAAAGCATGCCTCCCGACTGCGATTTCTTCGTTGTAGTGGAGGCCTTTCCCGTGGGTGAGGGGCGCCTCGGCGGCGTCCACTGCTACGTGCTGGAAGCCTCGGGGCAGGTGGCCTACACGCGCCTCTTCAACAGCCACCACTTCGGCCCGGAGGCGGCTTGGAATCGAAATGCAGCCTGTCAGATGGCCGTGCGCGCCCTGGTGCGGGATCTCCAGAGACCGGCGCTGGAAGTGCATCCGCCCTACGGTATCGGCTAGAGCTATTTGGCCAGGAGGCAGACGCTCAAGGCGATGACCACCGCCACCACGAGCCAGAGCAGCACCTCACCAAACGGCTTGTTCGCGTGCGTCCCCATCACCTTGGGATTGCTCGTGAGGACGATCAGCAGCACCACCGTCACCGGCATCTGCACGCTCACCACCACCTGGCTCCAGACGACGGCCTGGAAGCTGTCCACCACGAGGAACTGCGTCACCATCGCCACTCCCAGGGTGACGGCAATGCCCTGGCGCGTGCGGGTGTCGTGGATGTCGTAGGGGCGGTTGAAGAGTCCCGCGAAGATGCTTCCGCCTGCCATGCCCGCCGTCAGCATGGACGCAAGCCCCGTTGCCAGGAGCGCCAGGGCGAAGAGGAGCGCGGAGAGACTGCCCACCATGGGCCTCAGCAGCTGTTCCGCCTGTTCCAGGGCATCCACCTTGATGCCCTGGGCGAAGAAGGTCGCCGCCGCCAGGATCACCATGGCGCTGTTGATGGCCCAGCCGATGCCCATGGAGAAGAGCGTGTCGAACGCCTCGTATTTGAGGTGGATCTCCGCAAAGGCCGTGGCGATGGAGGCTCCCACCGCGGACCACAGCGCCGGGCGCCCAATCCAGCGCGGCAAGAACCGGGTCGTCGCCTCGGACATGCAGAGGCCACTGACGATGCTCAGGGCGCCGCGTTGTGCTGGAGCAAGATGAGCATGACCGTGGAAAGCGTCACCACCCAGAGCAGGGCGTAGCCATAGGTGCTGCCCGCCGCCACATTGCTGGCCCAGGTGCCGGAGTCGATGAAGCCCACGGTCACCAAGAGGCCCGACCCGAGAAAGTCCAGGGCCCCGCCTTCGGCTTTCGCAACCTCAAATGCGCCTTGAACCGGGCCCAGCGGGGGTCATCCGACACTCCGCTGGCGGTAGGTCTCGTAGTCCGGCAACACGCGTTCATAGGGTTCATCCATCAGGCTGCTGCTGATGACGAAGTCGGCGCTGGCCCAGTTGCAGGCCACGGGGATGTTCCAGACCACCGCGAGACGCAGGAGTGCCTTCACGTCCGGGTCGTGGGGCACGGGCTCCAGGGGATCCCAGAAGAAGATGACGAAATCGATCTCGCCCTCGGCGATCTTGGCGCCGATCTGCTGGTCGCCGCCAAGGGGGCCACTCTGGTATTTCACCACCGGCACGCCGAGGCGCTCCTCCACCAGCCGACCCGTGGTGCCTGTGGCGTGGAGTTCGTGCTTGCAGAGGGTGCCTTTGTTGAAAGTCACCCACTCCAGCAGGTCCTTCTTCTTGTGGTCGTGGGCCACCAGGGCGATGCGCTTACGCGGATGGAGGGTGACGGTGGGACGGGTCATGGCTGCCTTTCAGGTGCGCCGCCGGAACACCGGCGCGTCGTCCGTGGATGCCTTGGGATCGAAGGCGTATCCCTCAGCGGCGAAGGCTGTGAGGGTCTCGGCGCCCCGACGCTGGATGAGATGCCGCGCCATGAGCCCTCGGGCCCGCTTGGCGTAGAAGCTGATGATCTTCCAGGTGCCGCCCTTCCACTCCTGGAAGACCGGGCTGATCACACGAGCCTGCAGATCCCTGACCGCCTTGGCGTATTCCTCGGAAGCCAGGTTGATGACGAGGTCCGTCTGGCGATCCAGGGTCTTGGAGATCCGGTCGCCCCAGAAGCGGTAGAGATCCCGTCCCCGAGCGGTCACGAGGCGCGTGCCCATCTCCAGGCGATAGGGGTGCATGAGGTCCAGGGGGCGCAGGACCCCGTAGAGCCCGGAGAGGATGCGCAAATGGTCCTGGGCAAAGGCGAGATCGTCTGCGGAGAGGCTCCAGGCGTCCAGGCCCTCGTAGACATCGCCATCGAAGGTGAACAGGGCGGGACGGGCGTTCTTGCCGGTGTGGGACTTGGTCCAGGCGCGGTTGCGGCCCACGTTGAGGGCGGCCAGATCCTCCGAGATGTCCTGCAGCTTCATGATCTGCGGCACCGTCAGCTCCCGCAGCACCCCGATGAGCGCCTCCGCGTCCCCCAGGAAGCCGGGCTGGGTCGGCTTCACCGCGGGCAGGGGGCGCTGTAGATCCAGGGACTTGGCAGGGGAGAGCAGGATGCGCATGTCTCTAGGATGCCTGAAGCTCCAGAAGCCGATGGCGCCTGACCGAGGATCACAGAATCCTCGGCTGCAAGAGCCCCCAAAAGATCTGGAGGAATCCTTGGAAAAACATCACATTCAAGAGGTGTGATTCCAAGCCCTCGCCATGGGATGATGCTCCCATCCCACCCTGGAGTGTCCGTGAGCGAGTCCCAGCCCCCGACGAATCCCCTGCGCGAAATCACCCAGCCGTTCATCGACCTCGTGCACGCCCCCCGGGCGCTGTGGGGCCTGAACCTGAGCTACCTGCTGGAGGGCTTCGCCTACTTCGGGTTGGTCACGTACCTGGCGATGTACTTCAACCAGTACGTGAGGCTGAGTGACCAGCACGCGGGCTACATGGTGGGGGCGCTCACCTCCGGCATCACCTTCTCCATGCTCTTCTTCGGCGGGCGCGTGGATAAATGGGGCGTGCGCCGGACCGTGATCCTCGCGGTCAGCCTCATGGCGACGGGCCGGTTCGTCCTGGCCTTTGCACCTTCCCTGGGCCTGCCGGGCGCCACCATCTTCTCGGCCCTCAACGGCGTGGCCCTGGCGGGCATCCTCCTCGTCGTCATCGGCTTCGGCATGTATCAGCCGGCGATCTACGCTGGCACCCGCCAGATCTCCACCCCCGCCACCTCGGGGATGGCCTTCGCGATGCTCTATGCCCTGAACAACCTGGGCGGATGGCTGCCCACCTTCATGGGCCCCGTCCGTCGCACCTTCGGCCTCGCCGGGGGCATCGGGTTCTACGGCATGGTGAGCGTCATGGGACTGGTGCTCGTCCTCATCATCCTGTCCGCCCGCACCTGGACCTCCGCCCTGAAGGCGGCCAAGGCCGAGGCTCCGGCCGTGGACCCCGATGATGTCCCCACCGTCGCCAACGTGGCGGCCCCAGATCAGCCCTTCGGAGATCGCATCCGTACCTGGGTCCGCACGCACCCCCTGATGGACATGAAGTTCACCTTCTTCATCTTCGCCCTCATCCCAGTGCAGACCCTCTTCGCATACAACTGGCTGGTGCTGCCGCAGTACGTCGACCGCGCCTTCGCGGGCAGCTGGATTGGCAAGAATTTCGAAGCCGCCACAGCCTTCAACAGCCTGCTCATCTTCATCCTCTGCCCCATCGTCGCGGCCCTCACCGCCAAGACCAAGGTCTACCGGATGATGATCCTGGGCACGGCGGTGATGGGCCTCGCCCCCTTCATCCTCGTGGGCGGCAACAGCGCACCCATGCTGGTGGCCTACATCCTCGTCCTCTCCGTGGGCGAAGCCATGTGGCAGCCCCGCTTCCTCCAGTACGCCGCGGAGATCGCCCCCGAGGGCCGCACCGGCGTCTACATGGGTGTGGCGCAGATGCCCTGGTTCATGACCAAGATGCTCGTGCCGCTCTACTCCGGCGCGGCGCTGGCCAAGTGGTGCCCGAGCGTCGGCCCCAAGTCCACCGGCACCCTCTGGCTCGTCTCGGGCTGCATCGCCATGGCGAGCACCGTGCTGCTGGTCGTCGCCCGTGGCTGGATCGGAAAGGACTTCAAGACGAAGGCTTAGACCTGTTCCGCCACGGTTCGGCGCCTAAAGCCGGTCCACCTCAGGCGTGATCCACCTCGGCCACCACGCAATTCCCGTTGCCCACGTACCGCAGGCGATCGAAGGACTCCCACCTTGCCATCAGGATGCCCCGCCCATGGCTGTCGAAGAGATGGTCCGTGCGGAGTTCCTGGTAGTCCTGCCAGGGGAATCCAGCCCCCTGATCCTGGATTCGGAAGCGCGTGCATCTCTGGGACCGAGACACCCGAACGGTCACCCACCGATTCGCGTTCTCGGGGAGTCCCTCCCGACGCGCCACTTCGGCGTACCAGAGGCACTTCTCAATCAGGGCGCTCTTCTCGTCATAGGTGATGCCCAGGTTGCCGTGTTCCAGGGCGTTCACCATCAGCTCCGATAGCCCCACCACCAAACGCCGGGCCTCCGGTCCGATCTTGGCAAGAAGCGCCGCCAAGGCATGACACTGGCTCATGGTCTGATAGCGAAAGGAACCCCGCTGGAGCAGCGTCATCGCCGAGCGGGTGCCTTCCAGTTCCGCCCAGAGCAGTTGCTTCGCGGCGTATTCCTCGGTGGCAGCGCCCACGACCTGCAACACCAGGGTGGGATCCAGGGGCTTCACCAGGTAGTAGAGGGCGCCCGCCTTGAGGCCCGCCTGGATCTCCTCCGGTTGATCCATGGCCGTCTGCAGCACCACCGGAATGTTGCGCAAGGACTCCTGGGCCTTCATCCGCCGCAAGACCTCCAGGCCATCCATGCCCGGCATCCGGCGATCCAGCAGGACGGCGTCGATGTCCGACTCCCGGTTCAGCAGACTCAAGGCCTCCTCGCCGTTCCCCGCCATCCGGACCTGGTAACCCGCCTGGGTGAGAATTCGCTGCAGGAGAGAGGTCACGAACCGGTCGTCATCCACCACCAGAAGCTTGCCGCGGCTCATGCCCGCCCCCCGCCAATGCTCCGCTGCAGATGCTCACAGGCCGCCACGAAGGCCCGTTCCGTGTTGTGGAGACACGCCGATAAAGCCGCATCTGAAGCCGCTTCGCGCTGCTTTTCCAGGCGATCCGCCGGCTTGCCAAGAACCTCGAAACCCTGGGTTTGGGAAGAGCCCTGGAGGGCATGCCCGGCGAACCGTATCGCGGCGGCATCGCGGCGCCCGACCACCTCATTGAGTGAGGCCAGCAGCATGATCGCCATCACGCCCAACACCTGGCCAAGCCCATGCAGAAACGGCCTCGGTATGACTTTCCATAGGTCTACTCCGCGATGGGCCACAGAGGTATCCCCTCAATCAGGAAGGAACTGATCCAGCACCCGGCGGAGCTCCTCCAGCGTGTAGGGCTTGGAGATGCAGCCCACACTCTGGTGACCGGCGAGCAAGGCATCGACCTGCGTATCCCTGTAACCCGTAGCGATGACAATCGGCAGACCCGGCGCCTCAGCCCGCAGGAGCGGCAAGGTTTCGGCACCACTCACCCCCGGCATGTTCATATCCAGGATCGCCAGATCGGGATGCAGGCCATCCTTCAGGAGGCGCAAAGCCTCGACCCCCCCCTGGGCGGGGTGGATGACGTGACCCAACAACTCAAGCATGGTGGCGACCGAATCCAGGATCAGATCGTCGTCATCCACCAGGAGAATGCAGCGCTCCCGCTGAACCTCGGACTGAAGACTCCCCAGAGGCAAGGCTTCAGACGAGTTGGTTACCATACGCTCCGCCGGGAAGATCAGGATGATTTCAGTACCCAGGCCGGGGCTGCTGCGCAGGTCCAACCGCCCGCCGTGAGCCTGCATGGTGCCGTAGACCATGGCGAGCCCCAGGCCCGTGCCCTTTCCAGAAGGCTTGGTGGTGAAGAAGGGTTCCGTCGCCCGCTGCAGCACATCCGGCGTCATGCCCTCCCCGGTATCGCGCACTCGGAGCTCAGCACCTCCATCCGGCCTCCGCAGGGTCTGGAGCGTCAACCGGCCTCCATCCGGCATCGCATCCACGGCATTCACGCAGAGGTTCATCACCGCATGACTGAGGGTGCCCGCTTCACCTTGCAGGTGGGGCAGGCCCTCCTCCAGTTCCATGGTCAGATTCACGCGCTGGAGGGTGGTATGGATCAAGAGCTGCACCAGATCCCGCACGAGTTGGTTGAGATCCACCTCTTGGGTCTCCTCCAATTCCTTGCGCGAGAAAACCAGCAGGCTCTTCACCACATCCCGTCCGCGGGTGCAGGCGCGGGTGATGGTGTCCAGATGGCCCGCCAAGGGATCTGGAAGCTGCACTTTGGAGCGCAGGGTTGTGGACAGACTGAGAATGGCTCCCAGCACATTGTTCAGGTCGTGGGCCACACCTCCCGCGAGGCTGCCGAGACTCTCCATCTTCTGGGCCTGCAGAAGCTGGGCCGCGAGCATTCGCCGGGCATCTTCCGCCTGCTTTCGAGGCGTGATGTCCCGTGTCACCCCCAGGATCGCCTTGATACAACCGGAGTCATCCGGGAGCCCTGCACAGGTAATCTCCGTCCAGACGGTGCCGCCGTCCTTGCAGGTCTGCTCCAGCTCACCCTTGAAAGGTGGGAAGGCACCGGTTCGGGCCAGCGCTTCCAGTCGCCAGGCGAGCTCACGATTTGCCACCACGAGGGAATCGGGCGTCAGCGCTGCCTCCATGGACTGCTGCACCACTTCCGCAGGCGAAAAGCCCCGCAGCTTCTCGATGGAGGGACTCACATAGGTGAAGTGCCCTTCCAGGTCCATGATCCAGATGACATCCAGCACGTTGTCCGCCAGCAGACGGTGCCGCGCCTCGCTGGACGCCAATTCATCCCGCATCCGCTTACGCGAAAGGGCGAGTCCGATGCTTCCCGCGATGCCTTCGAGAAAGCTGATGATCTCGCTGGTGAAGCGGCCGGGATGGTGGTCATTGAGCTGAAGCGCCCCGATGGTCGTGCCTTCTATCCGGATGGGGATGATGGCGATAGAGCGATAGCCGCTCTCGATGCAGCGATTTCGGGGATGAACCCGGGGCATCTCGCCACTCCGCATCTCCACAATGGGACGGGCGTCGTTGGTCCACGCGCTGCCAGCGGCAGTGAATAGCGGGTTGGTGGGATCGGTCTTGGCGGTCAGCACGAGCCCGCAGATGCACTCAAAAAGCGGACTGCCCTCGTCATCGAAGAGCGGTTCCCCCGCCTGAGTGTGGGCCCGAAGGCAATTCTCGGATCGGATGAAGGACTCCGGAAACCCGGCGTGGGCCGCGTACTGGAAGTCGTCATCCCCCGCCAGTCGGATGGCGACAGCCTCTATGTCGAATTTTGTCTGGATCACCCGCAGGATGTCGCTTGAGGCCTCCTCGGGATTCGGGCGACGGTTGAGGATGTCCAGGATCTCGATGGTGACCTGACGCTGGAGTTCGGCCTCTCGCCGCAGAGTGATGTCCTGCACCTGGGCCACGAAATGCAGGGGCTCCCCTCGCTCATCCCGCGCCAGTGAGGCCGTGAGCTGCACCCACACCACACTGCTGTCCTTGCGCAGGTACCGCTTTTCCAGGTAGAAGGAGGATCGTCGCCCCTCCAGCAGGTCCTGAACCAGGGACACGTCCGCATCCACATCGTCCGGATGGGTGATGGACCGGAAGGCCATGCCGATCAGATCTGCCTCCGGGCGCCCCACCATGGCGCAGAAGGCCGGGTTCACCCGCAGGAAATGGCCCGTCAAATCGGCCAGGGCCATGCCCAGGCAGGATGCGTTGAACGATTGTTCCAGGAGCGTCGAACTTAACCGACTCGCGGCCTCCAACTCCCGGCGCTCCAGTTCTCCGGCGGCCCGCACCGCCACGAGCGCCATGGCGGCCTCGGCCCAGGAGGTGTCCCGAAGCGGCTCAAGCCCGATCAGGGCGATCAAGCCGATAGGCTGCCCCTTGGAGCCCCAGAGGGTCACCCCCAGGTAGCTCTCGGCGACCATCTCCTGAAGCACCAGATCCCGAGGAAAACGGTGCCGTACGCCGTCCTTGTAACAGCACACCTGCCGTCCAACCACCTCTCCGCACGGCGTGTCATGGAGTGTGTAGGTGACATTGTCCTCGAAGCGTCCTTGGTAACGGATCGCGAGCGTCGTGGCCCGCAGACCATCCTCGGAGAGGCGGTCGATGCAGACATACGCCATGCCCAGCGTCAGCTCCAGATAGGTCGCCAAGGCCTGGAAGAAGTCCTCCCCCCGCGCCAACCAGCCCGCCTCAGCCAGGAAACGCTGGGTCATCTGGACTTGATGGACGAGAGAGTCCTCCGCCGAGGCCGCGGCAGCGGAAGGATGTAGGGGGAGGGGCTGGTTCTCGGACATCGGACTCGCTGGAGGAATGCCCTCCAGTCTTCGACCGATCCCTCCTCGCGTGTGAGTTCCATGTGGGACGTTCGCCCCACCGGAAGAAACCGGTCAGGTGCGCCGACTCGGACGGGCGCGCAGGAAGGCCGCCGCCACCAGAGAGACCAGCAGTCCCGTGACCAGAGTGCCCACCGCCCCGGAGGTGGCCTGGAACCGTGGGGTCTGGGTCGGCGCCGAGGCCCGCACCGCCGCTTCGATCTGGTCGGGGGTCAACCCCTTCTGGGCCATCACGAGGCGCCCGAGGGCTTCCAGTTCCTGGAAGTAGTGAGGGAAGACCACCGTCGTGAAGAGGAGGGAGCCCAGGAAGATGGGCAGTCCCGCCAGGGCCGACAGGGCCAAGCCGTGCCCAACCTGCCGGAGGTAGCCGTTCGTTTGCGCGGTCGCCCGTAGGCTCCAGGCCAGAACCGCGATCTGCCATGGGATGACCATCCAGAAGAGGTTTAAGAGGCTGGGGTGCTTGTACCAACCTGTGAAGCCCATGATGAAGGTCCAGGCCACCACGCCGAGGCCGAGCACCAGGGCGCCGCGCAGAACAGGATTCATGGAACCTCCCCAGGTCGATGGCCGTTGGATGCCTCGCATGAGCGTGGCCGTGACCTCGCCTGAGCACAACTTCCGGATCCGGATCCGCATCCGGGTAGGCTCTCTTCATGTCTCCCGTTGTCTTCGCTTTCTCCCTGACCCTCTTTGCCGGTCTCGCCACGGGCATCGGAAGCGCCATCGCCTTCTTCGCCAAGCGGACGAACACGCGATTCCTCGCCATCAGTCTGGGTTTCAGCGCCGGGGTGATGATCTACGTCAGTTTCGTGGAGATCTTCCGCAAGGCCCAGGTGGCCCTCGTATCCGCCCACGGTGAACGGCTGGGATCAATCCTCACCGTCGTCTCCTTCTTTGTCGGCATCGCGCTGATCGCTCTGGTGGACCAATTGGTGCCCAGCGGCGAGAACCCCCACGAGCTGAGGGGGGTGGAGGACATGGCCCAGACCCCCGAGCAGATCAAGCTGCAGCGCATGGGGCTCTTCATGGCCCTCGCCATCGCCATCCACAACTTTCCCGAAGGCATGGCCACCTTCATGGGCGCCCTTCACGACCCCAAGCTGGGCATCCCTATCGCCGTGGCCATCGCCATCCACAACATCCCCGAGGGCATCGCCGTGAGCGTGCCCGTCTATTACGCCACCGGGAGCAAGCGGAAGGCCTTCACCCAGTCCTTCCTGTCCGGCCTGGCAGAACCCGTGGGGGCACTGGTCGGCTACTTCCTGCTGCGCGCCTTCTTCACGGATGCGGTCTTCGGCTACGTCTTCGCGGCGGTGGGGGGCATCATGGTCTTCATCAGCCTGGATGAACTGCTCCCCACCGCTCAGCGCTATGGCGAGCACCACCTCTGCATCGGAGGGCTGGTGGCAGGTATGGCGGTGATGGCCGTGAGCCTGCTGCTGTTCGTGTAGGACTTCAACTCCGGGTTCCCCCAGACCGACAAGGCACCGGCAGGAGGTGGAACGGGGCGATGAGGGTGGGCGCTGAATCTCCCGGAACGCGGGGCACATGGAGGTCGTCCAATCGCCGGGCTTGGTCTCTGTGACCAATGTCACCCTGCCCCCAAATGCCTCCAGGTCGCTTCAGAGGCATCCAATGCGGCATCAGCTCATCGAACATCCCCTCAGGAGGCCCCGTGACCCTGGAACTCGCCCGCGCCCGCTACACCCGGATGGCGGAGGCCCTGCCCCAGGCCCGCCAGCACTTCGGACGCCCCCTCACCTACGCGGAAAAAATCCTCGTGAGCCACGCCGATGATCTCGGCACACAGACCTGGAACCGCGGCAAGGCCATGCTGGCCCTGCGCCCGGACCGGGTGGCCATGCAGGACGCCACGGCCCAGATGGCGCTGCTCCAGTTCATGCAGTCCGGCCGCAAACGGGTCGCCCTGCCCTCCTCCATCCACTGCGACCACCTGATCCAGGCCCGGGACGGCGTGGGCCAGGACCTGCCCCGTGGGCTGGATGAGAACCGGGAGGTCTTCGCCTTCCTCGGCAGCGCCGCGAAGAAATATGGCATCGGCTTCTGGAAGCCCGGCGCCGGGATCATCCATCAGGTGGTCCTGGAGCACTACGCCTTCCCTGGCGCCCTCATCATCGGCACCGACTCCCACACGCCGAACGCCGGCGGCCTCGGCACCATGGGCGTCGGCGTGGGCGGTGCGGACGCGGGCGAGACCATGGCGGGTCTGGCCTGGGAGGTCCTCCACCCGAAGCTCATCGGCGTGCACCTCACCGGCAGGCTGCAGGGCTGGGCCAGCGCCAAGGACGTGATCCTGCATCTGCTGGGCATCCTCACCGTCAAGGGCGGTACCAACAAGGTGGTGGAATACTTCGGCGAGGGCGCCGCCAGCCTCTCCTGCACGGGCAAGGCCACCATCACCAACATGGGCGCCGAACTCGGCGCGACGTCCAGCGTGTTCCCCTTCGACGCCTCCATGGCCGCCTACCTGCGCAGCACGGACCGCAGCGAGATCGCGGAACTGGCGGAGGCAAACGCTGGGCTCCTCCAGGCCGATCCCGAGGTGCTCGCGGATCCCAAGCGGTTCTTCGACGAAGTCATCGAGATCGACCTGAGCACCCTCACGCCACAGGTGGTGGGCCCGCACACGCCGGACCTCACCCGAGGTGCGGATGCGCTGCCCGCCGAAGCCCTGGAGAAGGGCTACCCGCTGGAGCTGCGGGCCTGCCTCATCGGCAGTTGCACCAACAGCAGCTACGAGGACCTGAGCCGCGCCGCCAGCCTCGCCCGCCAGGCCCTGGACGCCGGCATCCGCCCCAAGGTGCCGCTCTTCATCAGCCCGGGCTCCGAGAGCGTCTTCCGCACCGTGGCCCGGGACGGCATCCTCACAACCTTCTTGCAGGTGGGCGCCACGATCCTGACCAACGCTTGCGGCCCCTGCATCGGCCAGTGGCACCGCTCGGACGCCGTTCCCGGCAAGGCCGAGAGCATCCTCAGTACCTTCAACCGCAACTTCCCGGGCCGCAACGACGGCGTGATGGAGACGAACAGCTTCCTCGCCAGCCCCGAATTGGTCATCGCGTATGCCTTCACGGGCCGCCTGGACCTGGACCCCACCACTGCCGTGCTGGAAAAGGGGTTCCGTTTCCAGCTGCCCGAAGGGAAGGAGCTTCCGGAGGGCGGTTTCGCCCCGGACCGCGACGGCTTCACGGCCCCCGCGGAGGACGGCAGCGCCCTCAAAGTGGAGGTGGATCCGAACAGCGAGCGCCTCGCCCTGCTGGAACCCTTCGCCCCCTGGGATGGCCATGACTACGTGAAGCTGCCCCTGCTGGTGAAGACCAAGGGCAAGACCACCACCGACCACATCAGCCCCGCCGGGAAATGGCTGAAATACCGCGGTCATCTGGATCGCATCAGCGACAACATGCTGCTGGGTGCCGTAAACGCCTTTACCGGAGAGGCAGGCAAGGGCGTGGACCTGGAGACCGGCGACACGGACCTGACCTTTGCCCAGGTGGCCCGGCGCTACAAGACCCGCGGCCTCGGCAGCGTGATCGTGGGGGATGAGAACTACGGCGAAGGCAGCAGCCGCGAACACGCCGCCATGTGTCCGCGCCACCTGGGGATCAAGGCCGTGCTGGTGCGGAGCTTCGCCCGCATCCACGAGACCAACCTGAAGAAGCAGGGCATCCTGCCGCTCACGTTCAGCGATCCGGCGGACTGGGACAAGGTGGGCGAACCCGACCGCGTCAGCATCCTCGGCCTGAAGGACCTCTCCCCCGGCCAGCCCGTGAAGATCGTCCTCCACAAGGCCGACGGCAGCGACGTGGAGCTGGTGGCGAAGCACACCCTGACCGCCAGGCAGATCGACTGGTTCAAGGCGGGCAGCGCCCTGAACGCCCTGGAGAAGGAATAACAACCAGATCTTAAAAAAACTTCACGAAGGGCGCGAAGAAAGATCGAAGAACACGAAGAATGACGGACTTCCAAGGGCCTTCGAGGCGACTCCCGCCACCCTTCGTTGCTTCCATTACCCCTCAAACGCCCTTACCGTCGTGTTCTTCGCGATCTCCAAGCATTTCTTCGTGTTCCTCGTGAAGTGTTTTTGGCTTTCCCAGGACAGTCCCATGACCCCCTTCGAAAAACTCTCCATTCCTGCTGATGGCGCTGCGATCACGGTCCATGCCGATGGTTCGCTGAACGTGCCGGACCATCCCATCGTCCTCTTCATTGAAGGGGACGGCGTCGGTCCGGAAGCCTGGGCGGCCACCCGGCGGGTGCTCGACGCGGCGGTGGAACGTAGCTTCGGCGGCGCCAAGCGCGTCGCCTGGATGGAGGCCTACGCGGGCGAGAAGGCCAATGCGGTCTACGGCCCCAATACCTGGCTGCACGAGGACACCCTGAAGGCCTTCCGGGAATTCCGGGTGGGCATCAAGGGGCCGCTCACCACGCCCATCGGCGTCGGTGCCCGCAGCATCAACGTGGCCTTGCGCCAGCAGTTGGACCTCTACGTCTGCAAGCGTCCCGTCCGTTACTTCTGGGGGGTGCCCTCGCCCGTGAAGCACCCCGAGAAGACGAATATGGTGGTCTTCCGGGAGAACACGGAGGACATCTACGCCGGCATCGAGTGGGAAGCCGGAACTCCCGAGGTGAAGAAGGTCATCGCCTTCCTCCAGGACGAGATGGGCGTCACCAAGATCCGCTTCCCCGAAACCAGCGCCATTGGCATTAAGCCCGTGAGCGAGGAAGGCACGAAACGCCTCGTCCATGCGGCGGTGGCATACGCCCTGGAGCAGGGCCGCTCCAGCGTCACCCTGGTGCACAAGGGCAACATCATGAAGTTCACGGAGGGCGGCTTCCGCCGCTGGGGCTACGAAGCCGCCCAGGCCTTCGGGGATCGCGTGGCGACAACGAATCCGCAACCCGGTCAGGTGCTGGTGAAAGATGTCATCGCGGACAACTTCCTCCAGCAGATCCTCATAAAGCCCGAGGCCTACGACGTCGTCGCCACCCTGAACCTCAACGGTGACTACATCTCCGACGCCCTCGCTGCCCAGGTGGGCGGCCTCGGCATCGCCCCGGGGGGCAACCTCAATCCCGACACGGGCCAGACCGTCTTCGAGGCCCCCCACGGCACCGCCCCGGACATCGCCGGCCAGGACGTCGTCAACCCCGGCAGCCTGCTGCTCTCTGGCGCCATGCTCCTGGAGCATCTCGGCTGGACCGAAGCGGCTCAGCTGGTGGAGCGCGCCCTAGAGACCACCATCGCCTCTGGCACCGTCACCGCCGACCTCGCCCGACTCATGCAGGCGGAGGGCCGCACCGATGTCCGCTGCGTCAGCTGCACCCATTTCGGCGATGCCCTGATCCACAGCCTCAAGGGGCTGGACTGATTCCTGAGCTTCGAACCCCACCCTGGACAGCCCCTGGAGGCACCCATGAGCGAGACGGCCAAACTGGAAATCGATGGCAAGACCCTGGAACTCCCGATCATCACCGGCTCCGAGGGTGAGCGGGCGGTGGACATCCGGGAACTGCGGGCGCAGACCGGATGCATCACCTACGACGAGGCCTACGGGAACACCGGAAGCTGCCAGTCGAAGATCACGTTCATCGACGGAGAGGAAGGCATCCTCCGCTACCGCGGCTATCCCATCGAGGAACTGGCGGAGCACAGCACCTTCGTGCAGTGCGCCTACCTGATCATCTACGGGCGCTACCCCACGGAGGAGGAGCGCAACCGCCTCCGCACCCTGCTGACCCAGTACCAGACCATCCACGAGGACATGAAGTTCCACTTCGAGGGCTTCCCCTCCTCGGCCCATCCCA
>CAYQAS010000103.1:0-15335 GCA_964415525.1 uncultured Solibacteraceae bacterium
TACAGCGGCGCCTGCGCCGGCTGCGGCGAGACGCCCTACATCAAGCTGCTCACCCAGCTGTTCGGCGACCGCGCCCTGATCGCCAATGCCACGGGTTGCTCCTCCATCTACGGCGGCAACCTGCCCACGACGCCCTACAGCCAGAACAAGGACGGCCGTGGTCCCGCGTGGTGCAACAGCCTCTTCGAGGACAACGCCGAGTTCGGCTTTGGTCTGCGCCTCTCTGTGGACAAGCACAAGGAATACGGCGCCGAGCTGCTCCAGAAGCTGGCCGGCAAGATCGGCGACACCCTGGTCACCGGAATCCTGAACGCCGACCAGAGCACCGAAGCTGGCATCAAGGCCCAGCGCGAGCGCGTGGCCGAGCTGAAGAACGTGCTGGCCGGCATCAATGAGCCGGACGCCCGTCGTCTGGCGCTGGTCGCCGACTACCAGGTCCAGAAGAGTGTGTGGATCGTCGGTGGCGACGGTTGGGCCTACGACATCGGCTACGGCGGTCTCGACCACGTCATCGCCCAGAACCGCAACGTCAACCTGCTGATCCTCGACACCGAGGTCTACTCCAACACCGGTGGTCAGGCTTCCAAGTCCACCCCGATGGGTGCTGCGGCCAAGTTCGCCATGGGCGGCAAGGCTCAGCCCAAGAAGGACCTCGGCATGATCGCCATGGCCTACGGCAACGTCTACGTCGCCAAGGTCGCCATGGGCTCCAAGGATGTCCAGACCGTCAAGGCCTTCCTCGAGGCCGAGAGCTACGATGGTCCGTCCATCATCATCGCCTACAGCCACTGCATCGCCCACGGCATCGACATGGTCCAGGGCTGCGACCAGCAGAAGCTGGCCGTGGATTCCGGCCACTGGCCGCTCTTCCGCTTCGATCCCCGCCGTGTCGAGAAGGGCGAGAGCCCGCTCATCATGGATAGCGGAGCGCCGAAGATCTCTCTCACCGACTACACCAAGACCGAGCAGCGCTACCGCATGGTCGAGGCGAAGGATCCCGAGGCCTTCAACCAGCTGATGGCGATCTCCCAGATGGAAGTCACCAACCGTCTGGCGACCTACGAGAACATGGCCAAGCTGGTCATGCCCGTGAAGAACGTCTAGGATCCATCCGCTGTCGTTAGCGCCGGGGCCCCCGCAAGGGGGCCTCGGTGCGTGTGTGGATCCAGACCAAGGAGCGAAGTCGGACGCGGACCGCCCTGCCTGAGGAGGCTCACGGGTCTCCCAAGGAGACCCCTCGGCGAACGAACGATCGAACCCTGCGATTCACCCATGTCATGCCCACCGCCGCGGCGGGGGCCTTCTCTCAAATCTGCGGGTGCTGCAGGCGGAACCGCTTGATCTCGACCTCGGCCCGCATCTTCGACATCGGTTTGTGGCGTTTCATGCGCTTTACCACGGTCCCCGGGGTCGATGGGGCTCTGGAGGCTGGAACCGATGGTTCCTCTTTTAGGTCATGCCTTCTTGAAACGCATGAAAAAGGTGGCCCCCTCGCCTAGCTGGCTCTCGAAGCCGATCTGGCCTCCCATGTGCTCCACCATCCGCTTGGCAATGGACAATCCCAGTCCACTGCCACTGCCTTTCCGCTCCGCCTGCTGGAACTTGCCGAAGATCTTCTCCTTGAAGTCCTCCGGGATTCCCGGGCCCTTGTCTATTACGGACACCACCACGTCCTCATTCGCCGTGGTGATGCTGATGCGGACCTCTCCCGGGCTGGGGTTGAACTTGATGGCATTGGAGATCAGGTTGATCAGGGCCTGCTGGAATCGGTCGGGGTCCACCAGAATCCAGTGGTCACCTACTCCCTGGATATCGGGGACCAAGCGGATCTGTCGAGAGGCTCCCAGGGATTCCAGGGCGCGGATGGATTCCATGGAGAGGATGGCGGCATCCACTCTCAGGGGTTGGAATTCGAAGCCACCGGAGTCCATCTTCTCCAGATCGAGGGCGCCATTTACCATGCGGATCAGGCGCTCCACGCTGGTCAGGCCCACCTGCACCCACTTCTGGATATCTGTTGGAAGGGTCTCTCCCCGAAACTTCATGCACTCCAGGCTAGACAGAAGGGCCCCCAGGGGAGATCGCATGTCGTGGCTCAGGGTGAGCAGGAAGGAGGTCTTGGCTTCGTCCGTTCGCTTCAGTTTGCGGTTTGCCGTCTCCAGGAGGCGGAGGACCGTAAGCACCTGGTACAGCTTCTGGAATTCCATCGTGGCTTCACGGAATAGGCTCCGGTAATTCTGGTAAGTCTCCCGTTCGATGAACATGCCCCATTGGCAGCGATGTCCATTGGACAGGCAGGGGACCCGGAAGTGTTTCTGAATCAGGGCGAAGGGCTTCTTGGGCTCCCATAGGATCGGTTTGCGCTTGAGTTCGAACCCCTTTCCCTTGAGGAAGGGCTGCGCCTCGAGCCCTCCCATGAAGGTGGCGAGGGCTTCTTCCGAAAGACCTGAACTGGCGAGGAGATGGCAGGTATAACCTTCTTCCCCGGGCCCCAGCAGGTAGAGGGCGCCTGGGGTCACCAGATCCTGGAGGAGCTCCAGGAATCCCCAGGCTACGCGATCCAGATCCTGGAATCGTTCATGTAGAGATGCCACGGCGTTGCGCACCGTGACCTCCAGGAGGCGGTGCTCGAGTGCCTGGGAGAGGTGGAATGTGATGTCTTCGACCTTGGGCTGGCGCTGTTCGGTGTAGCCCGGCATCCATATTCCGGAATCATCTTCGACCCTCAGGGCGTTGGCAGCCTCTACCAGGCCCTTGGCGGCCGCAATGAGCTCCTCCGGGCTCCCCTCCTTTAGAAGAAAGAGGTCCGCGCCGCAGGTTCGCGCCCAGAAACGGCTCAGGCGGTGAGGGCGTCCCGTGAGGAGGATGACGGGCAAGTGCCGGGTGGGTGGTTGGTCTTTCAGCAATCTGCAGAGCTGAAAACCGTCCACCAGGGGCATGTCGCAGTCGGAGACGACGATCTGGGCCGTTTCGCTCCCCAGGGCGACGAGGGCCTCGGCCCCGTTTCTCGCCGTTCGGACGAGGAAACCGGCCTCTTCCAGTCGGCTCCGGAAGAAGGCCATCTGCGTGGGGCTGTCTTCTACGAGGAGGACGCGAGGGTTTATCGCTTCATACATCTCTTCCTCCCGGAATTCGTGGTGCAGAGGTGATGCGGGGCATGAGGAATGAAGATCAGCGGCAGATGGCGTGCAGCAGGCCTGGAAGGAGGTCCAGTTCGAGCACTGAGCAGGCGGCCTGGAGATCGACAGCCGCCTTGGGCATGCCGTAGACCATGCAGCTCTTCTCCGCCTGGGCCAGCGTCCTGCATCCGGCTAGGCGCATGGCCAGGAGCCCCTCAGCACCGTCGCGGCCCATCCCGGTGAGGAGCATGCCGCAGGCGCTCGGGCCCTGGGTCTTCGCGAGGCTGTGGAATAGAACATCCACGGAGGGTACGTGGAGGCTGCTTCCAAGATCAGGCCGCAGGCGCAGGCGCCCCTCCTGGTCCACCTCTAGGTGTCGGTGTGCCGGGGCGAAGTGGGCGCATCCCGGACGGGGAAGGGCGCCATCCTCCGCGATACACGCCTTGAGAGACGTGGTCTGCGAGAGCCATTGGGTGAGGCTCTCCAGGAATCCTTCGGCGATGTGCTGCACAACGAGAAGGGGGACGCGGAAATCCCGGCCCAGCCCCTGGAAGAGGGATTGGAGCGCCTGGGGCCCTCCCGTGCTCGCCCCTACGCCTGCCATGCGGATTCGGGTGGGTGGCACCGGGAGGATCGGGGAAGGAGTGGATGCGAGGTTGTGGCCACGGCGATGTATGACGCGCACCCCCGCCAGGATGTGGATGAGCCTATGCAGCTCGCGGCGAGTCTCCTCCAGATGCTCCCCCCCTCGAGGTTTGGGGCCAATCTCCAGGGCCCCCGCCTCCAGGGCCTGGAAGGCCTGCGTAGAGCCTTGCATCCGGGCGGTGTTGCTGATCACCAGAATGGGCAGGGGGTGTTCCGCCATGACCCATCGGATGAGCTCCAGGCCGTTCATCCGGGGCATGTTCAGATCCGTGAGCAAGATGTCAGGCTTCAGGTTGGGGATCTCCTCCTTTGCCTGCATGCCATCCCTGCCGACCCCCACCAGCTGGATCTCCGGATCCCCCTCCAGGAGGCGGCGGCACATGGCCACCACTGTGAGGCTGTCCTCGGCCAGGTACACGCGAATCATGTGAGCCTCTGCAGGGTTTCGATGAGTTCCTCCTGATCAAAGCGTCCCTTGGTGATATAGGCATTGGCCCCAGCATCCAGTCCACGGCGCTGCTGCTCAGGCTGGGCGAGGGCGGTGACCAGCACGACGGGCAGTCTGGCTGTGGTTTCAGCGGCCCGGACTCGCTCCGTGAGCGTGAATCCATCCATGCCGGGCATTTCCACATCCGAGACCAGGGCATCGAAGGCTTCGGCGGATAGCTTGGTCCAGGCATCCAGGCCATCCACGGCCAGCGTCACGTCGAAGTTGGCTGCTTCGAGGATCCGTCGGAGCTGGATGCGCGTCGTGATGGAGTCGTCCACCAGCAGGAGCCTCGGTTTTGTCGTAGGGGCTGCTATGACCTCGGGTGGGCGGTTTGCCGTGGCACGCAGGCCTTGGGCCCCCATGGCCACTTCGGCGGGGTTGAGGACGAGGCAGATACCCCCGTCCCCCAGCATGGCGGCACCGCTCAGTTGCGTGAGCTGCCGAAGCCGTGGCCCGAGCGGCTTCTGAAGGACCTCCTGCTCTCCCAGGAGGGCGTCCACACCGACCCCGATGCGCTCCCCCAGGTGCTGGAGAACGACGGCCAGTTGGGATTCCGACTGCTTGCCCTCCAGGGGCGGCGCGCCCAGCAGACGCCCCAGAGGCAGCAGCAGCACCGGATTCCCTTCCAGCAGGAAGCACTCCCGCCCTTCCAGGGGGAAGCGCTGATTCGCCTCCACCTGCAGGCAGCGCTGCACGGCCGCTGCGGGAATGCCCAGCCTCATGCCCTGGGCCTCCACGAGCAGCACCCGGGTGGTCGCGAGGCTCAGGGGCAGACGGAGCCCGATGCGGGTGCCTTGGCCGGAAACGGTATCCAAGCTCACAGAACCCTTGAATTCCTCCATCTGGGTACGCACCAGGTCCAGGCCGACGCCTCGTCCGCTCAATTCGTTGACGTTCCGTCGCGTGCTGAAGCCCGAGGTGAACAGTTGACGGAAGAGGGCCTCCCGCCCCAGGGCGTCTGCCTGCGGAGCCTCCATGCGGCCGCTTTCCACCAGCCTCTGACGGATCTCTTCGGCATCCACGCCCCGGCCGTCATCCTCGATCCAGATATGAACATGGTCCCCGCCACCCTCGGCCCGCACCTCGAGGTGTCCCCGCTCCGGTTTGTTGCGCTCCCTGCGCTCCTCTGGCGATTCCAGCCCATGGTCCACGGCGTTGCGGAGCACGTGAATGAGGGGATCCTTCAGCCCCTCGATGATGCGTTTGTCCACCTCGATTCCGCCCCCAGAGATCGACAGGTCCACCTCCTTGCGGGTCTGGCGAGCCAGATCCCGCACCCATCTCGGGATCTGATCGAAGAGGTGGGAAAGGGGGACGAGGCGCGTGCGCCGCACGGCATCCTCCAGGGCCCCCAGCAGGGAGTCCAGCCGGGCCTCGTCCTCCTGAAGCCCCTGGGCCAGGGTCGCGGCGGCGCCCTGGGCCTTTTCCCAGCCGGGTCCCGGCCGCTTCTCCCGATGGAAGAGCTCCTCCATCTGCTCCGAGAGCCCCTCAGCCTCTTCGGCCCGGCGCTTCAGGCGCTGGTGGCTCACGAGCAGTTCGCCCGCCAGGTTCAGGAGCTCGTCCAGCTTCTGGGTCGGCACCCGAAGCGCCTCCAGAACCAGGGGGCGGGCCGACAGGGCATCCGTGGGGTGCGGAGCCCGTGAGCGCGGGATCTCCACCGGCTCTGGTGGCGCCTGTTCGGGGGTGTCGGGCGCTCCCTCTTCGGGATCCAGGCAGGCGTCGAGGATGGCCAGGAGCTCTTGGGTCTGCGGTCCTTCGTCCCCGGATCGCAGCGCCAGGACTAACACATCATCCATTCCACACAGGAAGGTCGAGAGGCGATCATGCTGGGCGGTGTTCAGGGACCGGCGGCCCGAGCGCAGGGCCTCCAGAAGATCCTCCAGGTGGTGGGTGATGGCCTCAACCCCGCTGAACCCCAGCACCCGGGCGGCGCCCTTGAATCGGTGGGCAGCCCGGAACATCTCATCCAGGACTCCGGGCTGGGTCGGGTCCGACTCCAGGGCCAGGAATCCATCCCTGAGGATCTTCATGTGTTCGTCCGACTCGGCCTTGAAGATGGCGGCGAGTTCGGGATCCAGCGCCACGGCTACACCAGAGCCTTCAGATCTCGTGTCATGTCCCCCAGGCTCTGGAGGCCTAGCTTCACCTGGTTGATGCCGGAGACGGTCTCCTTCATGCCCAGGTTGAGTCCGGAAACGGCCTCATTGATCTGTCCGACGCCCAGGGTCTGCTGGCGGAGAGTGAAGACGATCTGTTGGGTGTTCACCACCGTCTCCTCCAAGGTATTCAGGAGGGACTGGATGGCGCTGCCGGATTCTCCCGCCTGCCGGAGGGTGGCGTCCACCCGCTTGCTGCCCTCCTCCGCCGCCATGACGGTGGCATTGGTGGCCTTCTGGATCTGGGTTACCAGGGCGCCGATGCGTTCCAGGGCCTTCTTGCTCTGATCCGCCAGCTTGCGGATCTCCGTGGCCACGACGGCGAATCCCCGGCCGTGTTCCCCGGCGCGGGCCGCTTCCACGGCGGCGTTCAGGGCCAGGAGGTTGGTCTGGCTGGCGATCTCCGAGACGCTGCCCAGGATCAGGCCGATCTGCCCCGTCTGCTCGGAGAGCTCAAGGATCTGCCGGGCGATGGAATCAACCTTGTCCTTGAGCCCGGACATCTCCTCCAGGCTGCCCCGTACCATGTCCCCCCAGTGGCGGGCCGCGGCGGAGGCCTCCGCAGAGCGATGGCTGATGGCTTCCCCGTTCTGGGCGGCCTGGGTGGTGGTCGTGTTCAGTTCCCCGAGGGTGCTGGCGACCTCGTTGAGGGAGGAAGCCTGCTCCGCCAGGGAACGCTCCTGCTGCGTGAGGGAGGCGGAAATCTCGCTGCTGGAGGAGCTGGCCGTGCCAATGGCCCCTTCCAGCTCCCGCCGCACCATCCGGATCGTCCACGCCAGGAGCCCGGTCCCCATTGCCAAGGCCAGCAGGGCCCCCAGAATGGCATAGCGCATCGCGTTCTCACGGGCGGATAGGGCTTGGGTGTGGTGAGTGGTCAGCTTCTCACGCTCCCGGGTAATGAAATCCTGGAAGGCCGGCAGAACCTCATCCCGGATGGAGAAGCCTGCGTGGGTATTGCTCTGAGGGGCGACCGCAGCTCGCGTCCTGCCGAGTTCCTCCAGGGTGATTTCCGCCTTCGCCTCCCACCGCTTGAAGATCCCCTGGAGCTTCTCCAGGCGGGTGATGGACTGCGGGTCATCCTTGAGAGCGTCCCTCAGCTCCTGGTAATGCCTCTCGTCCGTGGACGCAGCCTCACGGAAGGCCCCGGCGAAGCGCTCATTCCGCTCCAGCACGAAGCCGCGGTAGGAGGCGAGCGCATAGGCCTGGTTGAAGAGCATCAGGTCCGCCTTCCGCAGAATTTCGTCGGATCGGTCGCTCTCCTGCTCCAGCTGGGCGAGAGCCTTGATCTGGACGGAGGTGGCCGCCACGCTGGCTACGATGGCGAGGGCGGCCACGCCCAGAGAGGCATAGAGGCGGTTGGACAGTTTCAGGCGCATGGGAATTCCCTTTTCAAGACATGAAGGCCGGTTGGGCGAGGAGGGATGTGAGGCGCAGGAGCGAGATGGGGCGGTCGGCCACCACCCATTCCCCTTCCACCCATTCCCCGGGCCCATGTTCGAGCAGAGGCGGGTGTAATTCCCGGGTGTCGAGTCGCAGGACTTCTCGGACTTCCGTGGCGAGGATCCCCAGACGGCCCCCGTCATCGTCCACCACCAGCAGCTTGGCCTGAGGACCTGGACGGCACTGGGGAAGGTCCAGGGCAGGACAGAGGTCCACCACCAGCAGGGGTTCCCCGCGGTGGCTCACCAGACCAACGCAGCCGATGGGGCCGCCGGGCAGGGGATGGATGGGGGGGCAGGGGGCGATCTCCCGGATCTCGTGCAGATCCACGGCGAAGCTCTCGCCGTTCAGGTCGAAGGCCAGCACCGTGCGCAGCTCGACGGGATCCTGTCCCAGAATCGCGAGGTAGGCCTCCGCCCGTGCCTCCATCAGGGCGAGTTCGCGGGGTTCGAAGCTCCAGCCACATTCGGACGATGGGGTTTCCAGGGCAGGAGCTCCAAGGAGCGCTTCCAGATCCAGGAGGTGGTAGAGCTGTGTGCCCTTTGCCGCAAGACTCCGGACAAAGGGGGAGGGTTGTGCATCTTGAGGAGGGGGCGGGTCCAGTTCCAAGTCCCCGTCGATCTCCTCTACCCGGATGGCCCAGCGCCTTCCCGCCAGGACGATGATCACGTCCGAGGCTCGGGGGGGGCTGGCTGCCAGACCCAGCCGCTGTGCCACATCCAGCACCGCGATCACTTCTCCCCGGAGGGTGAAGTAGCCGGCAACGTGGGAGGGCATGGCCTCTGGCGCCCGGAGGGCGGGCAGGTGCAAGACTTCCTGCACGTCCAGGAGGGGCAAGGCATGGGCTCGTCCCGCGACGGAGAAGGCGAGGTGGCCGACGGGGCCGGTCTCCGGGGCGACGGTCATGGGTGCTTCCTTCGGGTGCCTTGAATCGCACAACGACGGAGGGCCTTCTCCAGGAACGCCTGGAGTTCCTCCCGGTCCTCTTTCATCAGTTCCTCCGCCCCTGACGGGTGGGAAGTCAGGAGGGCCTGGGCGTTGTTCCAGGACTGCGCCGCCCGGGAGAAGGCCCCCAGGCTTTCGAAATGGCGCGCACGGTCCAGGTGGGCTCCCAAATGGCGCGGATCGAGGTAGAGGGCCTTGTCAAGCATGGAGAGGGAGCCCTCCGCATCCCCTCGTTCCGCCAGGAGCAGGGCGCAGAGATGGTGGGCCTCGGCGGAGAGGGGGTGGTCGTGCAAGATCTGTTCGCCGATCTGGAGGGCTTCCTCCAGCTTCCCTCTGTCCGCAAGGGTGCGCATCTCACGTAGCCGGGTGTCCAGGCTACGGGGGGGCGGTTCGGCTGAAGGGCGGGGCAGGGATGCCCGGTGCGTCTCCGCCTTGCTGGAGGGGGCGGACAAGAGCCTGGTCTGGGCTGGAGGCGGTGTCTCGCGGGGGAAGCCATCCGGTCGCATCACCATGGAGTGGGGATGTGGCTCCAGGCTCAGGCCCTCGGGCCGCTCCATACCCCATTCGCCATGACCCAGAATCAAGGCGCCTTGGGGCTTGAGGGCCGCGCGGAATCCCTGGAGCACGTCCCGGACGCGGCGGGCGTGGAAGTAGATGAAGACGTTGCGGCAAAGGATCAGATCAAAGCCCTCACCCTCCGAGAGGGGGCCCATGGGATCCCGGGCCAGGTTGTGTTCCCGGAAGATCACCCGCTCCCGCAGCGTCGGCACAACGCGAAATCCTTCGCCATCGGGAAGGAACCACCGTGACAGCAGGGAAGCCTCCAGCCCGCGCAGGGACCAGGGGGAATACCAGCCCTGGCCCGCCTGCTCCAGCGCCAGCGGGTTGATGTCGGTGCCCAACACCTGAACCTGGAAGCCGTGCCCCGTCGGGAGGGCCTCCTCGGCGAGGATGGCCAGGGTGTAGGCCTCCTCCCCCCGGCTGCACCCGGCGCTCCAGAGCCGCAAGACTTCCCTGGGTCGGGATCGACCCTTCAGTTCTTCCAGCAGCACGTCCCGGATCAGGGCGATCTGCCCCCGATCCCTGAAAAAATAGGACTCCCCGGTGGTGAGTTCCAGGCCGAGTCGCTGCCATCCGGGGCCCTTCGGCCCTTCCTCCTCCAGGCGCTCGAAGAGGGTCGGGAGGTCTGAGTGTCCGAGTGCGACCTGGGTCTTGAACAGTCCATGAATGAATGTCTGTTCCTGTTCCTTCGAAAAATGCAGCCCCAGCGCTTCCTCTACGAGGTGTCTGAAGGCGCGCACCAGCATCCTATCCACCGCCGGTGGCTTTTTCGGGACATGCGGCATGTCCATGAAAGCCATTTGTAAACTCCCGGCCTGTCATCGGATGGGGCAGTCATGAACCTGAATTCTGCGCGTTTATGCGGAGGTGGGATTCCGGACGCCGGTAACCCCGTCCTGGTGAAGCGCATCAGACGGGCATTCCGCACCCCGCGAAGGAGCCGCATATGGACCTCACGACCCGATATCTCGGTTTCGACCTAGCGAATCCACTCGTAGTGGGTGCAGGTCCCATTGCTGGCGACTTAGGGTTGGCGAAGCAGGCGGAGGATGCAGGCGCAGCGGCGCTGGTCATGCACAGCATCTTCGAGGAGCAGATCACCCGCGAGTCCCTCGAGGTGATCATGGACATGGACATCCACAACGACTCCTTTGCGGAGGCGCTCTCGTATTTCCCTACGCCCTTGGAGTTCAAGCTGGGACCCGAGGGCTACCTTGAGCAGATCGCCAAGCTCAAGGCCGCGGTGAACATTCCCGTGATCGCGAGTCTTAACGCCGTGACCCCGGCGGGCTGGATGGACTATGCCCAGAGCATCCAACAGGCAGGGGCGGATGCCCTGGAACTCAACATCTACTACGTGCCGACGGATCCTAGTGAGAACGGTCAAGCCGTGGAACAGCGCAGCCTGGACGTCATCCGTGCCGTGAAGTCCGCGGTGAAGTTGCCGGTGGCGGTAAAACTCTCGCCCTACTACAGCGCCATGGCGAACTTCGCCAAACAGGCCGAAGGGGCGGGCGCGGATGCCCTCGTGCTCTTCAACCGCTTCTATCAGCCCGACATCGATATCGAGAACCTGGAGGTCCACTCAGGCGTGGAATTCAGCGGCACCTGGACCCTGCGCATGCGCCTGCGCTGGCTGGCGGTGCTGTGGGGCATCCTGAGGACCCCGATGGCCGCCACAGGCGGCGTGCATACGAGCGAGGACGTGGTGAAGGCCATCATGGCGGGCGCCACCGTCACCCAGCTCACCAGCGCCCTGCTCAAGCACGGTCCCGGCCACCTCAAAGGCGTGCTGACGGGGCTCCAGGCATGGCTGGAGGAGCACGAATACGAATCCCTGGCCCAGATGCGGGGCAGCATGAGCCTCCAGAAGAGCCCCAACCCCCAGGCCTTCGAGCGGGCCAACTACATGCGCGTGCTGAGCAGTTGGGGCTGAGTCGGATTCCACAGACGCAAATGGCCTGCCATTTCGCCGGCCATTTGCCCATTAACGCGCTCTCTATTCGATGTTTACGCATTTGTGGATGACCAGATGGCCTTCCATCGGGGTGTGTGTGCGATAGGCAGCCAAGAGAAAGCCGGGTTCCTTCCCTATGGGGAGTTGAATCGCGAACACGGTCTGGCCTGGGATGGTTGCCAGCCCCTCCATGATCTTCCTTGCCTCCAGGTGATCCACGAACCCCTCCAGCATCGCGATGCAGGGGCGGATGGCCTTTCGAGATGCATCGAAAGGGTTCGCCGCCGTCTTTTGCCCGAGGACGGCATCCAGCCGGGACGGGATGAGCTCCGGCGCGACCTTCGCTTCGCAGAACTTGTCGTACTGCCCGACGAGTTCCATCAACACCCCGTTCATAGCTGGCTGCATGTGGGACGTTTCGGGGTGGGGCTGCGCTTGCGCGACCAGCGCGGGTGTGACGAGCAGGGCCAAGGCCAGGGGGGTACGCATGAGCGCCTCCAGAAGTTCGCCGGAGATCGGCGAATGTGTATCAGTGTAGTGATACAGTATGCGCCTTGGATGCGCTGTCAACCGAGAAAAGAGCCGCGGTGAACCCGCGGCTCTTTTCTCGTGATGGTAAGGCGCTCAGCCCTGGGCTTCGAGGATGTCCTTCAGCCGCGCGTAGCCGCTCTTGCTCACCGGCAGCTTGCTGCCGTCTGTCAGCACGGCCACCCAGCTCTCCGTGGGGGTCTGTTCCAGGCGTGCCAATCGGTCCAGCTGGATGATGAAGCTGCGGTGGATGCGCAGAAAGCGCTTGGGATCGAGGCGGGACTCGAGGCTGGCCAGGGTCTGCTGCTTGAGGTGTCCCTTCTCGGGGGTCTTGAGCAGCACGTAGTCGTCCTGGGCCTGGATGTAGTCCAGCTTGGCGAGGGGGATCAGGGTCACCTTGGTGCCATCCCGCACGACGATGCGGTCCAGGGGCCAGTCGCTCTTGGCGCTGGCGGCCAGTTCGTGGGGCTGGGGGCCGCTGACGGTGCCGGAGCCGATACGGGCCTTGGCGCGCTGCAGGGCCTCTTCGAATCGGTCGACGTTGAACGGCTTCAGGAGGTAGTCCACCGCATGGACCTCGAAGGCCTTCAGGGCGTGCTGGTCATAGGCCGTGATGAAGACCACCACCGGGCGCGGATCCAGCAGCTCCAGCACCTCGAAGCCATCCAGCTTGGGCATCTGGATGTCGAGGAAGACGAGATCCGGCTTGTGCTCGGAGACCGCCTTGACCGCTTCGAAGCCGTTGGCGCACTCCGCCACCAGCTGGATTTCCGGGTGCTTGAGCAGGTGTTCCTTTACGACGGCGCGGGCCAGATCCTCGTCATCCACGATCACGGCGGTGTAGGTGCGATCAGTCATGGGGAACCTTTCGGAAACGATGGAAAAACATCACAGAGGACACAGAGGAAATCCCTGTTTGCTCGTTTCCTCTGTGACCTCCGCCTTTCTCTGCGACCTCTGTGTTTTCAGTTCTCATTTCGCGTTCTCGGAAAACTCATCCGCACCAGATGCATGCCGTCCACGGCCCCCGCTTCGAAGCGGATGTCCTCGCCGTACCACCCGAGCAGGCGTTGGCGGACCTGCCGCAGGCCCATGCCGAGGCCCACGGGCGGCTCGCTGTCGACATCCAGCGGGTTCTCCACGCGGATCTCGGCGAGGCTCGGGGTGACGGTGGCGGCGATGCGGATGGTGCCACCCTCCGGAATCTGGGCGATACCGTGCTTGATGGCGTTCTCCACCAGGGGCTGGAGCAGCAGGGCGGGGATCCGCACAGCCAGGGCGTCCGGGTGAATGTCCCACTCCACCTGGAGGCGCTTCCCGAAGCGGATCTGCTCGATGGAGAGGTAGGACCGAAGCAGGTCCGTCTCTTCCTGGAGCGGCACCTCCCGCTGTTCGCCGAGCTTGAGGCTCTTGCGGAGGAAGTCCGCGAGCAGAACGCACATCTCCCGCGCCTTGCCCGCATCCAGGGTCGTCAGGGCGCTAATGGAATTCAGGCTGTTGAAGAGGAAATGGGGATTCAGCTGCGCCCGTAGGGCCTTCAATTCCGCATCCCGCGCCAGGACCCGCAGTTCCTGTTCGGTGCGTTCCGCCTCCTCACGCTCCACTTGAGCGATCAGCAGGTAGTTCACGCCCACCATGATCAGCGCGAACAGCAGGCCCAGGGCCATCAGGCTCACGAAGAACTTGGCATGGAGCAAGTTCCCGGGGCGTTCGGGGAAGGCGTAGAGACCCCCAAAGACAAGGGAGGCCCAGGCCGTTCCCAGAAAGAGGCAGCTCCCCAGATGCGCGGCGAGCAGCGCCGTCGGCGGCGTGCGGGCTAGGGGAAGGGCGCGGCAAGGGTAGTAGGAAGGCAGGAAGACCAAGGCACCGGCGAGAGCCGACAGCAGGCCATAGATGACGGCGCCGCTCCAGGCGGTGTCGCCCAAGCGCGCCAGCACCGACTGGATCACGCCCATGAGGGCCCACCCCAAGAGGTAGGCCCCCAGTCGCGCTCGACTCAGCAGCAGCGGATGCATGTCAGTGCTTGATCTCGAGGCCGCCGAAGAGGCACAGGCCCGTGATTACGAGGCGCGGGCGCGAAACCCCAGCGGGGATGCTGTGGGTGGTCTTGTCCTCCACGGCCCCGGCGATGGCGTTGGCCTGGTTGACCACTTCCCACGTCTCAGGCACACGCAGTTCGCCGCCGCCAAAGAGGATGAAGACATCGAAGCGGGCCGTCTCGCCTTCCATCGTGGCTTCCCGGAGATCCAATTCGAAGCCGCCGAAGATGGCTGTCAACTCGCCGCCCTTGAGGGCTTCCGTCACGGGGCGGCGCTTGAAGCCGCTCAGGATGGCCGTGCCCTGCAGGAAGTTGGCGCTCTGTTGGAGTTCCGGCGGAACCTGCCGCTGGGACTTGATGCCGAAGAGCACCACGCCGATGCCCACCGCCACGAGGATCAGCGGGCCGATGATGTCGCCCAGATCGACGTTGCCCACGGTGGAGAGCAGCAGGATGCCGCCGATGCAGGCCAGGACGACGCCACCAGTGCCGCTGCGGCCTTCCTGAGTCGCCTGACGCCATTTGGCGGCGCCGATGCCCACCAGGATCAGGGGCCAGAGCTTGAAGACCCAGCGCATCAAGTCCCAGTGCCGAGGCACGAGGTTGTCCAGGGTGAGCAGCAGGCCGAGGCTCACCAGCACGACCCCCACAACCACGGCGGGTGTGAAGAGGAGTCGGTTCATGCGGGGATTGGCGTTCATGGGAGCCTCGTTTCGCCATCTTGCGGGAGGACTTCGCCTTCGGGAAGGGGCTCAGGGAGCGGCTTCGGCAGCATCGCCTTCACCAGCACCACGAGGCCGACCCACACGAGGCCCAGGGGCCAGAAGCGCTCCGCCTCAGGGGCGTAGCCATTGAAACCGGCGAGGAGGATGCTGCCGATGGTCAGCTCCACATGGGCTCCCACGCTCAGGATTCCCCGGTTCACCAGCTTGATCAGGCCGCCGAGGATGAACACGGCGGGCCACAGGCGCCACATGGCTTCGAAGCCCAGGACACCGAGGTTGTGCATCAGGACGACCACACCGAAGCCCATGAGGAACAGTCCGAAGACCACGGGGCCGGGGATGCGTTGGGGTTGTCGATTGCAGTGCTTGCGGGACATGGTGCCTCCGTCACATGTTCAAGCTACGGAACACCTTGGTGATGTCCCAGTGCCATTCGGCGAACACCGGGAGCCCATCGGCGAACACTCCGGGGATCCCTCCCGCTGCGACACACGCAAGAAAGGACAGTCCTTTCGGACCGGTGAAGCGCGGATTGGGGCAGGTTGCGCTGAAACCGATCCCGACTTCCGCGATAATCGCAGGATGAGTACGAACCGCATCTCCCTGGGCCTGATCTTCGGTGGGGTGAGCCCCGAGCACGAGGTCTCCATCGTCAGCGCGAAGAGCATCGCGGCGAACCTCGATCCTGCGCGCTACGACGTGCGCCCCATGGGCATCGCCCGCAACGGCGT
>CAYQAS010000104.1:0-15079 GCA_964415525.1 uncultured Solibacteraceae bacterium
CGCAACCTCGATCGCGGCCAGATGACTAGACTAACACGACGCACCCTGGATGCAAACACTTTTTGCATGCTTCAGCCGCGCTGTTCACACGGCCATGCTTTTCAGGGCGATTCCCCGCCTGTACAGGAACCTCCCGAGCTCAACACCTGGGACGGTACAGGAGGGGTTCCCATCAAGAAGTTAGAATTCCTCCAGTATTGGTTTAGAGCGAGGAGACGTCGTGCATCCAGATGTAGTGGTGGTAGGTGCCGGCTTGGCCGGGTCGGAGGCCGCTTGGCAGTTGGCGGAGTCGGGTCTCAATGTCTTGATCCTAGAGATGCGACCGGAACGTATGACGGAGGCGCATCGTTCCCATCGCGCCGCAGAGATGGTCTGTTCCAACTCCTTCAAATCAGATGACCCCTTCTCCGCGACCGGAATCCTGAAGACCGAGATGCGGATGCTCGGCTCCTTGATCCTCGCGACGGCCGAAAGCACACGCGTTCCCGCGGGCCAGAGCCTTGCCGTGGACCGGGATCAATTCAGTGAACGGGTCACGCAGGCACTACAGATGCACCCCCGGATCACCTGGAAGACAGCATCTGTCGAAAACCCTGATCTTTCAGTGCCTACGATTCTGGCGACGGGACCTCTGACGTCCGAACCTCTCGCAGACTGGCTCGCCAAGACCTGCGACCGTTCACGCCTCTTTTTCTATGATGCGATCGCCCCCATCGTTGAGCGGGACTCCATCGATCTTTCCATTGCCTTCAAGGCCTCGCGTTACGACAAGGGGGAAGCCGATTTTCTCAATTGCCCCATGGATCGCCCCACGTACGAAGGCTTTGTGGAGGCCCTGCTCGCCTCCCCACGCGCGCCACTCCATGATTTCGAAACCCGATTCTTCGAGGCTTGTCTCCCAATAGAGGTGATGGCGGAACGCGGTCCTGACACCTTGCGATTCGGCCCCATGAAGCCCGTGGGCCTTACGGATCCGCGGACTGGGCGCTGGCCCTATGCCGCTGTCCAGCTCAGGCAGGACACACTCGCCGGGGATCATTTCAATCTCGTGGGCTTCCAGACGCGTCTCACCTGGGGGGCTCAGGCGGAGGTCTTCCGTCGCATCCCCGGGCTCCAGAATGCAGTATTCGCGCGCCACGGGAGCATCCATCGCAACACCTATGTCTGTGGGCCGGAAGTCCTGGACGACACCTCGGCGGTGCGCCAAGTCCCAGGTCTCTGGATTGCCGGACAGCTCAGCGGGGTCGAGGGTTACCTGGAGAGCGCCGCTTCTGGACTTGCCGTGGCTCGCTTTGTCATCGACCACCTCAAGGGAACCCCCCCCCGCCCTTTCCCTAAGACCACTGTGCTCGGCGCCCTCCTACATCACGTCGCTCACAGCGAGGCAAAGCACTTCAGTCCCGTCAATGCCATGCTCGGCCTGCTTCCCGAAGTTCAGCAGGGAAGAATGTCCAAGGACGAGATCCACAGGCTCTCAGAAGGCCGCGGCATCAAGCGCGCCCGTGGCTCGCTCCATCGCACCCGTGCGCTCGCAGCGATGGAAGAATACCTGCGCTCCCAGGAGGGATTCTGAGAATGCGCACCAAGACCTTCCTGCTGATCGCAGTCACCGCGCTCGGGGTCTCCGGAATCGCTGTCGCGGTGCGACTGAACCAGAGTGCGGGCTCCATCCACCCGCTGACACCCTGCACGCTGGAGGCGCGCGGCGTGGGTTTTCTCCTCACGTATCGAAGTGGCGAGATCCCCATCCGCAACTGTTCGTGGGCCGTTTCAGAGTCACCCACCTTGCGGTACCTGCACGTCATCACCCAGAACGATCATCATTTCCTCTATCAAGTGCATGAGTCAGGAACTGTCCAATCCAGCCCGATCCTCATGCCGGGCGACCTCCCGCCTTCGTTTATCCGAACGGCCGTGCTCAAAAGGACACTCCCCCTTCCCGATGGAAGCCTCCTGCTCCACCTGGTCTCTGAGACACAGAAGGAGCGCCCCAGCCTACTCATTCGTACCGCATCACAGAGCGGTGCAGTGCTCTGGTACCAGCGATTCCCTGGCACCAGCTCCACGATCAGCACCGGATCAGGCGACAAGGAATGGGTGCTGTTCGGCGGAAGCACCGCGCTGACCCACATCAGCGGGTGGAATCGCGGCGCTGCGCTCAGTGCGCCCGCAGTGAGATCCATCGATCCGCCCGCCCAAGCAGGAGAAGCGCTCGATGCACGCGCCCTGCCCGATGGAAGCGTGATCTTCTCCCACACGAAGGGGCTTTCCGCCTGGATACCGGACCGCGGCTGGCAGGAGGTGCTGCCGACCCCCGTCCCAGTCTCGACCACCCCGCGCACGCTCGGTGCCCTGGCCTATTTGGGTGGGCGCATCCTGTGGCAGCCGCTCCCGGGGACCCTTTACGCCGTCAGCCGAACCGCGGAAGCCTTCAGCTGTATCGCTCTGGACCTCCCCATGACGCCCCAGAATCTTGCCCTCGACCGCTCCATGTTGCGGCTCCTCGGCAATGATCCTGAAGGTGCCCTCTGGTTCGACCTCCAGGCTCCTCCCCAAATCCCTCAAGCCCCGACAGCCGCTCCGGCAGACGGGCAGGAACCCACGGGTTGGAAGGACGAGCAGCGTCAGCCCGCTCCGGACGATGAAGCATGGAAGGCCCATCTGGCGCGCCCCCTGGACCGCATCTACTGGTGGGCGGAGGGGACTTCGGAACTCAAACAGCTCTCATGGGCCGAGGCACAACAGGCCCTGGGTCAACCCCTCGAAAGCCGCAGCACGGGGCTCAACCTTCAGCCTAGTCAAGGCATCGCATCCTCTCAGGAGGCCAACCCCTCCTGGTGGGTTTCCTTGGCCCGTCTCAAGCGGGTTCAGTCGGCTCCTCAGCCCAAATAATCGAAGAGGTTCTGGCGGCTGACCCGCCCCAGGGTGCTCAGGGACGCTTGCTGGAGCGTCTCGAGTTTGGTGAATTCAGTGATCGCCGAGGGATAGTCGAGATCCTCATAGGCACCCTGAATGGCCTGCAAGCTCCCGGTGTATTCCTCGATGTTGTCCTGGAGCTGATCCAGCGCGGCCTGACGCCCACCCAGCAGGGTGGTCATGTTGCTGAAGTGGGACTGGATACCCTTCAAGTTCGTGTAGGCCGTCTGGATGAGGGCCACGTTGTTCGTGGTGAGGCCATCCCTCAAATCCGTCACGGCCTGAAACACATCCGAGGCGGAGCCCTGACCTCCCGAGCCGAAGAACACCATGTCTCCCGGAAGGTTCACCGTTGCAGGAACCCCCACCGAGACGTCCACGGTAATGGAGTTGGGGTCGCCGGAATACAGCACGGGGCCCGCCGCCGGACCGTTGAAGGGGCGAGTCTGGGTACGCGTACCCGCGAACAGGAATTTGCCTTCGACCTCGGAGTTGCTGATGGCAATCAGATTCGTCCGAACGCCATCCACCTCGTTGGCCATCATCGCCCGGCCCGTCGCACCGGTGGTTCCGTTGAGTCCCTGTTCCGCCAACTCCATCAAGCGGGTGAGGCTGTTGTCCACGCTGCCCAGGGCCGTTTCGGAGGCCTGCATCCGGTTCCGTGCCGTGCCAATCATCCGAACGAATTGCTGGTTCCGATGGACGCTGGTTTTGAAGTCGATGACCAGGGCTGCGCCGGTGGGATCGTCCGCCAGGCGGGCGATGCGCTTGCCGGTGGTCAGCTGCTCCTGGAGCTGGGAATAGCGCTCCTTGACGCGCTGGAGATCCACCATCGTCTGATTGCTGTTGAAAGGATTAGGTGTGCGGAGGGTCATGGGGCTACCTCGCGAACTGGTTCACGAGCTGGTCGGTCAGCTGGTTGATGACGTTGATGAAGCGAGAAGATGCCTGATATCCGCGCTGGAATGCGATGAGGCTCGTGGCCTCCTCGTCCAGATCCACACCGCTGATGCGGTCTCGCTGGTTCTGGAGGGCGACCACCAGGTTCTCCGAGTTCTGACCCGCAACCTGGAATCGCTGCACGTCATTGCCGATGGTGTTGGCCAGATTCGCGAAAGCGGTGCTGTACGGCCCTGAATCCCCGGCACCGTCGCCGTTCGTATCCACGGTGTTGACCGTGGTGAACAGCGCTGCCATGGCCTTGGCCTGCACATTGTTGCCAGGCGCTCCTGCCACTGCCGCAGCACCGATGAGATTCGGGTTGGTCACCAAAGCAGCATTCAGAGACATCGCATTGACCATGCCTTGATAGTTGGTCGCGGCGCTGACGGTGACTGGAAGACCCAGTCCGTTGTTGCCCACATTCGCCAGAAAAAAATCATTGCCGTTGGTGGGTGAATTCAGGCCGTACCCCAGCCGGTGCGCCTGGTTCACGTTCTGCACGATGCCTGCGGCAAGCTGGTCCAGCTGCCGCTGGTACCCGGGCAACACACGATCCCGAAGGTCCAGGTTCGCGCCGAGTTCTCCTTCATTGATTCCGCTGGTGACATCCAGAGGTGTGCCGCTCCCCAAGGCGATCTGTACCCGTGAAAGGTTGCCCGCCAGGGGATCCGGTACCGTAGAAAGTTGATAAGCAGTGCCGCCGCTCACCAGTACCGCCGCGCCCGAATCCAGAGAGACCTGCGTCTGGCCGAGGTTATCCTCGTAGACATTGATTCCGATCTTTTCCGCCAATTTGTCGAGGAGGGCCTTGCGCTGGTCGCGCGCATCGTTTTCGGCACCTGGCGTGGGTTCCTGGGCCACACGCTTATTGAGTTCCGCGATCTGCGTCGTGAGGGTGTTGACCTCGCCGGTCAATCCCACAATGCCGTTGTCGAGCTTCCCCCGCGTCTCCTGGATCAATGAGTAACGCGTCTGCATGCCCGTGATCATGGTCTGGGCCCGTCCCAGCAGGTTGGTGCGAGAGGTGTTGTCCTCAGGCCGCAAGGCAAGCTCCTGGAAACCCTCGAAGAAGCGCTGGACCTGGAGATTCAGCCCCCCTTCCCCCGTCTCCATGAAAAAGGCCGCAACGCCTTCCACGCCTTGGTTACGGGCATTTGCGCCGCTCTGCTTGCTGATGGACTGCGAGATCTGGAGGTCCAGGAACCGATCCCGGATCCCCAAGATCGATGCGAATCCAACGCCGCTCCCGAATCGCAGGTTGCCATATTCCTGGGCGATGCCGGTCTGGAGCTGGACTCGCTGACGTGTATAGCCAGGAGTGTTGACGTTGGAAATGTTATGACCGATGACGCTGAGCGCACTCTGAGCTGCCTGCAGCCCCGTCAGCCCGATGTTCATGCTGGAAGATAGGCCGGGCATGGAACGCCTCCTAGACGTGTTCCTGGATGCCGACGGAGAAGTGGAGCGGAAGCTCCACCCGGCCGTTCGGCTGGTACGAAGGATTGGCACCGGCAGCGCTGAGCGCCGCATTCAGAGGGGCCTGGAGGCCATTCAGCAAGGTCTGCAACCCCGAGAGACGGAGCTTCAGACGGAGCGCCTCCTCCCGGGACTTCGGCCAGTCAATGACCTCTGCCCATCGGATCGCCGCAAGTAAGGGCAGCGGATCCTCACCCTGGACGAGCCTGCGTTCCAGGTCGTCCAGCAGGGCGGGCAAGGCATGCAGCATCGGTCACCTCCGGTCCCAGATACCGCAAGCCCCGTGCCGACCCTAACCAGGAGGATCCATCCCATCATTCAAAGGCGTTCAGGGACGAGGTTTCCCCTCAGCCCCACCTGCACGCCGAGTCAAGCCAGTAGGTCCAGATGTGGCCCGGCAGGACCTGCCTTCTCCGGAGCCTCGCCAGGCTCCTCCTCATCCACTTCAGGCCCCTCGTGGTTTGCGGCGTGCTGCTGCCGACGCCGCTCCTTTCGCTCTTCCGTTCGGATCTGTTCGGCATGGGAGATCTCATGGACCTCCACCATGCCTTCCGTCAGCCGATCATCCGCCGCCTGCCGACTCGCCATCTCCCGCTGCAACTGGTCCGCCACCTCATGGGCCTGTCGCGTCGCCTCGACGTGGGCGGTCTGGAAGATCTGGCGTTGGGCAACCGGACTGATCACAGCCTCACTTCATGGGGTCCCGACGCTCCTTCGTGTATTCACGCACGAGTCCGTCGGCCACAGCCTCTCCGTCGGGGCGATACGAGTCCGAAGCCATCTTCGAACGGATCGCATCGACCTTCGCCTGGCGAATGTCGGGGATCCGAGCGAGATAGGCACGGGCCACAGCCAACACATGAGCGGTACCGGAAACGTTCACCGCGTCCGAAACCCTCGCCGTGCCCTGGACCGGTCCCGCGGATGCCGTTGCGGAGGCCGACGACGTCGCCCTCGTGCTTTCCACGGATCGTGTCCCTGGCTTGCTGGTCACCCGCATGACTCACCTCGACGGAATACCTATCGGCATGTTTCCGTCCATTATGGAGTGCGTACTTGCTGTTTGGCCATCCGGCGCCTTTCCGGGCTTCTGGGCAAGGCGTTCTGCGAGTCCTAGACTCTTCCCAGAGGCCATGGCGGACTGCACCACCACTTGGTCGAACAGGTACTCGTAAGTGCTCCGGGCCTGCCCCTCATCGCCGAAGAGTCCTGAGGATTCAACGGTCTTGCGCATGCCCTGGAAGATCTGGGTCCACAGCATCCCTTCGAACGCCAGGGCGGCATCCTTGTCGGCGGGCTTGCCACCCTTCACCGGGTTTACCAGATCTGTAGGCTGAAGGCCGGTGGGCTTCAAGGCGTCCATCAGAGGATCCTCAGCTCGGCGTTCAGGGCACCGGCATCCTTGATGGCCTGAAGGATCGCCACCATGTCCCGAGGCGTCACGCCCAGGGCGTTGAGCATCTCGGCCAGTCTGCCGACCGACACCCCAGCTTCGATGCTCACCTGCTTCGGCTTCTCCTCCGTCGCCGTCACCTCCTTCTTCTCGGCAGTGGCGGTCTTGCCGTTGGATAGCGGGGACGGCTGGCTGACGAGGGGCGTGGAGCTCACGGAGATGGACAGGCCGCCCTGGACGATGGACACGGCTCCGAGGCGCACGTCGGCGCCCATGATCACGGTCCCGGTCTTTTCGTTGACCACGACGCGGTGCATGGGCTGCATCCGCACCGGGAGGTTCTCCAGGCGGGCGACGAGTTCCACGACCTTGCCCTGATAAGCCGGCGGCAGCGCCACGTCCACGGTGCGACCGTCGAGCGCATGGGCGACTTGCATGCCCATCTCCTCGTTGATGGCTGCCACCACTCGCACCGCCGTGGTGAAGTCCTCCTCTTGAAGGGCATAGCGCAGACCGCTCCGGGTGTTGAACTCCGCTCCCGCAACCGAGCGTTCCACCAGCGCCCCGTCCGGAATCCGGCCCGCGGTGGGATGGTTCTTGGTGGTGCTGGCGCCCGCGCCACCTGCGCTGAAACCGCCCACCAGCAGCGGGCCCTGAGACACCGCATATATCTGGCCGTCCGCCCCGGAGAGCGGCGTCATCAGGAGCGTGCCCCCCGCCAGGGACTTCGCGTCACCAGTGGAACTCACGGTGACGTCGATGCGCTGGCCGGGGCGGGCGAAGGCCGGCAATTCCGCCGTCACCATCACCGCCGCCACATTCTTCACTTTCACGGTCTTGGGATCCACCGCGATGCCTTGACGGCTCATGAGATTCATCAGGGACTGGACGGTGAACTTGGTCTGATCCTTGTCGCCGCTGCCATCCAGGCCGACCACCACGCCATAGCCCAACAGTTGGTTGGCGCGCACGCCCTGGAGCCGCGCGACTTCCTTGAGGCGCTGGTCCGTGTGACGCTCGGGTTCTGCTCCAAAAAGAGTCAGGGCTGCGCAAAGGGGGATCAAGATGCGCATCGCGACTCCTCAGAACGGCCAGACATAGGCCAGCAGACGGCTGATGAAGCCCGGCTTGAGCGTCTCGTCCACGACCCCCACACCGCCGTAGCCGATGTGCAGTTCCGCGACCTGACTGCTCAGCACCGAATTGGAGGAATCCAGGCGATTGGGGTCCAGCAGACCCGCCACGTAGAGCCGCTGGCTCTCGTTGTTGATCTGGATGTCCCGGAAGCCTTCGAAGATCACGTTGCCGTTCCCCAGCACCTTCACGACCCGCGCCGTGATGGTGGTGTTCACCGTGGCGCTGCGCCCCGTCGTGCCCGTGCCCTTGTAGGCGTTCTTGGTGGCGGTGGTCTTGGCGGCGGTGCTCCCGGCCCCGAGGGCCTCGCTCCCGAACCGGCCAAACAAGGCGGGAGCCGCCAGGTTATTGGAGCCATCGCGGCTGGTGGTGACGTCCGCCTTCGACAGGGCACTGGTGCTTTCGGTAATGCGCACCGTCACCAGATCGTTGATGTAGCGGGCGCGCATGTCCGCCACCACGGAGCGATCCCGCCAGAGCGAGCCTTCGGAGGGCGCCTCCACCGGTGGAGGGTCCGACGGGTAGGGGATCTGCGGCTTCCGTGTAAGGGCAGGATCGTGCCGCTTTGGCAGGCTGCAGCCGACCACGAGGAGAGACAGAAGGATGGGCAAGGATTTCCGCATGAGACGACCCCTGACGCAGAGCGTGCAGGGGTCGTGCCATTCAGGAGTGATTCGGATGTGGTGTTCGGGCCTCGCCCGGATACCGCGGGGGGAGCACGAAGGGCGGCAGAGGGCGCGAAGCGACTGAACAGCCCCCCTCGTTCCTATCAGCGTTTCTTGCGCGTGCCATCTTCCATCAGGACCACGGCGGACTGCTCATTGCCTGCGGCATCCACCACCCGGACGGTGATCCGGTCACCCTTCACACGGTCCTTGGGGAGCAGCACTTCGAAGCGCTCCTCCTTGGCGTCAAAGATGCGGTCCTCCGGGCCGACGGGCACCCAGGCATCCCCATCCGCACTGACGAAGGCTTCCTTGAGGGTGGAGAGTTCGTCGCGTCCGACAAAGCGGACCCGAACCGCCTCGCCCTCATGCACAGCCGTGAACTCACTGATTATCGGCGGAGTGTGGTCGATCCAGAACGGCTGGGTGCGCCAGGTGCTGGTCAGCACCTCGTTCAGAGGCTGGCTCGGAGCATCACTCGCCGTGACTTCGAGGCGGTACTTGCCATCCGGCACCGGCAGGGTGTCGAAGGTGAAGAATTTCTCCTTCCACGTCTTTTCCAGCTCGATGGGCTGGCCCCGCTCGGGCAGGAGGCGCAGGCGGAAGCTCAGCGTGTCGCCGTTTGGATCGCTCGCCTTGAACACGAAGGCCTGGGAGGCCCGACGGTAACTGCGCTTCTCCGCGCCCGCATAACCCAGCGCGGGAATGAGCTTCTGGGTCTCCAGGGGAACCCGCTCAATGCCGATGTCATCCGGAGGCGCCTGCCGTGTGATGACGACGCCGGGAGGCATCACCTCCACGCCCTCCCACATGGGGGACAGGTTGCGGTTGGCCCAATGCACCCGGAGACCTGCCACTTCAGGCGTGGCGCCGCCACGGGCACTGGTGAGCTTGAGGCGGAACTGGGCGAAACGCGTGATGGGCAGGTTCGGCCGTTCGCCGCTGCGCAGCGGCGGCGTCCAGACCGTCCACGTGCCATCCGGTTGTTCGGTGTTCCCCGCCCGGAACTGGAGCTCCACCCCCGTGCCTGAAGGGATTTCAGCATCCAGGTACGCCCTGCCCCACTGGGCGACGGGCAGTCCGCGCAGAGGCTTGCTGTCGAGGGTGCCTTCCGTGGCCTGGGCCTCGGACATCACGTGGAGTTCCGCGGGGTTGGAGCCCACCACCAGCAGATCGCTCCCGGTGCCGAGGAAGGCCGTAGCCTGGCCCACTCCCAGGTCCTGCATGGCGGTGAAAGGATCTTCCTTACGGTCCCGGGCGGAGAGCGGCACGCTGAAGATGCGGCTGCGGTTGCCCGTCCCGATGAGGAGGCTGCCATTCCATGCCGTCAGCCCGAAGACCTGGGCCTGCGCGCTCTGCCAGAGGGTTTCCGGCACCCGATCCTTGTCGAGACGGATCACGGCGCAGCGGCTCGTGCCGGAGGCTTCGGCGCCGTAGGCCTCGCGCCGTTCGAGGTTTCCCGTGGCGATGCGATTGGTGAGGCCATTGTTCGCGCCGAGATAAAGCGCGCCTTCGTGGAGCACCATGCTGCGGACTTCCTCGAAGCCCGTACTCATCAGGGTCTCCAGGCGATCGCCTGCGGCGGCCCCGGTGTAACGAACGACCAAGCCCTTACCGTAGGTGCCGAGATAGAAGGCGCTCGGACCATCCGGAAGAAGGGCCGTGAAGCTGGTCTCCTCGGGCAGTTCCGCCAGCTTGCGGCTGCTGCCCTCTCGGGCCAACACCAGGACGGCACCCTTTTCACCGGCACCCGCCAGGACGACTTCGGCCCCCTGGACGTGCATGGCCCAGACCAGGCGCGCATCGATATCCGCGAAGGGCCTCACGTCCCCCGCGGGAGAGATGCGGAAGACCTTGCCCTCGCCGCTGGGGCACACCAGGACGTCCTGGCCCATGCGCGCCATGGCGAAGACCACTCCCCCCTTGACGGTGGTGAAGGGTTTCACCTGACCGCCTGTGTAGCGGAAGAGCTTGCCTTCCGTCCCGGCACTCAGGATCGCCCCGCCGGAACCGTCAGGAATCGCACACCAGATCACGCCTTCCGGCAGTCCCGCCACCTTCCGGAGATGGGGCGAAAGCCGGAGATGGCCGTCCGCAGCGATGCGCACCCCCTTTGCCTCGGCGCCGAGCCAGTCATTGAAGGTGGCGAACTGGCCGACCGGCTGATCGGCCCGGACGAGGGCACCCACGCATAGCAGGGCCGCCAGAGAGCTGAAACACATCCGCTTCATCAGGAACTCCAAGGATTCCATTCCAGGTGGGGCGCGTTATTCGACTTCCACGTCCAGGGTGTAGAGGCCCCGGACTTCCCGTTCGAGGGGCAGGACGGCCCGCCCGATCACCCGCCGGAGGAGGCGGTTGTTGCGGGAATCGCCATCCGCGATCAGCAGACTCGAAATGGTCGGCGGCACGCCCTCGATGCGGGCACCGCGCAGACCGGCCCCAGGCTGGGCCTGGACGAGCAGCGCGTAGGCGTGGTTGTTGCGTAGGGCCGCATTCAGCAGCCGGGTGATGTCCGTGAGGCTGTTCACATCCACGGCGCGTTCATCCGGGTCTGCTCCGGCCAGGGAGACGCCATCCCCCACCAGCAGCGTCGCGGGGCCTGGTCTTGCACTGCTCGGCACCTGGACGTTGAGGGAAACCACCTCGCGCCCGCCCTGGATGTCCTGGAGGGTAACCACAACAGGCAGCACCTCCCCCCGTTTCACCCGAGGCTTCAGGGTCCGGAGCCCCGCGATCATCGTCAGGTCCAGCCGTTCCTCTGCCTTGATGGTGAGCGAGATGCCCTCGATCGTGGGCCGTTCGAAGGGGTTCAGCATCAGGGCCTGGAGATGCGCACCGACATAGTTCGCGAGCCGGCCCGCATGGGCGTCCGCCGACATGAACTCCAGCAGGATGGGCGTCTGATTGGCGATCTTGATGTTGCCCTGGAGTGCCAGGCTCTGGAGCCCCTGTCCACGGATGTGGCTGGACAGCGACTGGGCCACCACCGAGGCGGTCAGGGCAGGCGTCATCAGGGGGCTGTCGACGATTTCGTAACGGAAGTTCAGGGTCTTCTTGCCCGCCAGGTTGATGCCCACGCGAAGCGGCACCATCCGCGGCTCGGCGCCCAAGATCCCACCGACTCCCGAATAGCGATCGAGGCGCACGGCCCCGATGGGAGCCACGGGCACAGACATCTTGGCGCTGCTGACATAGCTCCCGACACTGGCCACCACATTCGCAGACCAGAGCGGCATGTCCACCGGCCCCAGATTGAACAACTGGTGACCAAAGAGCATGACCCGCTTGCCAGACACGTGGGTGATGGTGCCCGTAGCGGACATGTCCAGATCCCCCTGCACCAGCGAGATCGCCACCATGCCGCCGGGCTCGATCGGGGAAGCCTCCATGCCTTGGGAGCTCGAGGCGCCACTCGCGCTCATGGCGGAGCCCATGAAGGTGAAGGGCGTGCCACTGAAGAAGCTGGCGGCTTCCGGGGCAAGAGGTGCACCGAAGACCGGCAAGGGCAGCGTTCCGGGACCAAACCCTTCCAGGGATCCAAGCAGGTCAGACAGCGGCAACATCTGCCCTGTAAAGGCGGCCTTGAGCACCTTGGGCGGCTCGAGCTTCGGCAGCAGCAGCGGCGTTCTCAGGGCCGGCGCGTCCGGGATGTCCCGCAGCTGCTCGAACATCATCTGGATCGGCGTGATCCCCGCCAGCGCGTCCTTCTGGCCGTCCTGGGCCAGGGCCAGGGCCCCGATGAGCTTGCCATCGATGTAGCAGGGAGAACCGCTCATCCCATGCAGAATCGCGGTCTTTTCCAGGGGGCCACCCTCCGCGCGCACCCAGATGATGCCGTGCCCCGGAGCGGAGGACTGCCGCTGGATCCCCAGCACCTCAAAAGTGAAGCGCTCGATCTTGGAGCCTTGGAAGACGGTCTTGCCATAGCCCTTCATCCCGACCCGGATCTCATGGAGACCCAACGTCGGGGGATCGTTCGCCTGGAGCGTTGCCAGGAGGGCCAGGGGAAGGAGGGGGATGCGTCGCATGCGGGAACCGGTCACAGATTGAGCCTACCTTGAAACCCGGCAGGGACGGCCCCCCGGCATGGGATGGATGCCGACCCGTCTCCAGAGGTTCCGCCAGGAGGCTCCACTCGCTAGGCTGGAACCATGCGGATTCTGATGCTGGGCGACGTGGTGGGCGAGCCGGGCCGTCGGCTCGTGGAGCAGTTCATTCCTGAACTGCGCCGTGAGTTTGACCCCGATCTGGTGATTGTGAACGGCGAGAACTCGGCCCACGGCCACGGCATCACCGAACGGATCGCCCGGCAGTGGCTGGACGAGCTGGGGGTGGATGTCATCACCACTGGCAACCACGCCTTCGATGTGAAGGACATCGTCTCCTGCTACCAGCGCGAGCCCCGCCTATTACGGCCTGCGAACCATCCGCCGGGCACCGCGGGTCAGGGCCACATCAAGCTCCATACCCGTACGGGCGAGGAAGTCCTGGTGATGTGTCTGCTGGGTCGAGTGCACATGGCCCCCTGTGATGATCCGTTCCGGACGGCGGACAATCTCCTGATGAAGGAGCGCTCCGATGTCGTGCTCGTGGACATGCACGCCGAGGCCACGAGCGAGTGTCAGGCAATGGGACACCACCTCGACGGCCGCGTGGCGGCGGTGCTCGGCACCCACACCCATGTAGCCACCCTCGACGCCAAGGTGCTGCCCGGCGGCACGGCCTACGTCACGGACATCGGCATGGTGGGCCCCCACAGCGGGGTCATCGGCATGGACAAGACCTCCAGCCTCAGCCGCTTCCTGAAGGCCAAGGCCGATAAATACGCCGTCGCCGAGGGCGACCTCCAGCTCCATGGCGTCCTCGTGACCACCAAGGGACGCACGGCCCAGAGCATCGAACGCATCCACCGGAAGATGTGAGGTACCCGTGCTCCGACCGCTGGCCGGCATCCGCATCCTCGACCTTTCCCGCATCCTGGCGGGCCCCTTTGCCACCCAGCTCCTGGCGGATCTCGGGGCTGAGATCTGGAAGGTAGAACCCCCTGGTGGCGATCCCACCCGGGCCTGGGGCCCTCCCTTTTCGGAAGGTGAATCCGGCCAGAGCGCCTATTTCCGCTGCGCCAACAGAGCCAAACGCAGCCGCCAATTGGACCTCCACAACCCCGAACATCGCGATCACCTGGAGCGATTGATGGCTCAGGCGGATGTCCTGGTTGAGAACTTCCTGCCCGAGACTACCGAGCGGCTCGACCTCACCTGGGAATCCATCCACGCCCGGCACTCTAAACTCATCGTGGCCTCGGTGCGCGGGTTCGCATCGGATGTCCCTGCGTCCCGGCGCGCGGGTTACGACTTCATCATCCAGGCGGAATCCGGCTGGATGGCGCTCACCGGTGAACCCGACGGCACTCCCATGAAGACCGGCGTCGCGCTGGTGGATGTGATCTCTGCGCTCTACCTGGCCAATGGCATCCAGGCCGCCCTGCGCCACCGGGACCACGGCGGGGACGCCATCCACGTGGAGGTTCCATTGATGGAAGCGGCCCTGGCCGCCCTCGTGAACATCTCCGCAGAAACCTTGATGACGGGCACCACCCCCGCGCGATTCGGCAACGCCCACCCCAGCATCGTGCCCTACCAGACCTTCCATACCCGACAGGACGATGTCGCCATCGGCGTCGGCAGCGACCGCCAGTTTGAGATGCTCGCGCTGTGGCTGGATCTAGACCTCGCCGCCCATTCCGAATGGCGGCTGAACGCAGGCCGCGTGAGGGACCGCGAGCGATTGGTGCCCATTTTGGCCGAGCGACTGAAGGAGCGCGATGCGGCGACCATCCTGTCCTTCTGTGCCACCCACGCGATCCCCGCCAGCCCTGTGAGATCGCTGGATGACGTCCTGTTCCGCCAGGCGGGGCACCTCCACCACCTCATCCAGCCCCTGCTAGACGCCGGAACTGGCGCCATGATCCCGGTCCTGGCCTCTCCATTGCTTCTGAATGACCAGCGGGTCTGCTCTCCTCTGCCGCCGCCACGGATGCGGTCATGAGAAAGGGCGGGCTGGTGCCGTTGGCCCAGGCGGGGCGTGGACTGGAAGCCAATGCCGAAGCCATCGCCCTGGAGCGCCTGCAGCGGGCTTGGCCCCTGGTGGTGGGCCACGTCCTGGCCCGCCAGACCCGTCTCCTGCGCGTGCGACGCGGCACCCTTCTCGTGGGCTGCTGGCACACAGAGCACATCCGCGAACTTCGCGCGGCGGCCCAGGGGGCATGGCCGGAGATCCAGCTGCGCATCCAGCACAGCTTCCGCCTGACCATGCACCGCATCGAGATCACCCCGTGCGATCCGCCGCCGCCACCGGAGCCGCCACCGCCTCCACGCTCGGAGGATCCGCTGGATGAACTCCTCCACCTCCTGCGCCAGCGCGGGAATCCGGGCTGGACGAAGCCCTCAAGCTGAGATACGATCGGATTCTTCGGGGCGTGGCTCAGCCTGGTAGAGCGCTCGGTTCGGGACCGAGAGGTCGGAGGTTCGAATCCTCTCGCCCCGACCAC
>CAYQAS010000105.1:0-14998 GCA_964415525.1 uncultured Solibacteraceae bacterium
CTCGTGCTGGCGGGGTTTGGCGCTGCCGAACATCTCGGAGCTGCCCGCCTGGTAAAAGCGTACCTGCCGCCCACTGGCGTCCTGGTGGCTGCGGATGGCCTCCAGCAGGCGCAGGGTGCCCATGCCCACCACCTCCGCCGTGAACTCTGGCTGGTCGAAGCTCACCCGCACGTGGCTCTGGGCACCCAGGTTGTAGACCTCGTCCGGCTGGGTGGTATCCAGAATCCGGCGCAGGCCGTTGCCGTCGCTCAGGTCGCCGTAGTGCAGGTTCAGGGCAGGGCCGTCGTGGGGGTCCTGGTACAGGTGGTCGATGCGGTCGGTGTTGAAGGTGCTGGCGCGCCGGACGATGCCGTGGACCTGGTAGCCCTTGGCGAGCAGCAGCTCGCTGAGGTAACTGCCGTCCTGGCCGGTGATGCCGGTGATGAGCGCGGTGCGGGTCAAGGGGACTCCGGTGGGGAAAGGAAACGCCCGGAAGCGACTCCGGGCGACGGGGTATGAAATATTTGGCCTAGTGGGCGTCCTTGGAGGCGACCACCACCCAGAACGTGCGCAGGAGCAGGACGACATCCATCCCCAGGCTCCAGCGCTTCACGTAGTAGGCGTCCATCTGCACGCGCTTGCGGAAGGTGGTGGCGTTGCGGCCGTAGACCTGCCAGAAACCGGTGATGCCGGGCTTGAGGGTGAGGATGAGTTCCTCGCGGCCGAGCATGGCGTGGCGCTCCCGGGGGATGTAGGGGCGGGGGCCCACCAGGCTCATCTCGCCGATGAGGACGTTCCAGAGCTGGGGCAGCTCGTCCAGGCTGGTCTTGCGCAGGATGCGGCCCACCCGGGTGACCCGGGGATCCTGCTTCATCTTGTGGAAGGCACGGTATTCCCGGGCCAGGGGGCCGTCCTCTGCCAGGATTTTCTGGAGGATGGCCTCGGCGCCCACCTGCATGGAGCGGAACTTCAGGGGCCGGATGGTGCGCCCGGAGCGGCCCATCTGGTTCTGGCTGAAGAGCAGGGGACCGGGGGAGTCCAGCTTTACCGCCAGGGCCACCAGGGTCAGGATCGGCAGGGTGAAGGGCAGGCTGGCCAGTACCAGGGTCAGGTCGAGGGTGCGCTTGGCGAGGCCCTGGACATGGAAGGAGGCCCGCGGCAACCACGGGGCGTCTTCGTCAAGCAGGGTAGATGGGTGGGACATGTTCACAGGGCTCCTCGCCGGGGACATGCGGGCAACTGCTCAGCAATCATTTGAATCACTGGGATGTTTGCAACCTGTCATCAGCTTGCCAAATCATGCGATGTTTGTAAACCACTTCAGGAGAGTGAACGTGTTGTGACGGAATGGAGTCATCCTGGGGTGACTCTTCCGCTGAAATATGCAAGCCAAGTCCAGATCGTTCAGTTGGTGGGAAGAAAGTGCACAGGTGGAGAGGGGTCGTGGGGTGTCCCATCTGGCTGGCTTCAGAAAACAAGGGATCATTATCGTGCGGTCTGCGGTTTTGTATCCTGCAGGTGATTAAATCGTTACAGCGCTATATCACGCATCCATGTGTCGGCTGTGCGGATTGTCATGAATGTGTGAGGTGAACCGGGCGAGGTCGCCCCCAGACGCGCCAAGGCCCGCGTGGAAGGCGGGCCCTGGGTGTGTGCGTGAGGGTCTGGGGGTGTCGTCCATAGGCCTCCTGAGGGTGGGTTGGTATCAGCCGCGGGGATTGCGGCGGCGGTCGTTGCCGGTGTCGCCGAGGAGGTTGGAGCCGGTCGTGGTGTAGGTGACCCCATCGATCCAGGTGCGGTCGGCGCCGAAGCTGAAGGTGGTGTTCTTGCGGAAGGACCAGCGCAGGGTGTGGGGGCCTTCGCCGAGGGTCACGGTCTGGCGGGTCCAGCTGTTCTCGCCGCTATAGGTATTGATGGGCAGACCGTCGATGGTGAGTTCCAGGGCGTCCCAGGCGTCGCAGGAGGTGCGGACCCAGAAGGACAGGGTGCCGGCGCCGATGACGGTGGTTTCCAGGTGGGAGACCTGGCCGCGGGTCAGGGCGGGGGAGGCGGCGCAGGTGGTGCCGGCGGCGGGGGTCTCGGTGCTCTCGGTCCAGAAGCCATCGCCAAAGGTGCGGAAGGCGAGGGTGGGGTTGTCCAGGGTACCGCCGGCGACGACGGGGATGCGGTAGGTGAGGCTGCTGCTGGGGGCGGACCAGGCGGACCAGAGGCCGGCGCCGTTGCGGGCACGGACCCGGGCGTAGTAGGGGGTGCCGTCCTGCGCCATGCCGGCGAGGGAGAAGGTCGTGCCGGAGGTCAGGCCGTCATACAGCTCGCTGCCATCGGGGGTGGTGCCGATCTGGATCTGCCAGGCGACGATGGGGCTCTCTTCGTCCACCACGGTGCCGAGGCTCCAGGTGAAGCTGAGGCGGTTCTCGTTCACGACGGCGGCGGGGCCGAAGGGGGTGGCGGGCAGGCCATCGGGGGCGGTGAGGTCGGCGGGGGTCGAGAAGACGTTGAGGGTCATCTCGGGGGCGGCTTCGGAGATGTCGCGGACGCCGAGCCATGTGAAGGTGCCGTCGAAGCGGGCGGTGGTGCGGGCTTCGAGGGTCATGCCCTGCTGCCAGTAATCACCGGCGTTGGCGCCGAAGTTGCGATCGATCTCCCCCAGGCCATCGGCTTCCACCAGGCTCAGGAGCTTGTGGTCGGCATAGCTGTTGTCGAACTGGAAGTCCTGACCGGTGGCGTTGAGGCGGGCGTCGACGTGCCAGACCAGGAGGCCGTTGGCGGCGAGGTCGCTGTCGTTGCCAGTGCGGTGGCGGTTCTGGAGCAGGAAGTATTCGCCGAAGGCGCCGTCCTGGGGGGCTTCGGGGAACAGGAGGATCGCGTCGGGGTGCGTGCCGGAGGCGCGGAGCGTGAGGCCGGCTTCGGTGCGGGTGACGACGGTGGGTTCGATCCAGCCGAGGAGGAACTTGCTGAACGCGTTGTGGTCACCCCAGCTGGCGTCCATCATGTCCAGTCCGCCGAGACCGCCCTTGGGGCCGATGCCGTCGTTGTAGTCGTAGTAGTCGGGCAGGCCGAGGGCGTGGCCGGTTTCGTGGATGAGGATCCGGGGGGAGAAGGGGTCGGTGGTGGGGCGGGACAGCCACTGCCACGTGTAGGTGTCGAGGCGCTTGCCGTCCACGGTGTAGCTGTTGTCGGTCCAGTCGGTCTTGTAGCTCCACCAGAACTTGCCCCAGCCGTTGTCGGGACCGGTCCACACCACGGCGAAGTAGTCGATGGTGCCGTCGCCGTCGTTGTCGTACTGGCTGAAGTCGTGGCCCTGGGCCTTGAAGGAGGCGATGGCTTCCTTGATCAGGTTTTCGCGGGTGTAGCTGTCGTTCTCCATGTAGGCCCGGGGATAGGCGGGGCGGTACCAGCCCAGCACGGAACCGCCGAGCTCGAGCTGGTTGTAGGAGGAGCGGCGGTAGAAGTTGCGGACGCTCTCGTAGGGGTAGGCGGCTGCGTCGCCATCGCCGTAGATTTTGCTCTGCAGGGCGGCGGGGCTGTTGGCGGCGTCGGCGGGGAAATCGCTGAAGTCGATGGCCAGGGTGAAGAACTTCACGCTGCCTTTGGTGGGCATGCCCTTCCAGGCGGGCGGCGGAGTGGCGCGCTCGATCCCGGGGGCGGCATTCCTTTCCACCAGGCTGCGCTGGGCGCGCTGCACGAGCCGGTCGGCGGTGCGGTGGTTGCGAAGGGTCTGGGCGAAGGTCACGCGCTCGCGGAGGCTGCCGTCGCGGCGGTAGGCGGCCATCTCTTCGGGGCTCGCCGGAGGCATGGCGCTCGCGGTGAGGGAGAAGAAGCAGGCCAGGGCGCACAGGGCGCGGCCGAGACAGACGCTGTCTAGAGCGATGGAAGCCATGGCATCCTCCGGGTTGCGGGGGCGACGCGGAGCCAAAGCCGTATCCAAAGCCTTCGGTTTCAGGCCATTGGATGACTCACGCTCACAAGTCCCCTTTCGGAGGGTTCGGGGGGGGGCTCAACCCCCCCCTCTCAAAAAACTTGTACAAAGTTCAAGTTTTGAGTGGGCGCCGTTTGCCGGGGTTGATGAATTTTAATGTCCGTTCATGGGGCTTGCGCGGGTCGGGTGATGCCCTTGGCCGAGGAACGTCGATTCGCAGGGGAAGGGCGATGAGTGGCCGGGGTGGGAGCTCCGTGGGTCGGGCCTGGTTTGGCAGACCGGGCACCTCCGAGCGCTGCGGCCTTGGCGACCGCCGGAAGCGGTGGGCTGCGCGCTCCAGGCTTTTCAAGTGCGAAGTGGTCGGGGGTCGGGCATTCTAGAGAATCCGGGAGTTTTCGGCTATGGCACGCAATTTCAAGGACAAGGTCATTCAGATTCAAAAGCCGGCGCAGAGCCTCGAGGCCTTCAAGGCCAAGGCTGCGGTGCCGGAGACGGGGGATGGACTGCTCAAGCCGGTCGCCATCGGTGCCGGTGCGGTGGTGCTCGTCATCCTGCTCTTCGTGGGCATCCGTAGCTGGCGCCAGGGCCGCATCGACAAGCACGAGACGGCCATGGCGGAACTCCAGCTGGCCATTCAGGGGGATGGCTCTGCCGTACCCACGCCTGCCGATATTGAAAAGCGGATGCGGGAGCAGCTGCCGCGTCTGGAAGCGCTGGTGAAGGGTGCGCCTTCGGCCCGGCGTGGGGAAATCGAGGCCATGGTGGCGTCCTGGAAGCTGCAGCTGGAAGGCAAGGGCGGCATTCAGGCGGCGCCTTCGGATCCCTGGGACCGTCTGCGCTTGGCTCAGCGCCAGGTGGCCCTCGCCCAGGGGCAGGAAGCCCTCGCCACCCTGACGCCGTTGCGTAAGAAGGCCGACATGTCCGAGTCCTGGGGCCACCTCTTCTGGGTGACGCTCCTGGAGGCGGACCGGGTCGTGGGCAACCGCGAACAGGCCTGGAAGGATCTGGCGGAGTACAAGCGGATCTTCAAGGAGCAGGCGGACACGGCCTCCATGGAGCGCGTGATCGCCGGAATCTGAGTATCGGTGCCACTCAAAGAAGAAGCCGGTCCTCGGACCGGCTTCTTCGTGTGGGTAACGCTGCTATCCTTCTCCCCCACATCCGTTGGAGAAGCCAACCATGCGCATGTACGACCTGATCTATACCAAGAAGTTGGGCGGCGCGCTCACCCCCGAGCAGATCGCCTTCTGGGTGGAAGGTGCCGCGAAGGGCACGATCCCCGACGAGCAGAGTTCGGCCCTGCTGATGGCCATCTGCTGGCGCGGGATGAACACCGAGGAGACCCTCGCGCTGACCCTGAACATGCGGGACTCCGGCGACCGCGTGGACCTCTCCGATGTCCCGGGCATCAAGGTGGACAAGCACAGCACCGGCGGCGTGGGCGACAAGGCCACCCTCATCCTGGGCCCCATCGTGGCGGCCTGCGGCGTGCCCTGCGCCATGTTCTCGGGCCGCGGCCTGGGGCACACCGGCGGTACCGTGGACAAGTACGGCGCCGTTCCCGGTCTGCGCACGGAGCTGGACATCGCCGGCTTCAAGAAGAGCCTGCGCGAGACGGGCTTCGCCAACAGCGCCCAGACCGGCGACATCTGCCCCGCCGATCGCAAGCTCTACGCCCTGCGGGATGTGACGGCCACGGTGGAATCCATCCCGCTCATCACCGCCAGCATCATGTCCAAGAAGCTCGCGGGCGGCAGCGATGCCCTGGTGCTGGACGTGAAGTGCGGCGAGGGCGCCTTCATGAAGACCCGGGAGGACGCCCGCGCCCTGGCCCGGAGCATGGTGGATGTGGGCAAGGCCCACGGCATGCGCATCAAGGCCTGCATCACCCGCATGGAAGAGCCCCTCGGCTGGGCCATCGGCAACGCCCTGGAGGTGATGGAGAGCGTGGAGATCCTCAAGGGGATGCACGGCGACTCCGACCTCGCCCAGGAGAGCTTCCGCCTGGCCGCGGAGATGCTCGTGCTGGGCGGCGCGGCCAAGGATCTGGCGGAGGCTGAGGCCAAGGTGGCCGCGAGCATCGCGGACGGCTCCGCCATGGAGAAGTTCCGCACCTGGACCGTGGCCAATGGCGGCGACCCGGCCTGCCTGGACGACTTCAGCCACTTCGCCCAGCCGGGTCAGGCCGTGGAGATCCGCGCGCTCAAGGAAGGCTGGATCCACGCCATGGATAGCCGAGCCCTCGGCATCCTCGCCATGGAGCAGGGTGCGGGACGGCGCAGCAAGGACGACGTGCTCGACATGGCCGTGGGCATCCGTGTCCACCGCAACGTGGGTGATGCCGTGCGCGTCGGCGACCTGCTGTTCACGGTCTACACCAAGACCGGCGCCGAGGTGCCCGCGGCCCGCTTCCTGCAGGCCGTGGACCTGCGGCCCGAGCAGGCCCACCGCGGCCCCTGGCTGCTGGAGGAACTGAGCTAGTCCCGCGAATTCGGTCCTGTCGAACACCGCCGCCGTTGCGCCTCTGGCTGCTGCGGCGGCGATGTGTTTCAAGGCGCCGCTTCTGGGTCGTACCCTCGGCCCGCGCTAGCGGAGGCGAATTCATCCATTTGAATGACAACGGGCATGAACAAATCGGTTCACGGGGTGCCGGGTGATAGCATGGCTTCCGCCATAATCGTTCTGGGAGCGCCTTCATGAGCCATCGCGATCAGCGTGCTTTCGAACGGATTCCCTGTTTCAAGCGAACCCGAATCTGGATGAATGGCCGGTTGGTGTCCCCTTCGTTGGCGATCAACCTGAGCCTCGGTGGTCTGTTGCTGGCGCCCATCGCCGCGGCTTCGCTCGGCAGTCTGCTGGAGGTGGAGCTGCCCGGATCCCGCAAGCTCGAGGGCCGGGTGGTGCGCCACGACATGAGTGGGACGGCCATCCAGTTCCAGCAGACCCTTGAGCTGAACCGCTTCCAGGCCGTTGTTCAGGCCCCCTCCCCCAGCGTCTACCAGCGCCTGACGGGTGCCTACATGGACTATCTTCACGCGGGGCAGGTTCGGGATGATGCCACTTGCGAGCGCCTGGTGGGTGTGTCGCGGCGGGTCTACAGCCGCGTCTTCCTTGTCACTTTCGTCGGCAGCCTCTCCCTGGCGGTTCTGGCCGCATGGCTCCTGCGTGGCCTCTACCTGCACCACGGCACGGTCCTGAAGATCGGCCTCTCGTTCGGCTACGGCGCCCTGGTGATGGCGGTGTTCCAGCCCGCCATGGACCTGCTGATTTTCCGGATGCTCCGCAGCCGAAAGGTCTGAGGCTACAGGACCACATCCCCCTGGAAGCGCATACGGCGGTCCAGCCGGATATCGCCCTCCACCCGAAGTGCGGTGCAGGCCTTCAGGGACGGCACGCCGTCCAGCCGGGCCTGCAGGCGGTCGAGGGTGCCAAAATAGGCCTCCGCCAGGTGAACCGTCAGCTCCGGGGTGCATCCCGGAGCCTGCACCAGCTCGAAGGCCTCGTTCAGCCCATAGCGGTCGCTCATGACCACCAGCAGGTCGTCGCAGTTCTTGACCGGCAGGAACCGGCTGCGGGGCACGCAGAGTGCACGGGCGCCTTCAAAATGGGCGATTGCCGCCCCGATGGCCGTCTCCAGCTGGAGGACCTCCGGGGTGGCGTCGTCCTTGGGGACGAGCCGCTTCCGATTGAGAATCAGGTCCAGGGGCAGGACGCCTCCGTTCGACCGGAGCAGGGTGTCCAGGGCCTCCAGGTCCAGCCAGATGGAATTGGTATTGAAGAAGCGATGCCGGTCGATGGACTCGAAGAGCTCGAGATCCTCGGGCGCGGTCTGGGCGCGTTCCCGCAGGACCAGTCGGCCGTCGCTGCGGCGCACCGCCAGATGTCCGCCCTTGCGATCCATGGGCGTGCGGCGGCTGACCTCCATCAGGAACGGCGCCCCCTGGGATGCGAACCAGCCCAGCACCTCCGGCGAGAGGGTGGCGCCGAGGTTGTCGATGTTGGAGACGAAGGCGTAGCGGATGCCCGCTGTCCGCAGGCTCGCCAGCAGGCCCGACCCTACGAGCGCTGCGTAGAAATCCCCATGGCCCGGGGGATTCCAGGCCTGGGCGGGATTCGCGGGCCAGGAGGCGGGCTCGAGGGTGTCCGCCAGGAGCTTGGGATATTTGTTCTGGAGGAAGGCGTTCGGCACGTGATCCGGCAGGGCGGGATGCCGACGGCGCATCGCCTCGGTATCCGTCTGGGTGGAGAAGCTGTCCATGGTGATGAACGGAACGCGTGCCCCAAACCGGGCGTTCAGTTCACAGACCTGACGCGCTGTGATGTCGAAGAAGGTCAGGTTGTCCCGCACCACGAGCGCACTCTTGGGGCCGGTGAGTCCCATGGAGGTGCCGAGGCCGCCGTTGAGCTTGATGACCACGGTGGCAGGCAGGGCGGCGAGGCCTTGGTTCGTGAACCCATCGGTGGCGTGCCAGGGGGCGACCTCCTGCTCGCTGGCGGGAGTCAGGTCCTGTTCCGCCAGGATGCCCCGCTCGCCGGTCCGCACTTTCTCGTAATGCGCCTCGAAGGTGGCGATCACGGAGGCGGAGAGCCCCTCCTGGAGCATCACGGTGCGGCAGGTGTCGAAGGCGGAAGTCATGTCTGAAACATCCTCAGGCGCAGGTGGGGACCACGGATGTACTCAGATAAACACAGATAAATGAAATCATGTTGGTGAGGATGTGCGTCGGGGACACTGCGATTGCGCCCAGGGCCCGTGGGCACGGGGCTGGGCTTGCGAGTTCGAAACCACGGATGAAAGCCAGGCGTGGCTACCGGGCGTAGGCTCCGAACGCCAACAGGTCGATCACGGGCGCGTCGAACTCGCGGCTGGCGGCCAGATCGATCTGGACGCTCAGGGCCCAGTCGTTGTGGCTGTCCTGGTCTGCCAGCATCTGGGTGACCAGCCAGCGCTCACCGTCCTTCTCCACATAGGTGTGGCGCAGGTTGCGGCCTTCGGGGTCCAGGCGCGGACCGTCGTGATCGGCGCGGTAGGCGTCCCGCAGGGTCTGCAGGCGCTCCGGAGTCCAGTTGACCTCCTGGGCGTCGAAGGGCTCCTCGGTGCCGCCCATGTCCTGCAGCACTTCGAGCGCCGCCTCCTGCTCGCCCCGGGCCCAGGCGCCCAGGAAGGCGAAGAGCCGCGCGCGGATGCTGGCGGTGAAGGTCTTGACGTCCCGGGTGAGGTCCTTGGGTTCCGCGCGCACTTCCGCCGCGTCCTCGGCCTCGAAGGTCGGGTTCTGCATCTTCTCCCAGGCCTCCAGCAGGCTGGAGTCCACCTGGCGCACCATGGCCCCCAGGTAGGCTTCCAGCTCGCGCACTTCATCTGTTTTTGCGGCATCGGGCACGGTCTGGGCCAGCACCTTGTAGGCGCTGTTGAGATGGCGCAGGAGCAGGCCCTCGCTGCGCTGCAGGTCGTAGTCCCGCACGTATTCGCTGAAGGAGACGAAGGTCTCCGCCATCTCCCGGGCGATGGACTTGGGGCGGATGTTGTCCTGGCCCACCCACGGATGGGCGGCGGCAAAGTCGTTGAAGGTGCCGTAGACGAAGTCCCGGAGCGGCTTGGGGTATTCCAGCTTCTCCAGCTCCTCCATGCGCTGGTCGTATTCCATCCCCTGCGCTTTCAGCTCGGCCACCACCTTGCCTTTGAGCTTCTGGAGCTGCTTGTGGAGGATGAGGTCCGGGTTCTCGAGGATGGATTCCACGAGCGTCAGCAGGTCGTAGGGGTAGTCCTCGCTCTCGGCGTCGAGCAGCGGAATGGTGTCCAGCAGCCAGAGGCTCAGGGCGTGGTTGAGGCTGAAGTCCTCTTGCAGGTCCACGTTCACCCGCAGCCTGGCGCCCGTGGGCAGCGGCTCCGGCAGGGGCGTGACGATCTGGCGGGTGAGCAGCGCCCGCATGAGCTGGGCGGCGCGACGGCGATGCTGGGCCTTGAACTTGATGGGGTCGTGGCAGTCGCGGATGAGGGCCTTCAGGGCGCGGCAGCCATCCGTGCGGCGGGACAGGATGTTCAGCAGCATGCCGGTGGAGACCTGGAAGCGGCTCAGGAGGCGCTCCGGCTGCGCGGCGATCAGGCGCTGGAAGGTCTGCTCGTCGTAGTTCACGAAGTGCTTGTCCGTGGGTTGGCGCTTCACGAACTTGCGCCCCCCCACGCTGGCCTTGGCGGCAAGCTTGGCGTTCTCGATGGCGTGCTCCGGCGCCTGGGCCACCACCCAGCCCACATCGTCGAAGCCCTTGCGGCCGGCGCGCCCGGCGATCTGGTGGAAGTCCCGGGCGGTGAGGATGGCGCTCTTCTCGCCGCTGTATTTGTAGAGGCGCGTGAACAGCACCGTGCGCAGGGGCACGTTGATGCCGACGCCGAGCGTGTCCGTGCCGCAGATGACCTTGAGCAGGCCCTTCTGGGCCAGGCGCTCCACGAGGATGCGGTACTTCGGCAGGAGCCCCGCGTGGTGCAGGCCGATGCCCTGGCGCAGCCAGCGCTTGAGGTCGGGGCCATAGGGGCTGTTGAACTTGAAGCCTTCGAGTTCCTTGGCGATCAGCCCTTTCTCCTCCTTGGAGGTGACGTTGAGGCTCATGAAGTCCTGGGCGCTGGTGGCGGCCTCCGCCTGGGTGAAGTGGACGACGTAGACCGGGGCCTTCTGGTCGGCGACGAGGCGCTCCACGGTCATGGACAGTGGCGTCTCCGCATAGCTGAAGGCCAGCGGCACGGGCCGGTCCGTGTGCTTCACCGTGACCGCCTCGATGCCGGTGCGGGTCTTGAGGTCCGTCTCGAAGAAGCTCGTGTCGCCGAGGGTCGCGCTCATGAGCAGGAACCGCGTCTGGGGCATGGCCAGCAGCGGCACCTGCCACGCCACGCCACGCTCGCGGTCGGCGTAGTAGTGGAACTCGTCCATGACGACATCGGTGATGTCGGAGTCCTCACCTTCGGACAGCGCGATGTTGCTGAGGATCTCTGCGGTGCAGCAGAGGATCTTCGCGTCGCGGTTCACGGAAGCGTCGCCGGTGGAGAGGCCGACGTTCTGCGGACCGAACTCCTTGCAGAGCGCCAGCCACTTCTCGTTCGCTAGCGCCTTGATGGGGCAGGTGTAGACGCTCCGACGGCCCAGCGCCAGGGACCGGAAGTTGATGGCGATGGCGACCAGCTCCTTTCCCGAGGCCGCGGGGGCGATGAGGATGGCGTGCTTGCCGTTGTAGAGCCCCGGGGCCGCCTACCCCGGCGCCGAGGAGAGCGGGATGCCGAGACCCTCGGCGTACGCCAGGAAGCGGTCCAGCAGCGCGCTGGCGCTGGTGTCGCCGGGCAGAAGGTCAAAAAGCGTCGAAGGCATGGGCGAATCCGAAGCAGCGGTGCCCCTTCACCGTACCAGGGACTCGCACGCCGAGGACACGCGGGAGGGGGCTGGGCTACGACCCGAAGCTCGCCCCCACCGCGAAGGTCACGCTGGTGGCGTCCCGGAAGGGCTTCTGGTCGCGGTCGAGAACGTCCTTGTTCAGGCGATCCTGCCGCAGTTCCAGGCGCAGGAAGGCGGGGCCGAGTTTGCGTTCGCCGCCGAGGCTCAGGGCGGTGGCGGTGAGGTCGGCGCCGGTGCGCAGACCGTGGGCGGCGTTCACGCCCTTGTCCCAGTTGAGGCGGAAGCCCAGGTCGTCCTTGAGCTGCTCCGCCCGCAGGTAGGCGCTCCACTCCGGGGTCGCCTGGAACTTCAGCCACGTGCCGAGGCCGGTGTGGGTGCCGTCGACGGTGCTGCCGCTGGAGCCGACGACCCAGGCGGACGGCAGGGTCTCCTTCAGCCACTCGCATTCCCAACCCAGGCTCACCTTGCCCCAGGTCCACTGCCCGCCGTGGCTGAGGCGCTGGCGCAGGCGTCCTTCAGCCCCGGTGACGGCGTTGGCCCCCCAGGCGTCCTGCTCGGGGCCGGTGAAGAGGCTGAGGTTCAGGAACTTGTCCGCGGCGCCGCCGTGGTTGTAGCTGACGTTGGCGCCGACCGTCTTGCCCCGGTTGTTGTCCGTGTTGCGGTCCTCGCCGTTGGTCACCCAGAGGTCCGTGGACCAGCTGGGATTGAAGACATGGCGCCAGTGCACGCCCACCTGGCCGAAGGGCAGGGGATAGGTGGCCATCAGGCCGTGGCTGGCGGGGATGGCGGCGGTGAGGTCACAGGACTCCATCCCCATGAAGGTCCACATGCGCCCGATGCGCACGGTGTCGGCGCCCTGGCTCCAGATGAGCATCGCCTCGGGGACGCCCAGGTGGCCGTCCTCATAGGCGAACTCCTGCACGAGGCGGCCATTCCGCCCGCCCATCACCGTGCCCTTGAAGCTCCAGCCCTTACCCAGGTCGATGTCCGTGCCGAGCTGCCAGCCATCCAGCGCGAAGGCGCCGTTCCGCGTGTCCATGGGGCGCAGGAAGAGATCGCCCTCCGGCAGATCGCGGTTGGAGGTGGCGCCGAGGGCCCAGATGGAGGCGCGGATCTTGATCGGAGATGTCGCGGCCGGGGGCGTCTGGGCGGCGGCGGGAAGCGTGAGGGCGAGAAGAAGAGCGGTCAGGCGCATGGGAATCCTCACAGCTTGAAGCGGCGGACGGTGGTCTGGAGGCTCTCGGAGACGTGGGCGAGCTCGCTGGCGGTGCGGGTGACCTCGTGCACCGTCGTGGCCAATTCCGAGGTGGCATTGGCGATCCGGGCGCTCTCGCTGGCGACCTCCGTGACCTGCTGGGTGACTTCCACCCCGGCCCGGGCCTGCTCCTCCGATGCGGCACCGATCTCCTTGAACATGGCGGCGACTTCTCCCAGGGACGTGGCGATGGCGCGCAGGGCCTGGACGCTCTCCAGCGCTGTGCGCCCGCCGTTGCGGATGGCCTCCTCCGTGATGTCCACCAGCTGGGCGATCTCCTTGGCGCTCTGTCCGCTGCGTTCGGCGAGTTTGCGGACCTCTTCGGCGACCACGGCGAATCCCGCACCGGCATCCCCCGCCTTGGCGGCCTCGATGGCGGCGTTGAGGGACAACAGGTTGGTCTGGCGGGCGATCTCGTTGATGACGCGCACCGCCTGGACGATCCGGGTGGAGGCCTCCTCGATGTCGTGCATGGCGGCCTGGGTAGCTTCCTCGGCCTTTTCTCCCTTATGGGTGGCCTGGAGCACCTGTTCCATCTGCTGTTCGGCGTGGCGCACGTTCACGGCCACATGCTCGATGCTGGCGCTCAGTTCGTGCATGGCCGCGGCGGCGCGTTCGCTGGAGGTGTGCTGCTGGTTGGCGCCCTGGGCGATGGCGTCCGTGGTGGCGTTCATCTCCTCCGCCGTGGCGGAGAGCTCCGTGGAGCCGCTGGCGGTGCGCTGGGCGCCGTCCTGCACCTGTCCGAGGGCCTTCTTGAGGGAGCCCTGCATGTCCTTCATCACCGCGAGCAGACTGGCGGTGTCGCCTTCCCTGGTCTGAATGGCGGTGCGCAGGTCGCCATCGGCGATGGCACGGCTGGAGGCTACGGCGTAGGCGGGTTCCCCGCCCAGCGGGGCGAGCACCTGGCTGCGGATGACCTGACGGAGCAGGAGGACCATGAGGCCCACGGTGGCAAAACCGAGGATGAAGGCGATGTTGCGGATGGTGCGCACCCCCGACAACACCCGGTCCGTCGGCACAGTAATGGCGAAGGCCCAGGGAGTCTTCACCTGGCCGATGGTGATGGGAACGTAGACGCGGTAGGCCTCCTGGCCCAGCTGGTCATCCTGAAAGGTCATCTTGTGGATCTTGCCTTCCCGGACGGCGGCCTTGGCCTCCCGCAGCTGGGGCGTGTCGCCGATGTCCTTGGTGATGTTCTTGGCGTCCCGATCCGCCACATAGACACCCTTGTAGGAGACGATGCTGGCGTAGCCGTCCTCGTAGGGCTTGATCTTCGCGACCAGCTCCTGGAGGTCCATGAGCGCGAGGTCCACCGTGGTCACACCGAGCACCTTGCCGTCCCGCTTCACGGGCACGGTCACGGTGGTCATGAGGACCTGCTTACCGGCGATGGGATAGAAATAGGGCTCCACGATGGTTTCGAAGCCGCTGTTCCGGGCCAGCAGATACCAGTCGCCATCCCCCGGCTTTTCGTAGTCCACGAGCGGCTCGGTGACGGATTGGGTGCCGTTCCCGCGGTTCCAGTAGGGGATGAAGCGGCCGGAGGCATCATGGATGGGCTTGCCGACGAAGTCCTTGTCCTTGCCGTCGAAGGCGTTGGGTTCCCAGCAAGTGGAGAGGCTCAGGATCCGGGGATTGCCCTCCAGCACGCCCCTCAGCGAGGCGTTGGCCTCGGCGCGGCTCGGGCTGCCGAATTTCTTGGTGCCCTCGAAGGTGTAGGCCAGGGTCTCGGCGGTATGCATGCCGACATCCATCTGCTCTTTCACATAAGCCGCGTGTTTCTGTGCCAGTTCCCCGGCGTAGGCGTAGGCCAGCTCCTTCTGGATGGACCCCGCCCGGATGGTCACGGTCGTGATGGTGACCAGGAAGCCGAGGCCGGACACCAGCACCACCCAAAGAAGCACCCGAGCGGCCATGGAGAGCTTTCGCATGTTTTCCCCTGTGAAGGCTCCTCTCTATCGGAAGGAGCGAGAGGGGGGGTGAATGTCGGCAGGCGAAAAAATGGCGTAAGATGAGGGGCGCCAGCACCGGCATCAGATACACACCGCGCATCGGGGCTGTGCTTGTGGGAACCGCAAGGTCGCCCACCTGGGAAGGACGAAAGGGTCGACATGGACGCCATCCGCATCAAGGGCGCACGAGAGCACAACCTCAAGAACCTGGACGTCACCATTCCGCGCAATGCGCTGGTGGTGATCACGGGGCTCTCCGGCTCCGGCAAGTCCAGTCTCGCCTTCGACACGCTCTACGCCGAGGGGCAGCGCCGCTACGTGGAATCGCTCTCCGCCTACGCCCGGCAATTCCTCGACCAGATGGAGAAGCCCGATGTGGACAGCATCGAGGGCCTTTCCCCCGCCATCTCCATCGAGCAGAAGACGACCAGCCGCAACCCGCGCTCCACGGTGGCGACCGTCACGGAGATCTACGACTACCTGCGCCTGCTCTACGCCCGCACCGGCAAGCCCC
>CAYQAS010000106.1:0-14818 GCA_964415525.1 uncultured Solibacteraceae bacterium
GACGGACCGGCTACCCACTGGTTGTCGGCCCTCTGCTGCATCTTAACCGGCTGTGCCTAAGCCGCCAGCGCCATAATGGCCGGCGAACTGGGCCCCGTCAAAGGCTACGAGCCCACTCGCTCCCACTTGCTGCGGGTCATCAGCAACCACCGCCGCGCCGCCTACAACGCTCCGGATGGCGAATACGAGGCCCTCTCCATCAAGCCCCAGGGCCTACATGGCCGCAGCGTGCCCAAGTCCATGGTGGATGCCGCACGGCATGCCTGGGACCGCGCCCTGGAACTGGGTGAGAAACACGGCTACCGCAACGCCCAGGTGTCCGTCCTGGCGCCCACGGGCACCATCGGCCTCCTGATGGATTGCGACACCACCGGCGTCGAACCCGATTTCGCCCTCGTGAAGTTCAAGAAGCTCGCGGGCGGTGGCTACTTCAAGCTCGTGAACCGCGGCATTCCCGAGGCGCTGGCCCGCCAGGGCTACACCCCTGACCAGATCCGCGCCATCGAGCGCCACGTGGTGGGCTGGCAGGAGATCACAGACGAGACCCCCGGCATCACCCGCAATGATCTGCTGGCGAAGGGCTGGACTGTGGAAGAGCTCACCGAGCTCGAGCAGAAGGTGGCCGGAGCCTTCGATCCCACCTACGTCTTACCCATGGACCGCCTGAAGGGCGCCTTCAGCGAGGCTGCTGTGGAGCAGTTCGTGCTGGCCCTCACGGGCACCATGACCGTTGAAGGCGCGCCCTTCCTGCGGGACGAGCACCTGCCGATCTTTGATTGCGCCAACCGCTGCGGAAAGACCGGCCGCCGCTTCATCGCCCCCAACGGCCACCTGCGCATGATGGGCGCCGCCCAGCCGTTCCTCTCCGGCGCCATCAGCAAGACCATCAACATGCCCGGCGAGAGCACGGTGGAGGAGATCGCCGCGGTCTACGACGAGGCTTGGCGCCTGATGATCAAGGCCGTCGCCCTCTATCGCGATGGCTCCAAGATGAGCCAGGCCCTGGCCACGAACCTGGATCTCCTGGAAGGCATCGACACCCTCACGGATGATGAGGCCACGCCCGCTGTGAAGGCTCCTGTGGTGGCCCAGGCGCTGGTGCAGCAGGTGGTGCGCACCTACCGCCGCAAGTTGCCCCATCGCCGCGGTGGTTACACCCAGGCGGCCTCCATCGCCGGTACCAAGCTCTACCTGCGAACCGGGGAATACGAGGACGGCGCCCTCGGCGAGATATTCCTCGACGTCTACAAGGAAGGCGCCGCCTTCCGCAGCCTCCTCAATAGCTTCGCCGTGGCCGTCTCCATGGGCCTGCAGTACGGCGTGCCGCTCGAGGAGTATTGCGACGCGTTCCTCTTCACGAAGTTCGAGCCCAACGGCATGGTGCGCGGCTCCGACACCGTGAAGTTCGCCACCAGCCTCATCGATTTCATCTTCCGGGACCTCGCTATTTCCTACCTCGGTCGTCATGACCTCGCTCAGGTGGATCCCGAGGACCTCGTGAAAATGAGCCCCGAACACTTGAAGCCCGAGAGCCGTGCCGCCAACTTCCCCCCGGCGGGCACGCCGCTTCCCTTCGATGCCATGCCGGCCGAGGTGGCCCTGGTGCCGCAGCCGGTCCTCGTTTCCAGTGGTGCCGCCACGGCCCGCAGCGCCCAGCAGAGCGCCCGAGAGAAGGGCTACACGGGCGATCCCTGCCCCGAGTGTGGCCACCTCACCCTGGTGCGCAACGGCGCCTGCCTGAAGTGCCAGACCTGCGGGGCGACCACCGGCTGCTCGTAGGCTCAGGCGCGCTCGATCAAGGCACGGGGCGGTCCATGCGACCGCCCCGTGCCTTGATCATGTCTGCCGATCAGCAATCGCGATTGGAGCAGGGGATCCCAGAGCCCAGCAGGCCTTTCGGGTCCATCAGCCGATCCGCTCCACCACACCTTCGGCGCCTCTCACGCGCACTCGCTGGCCGTTCTCCAGCAGGCTCAGACAGTCACGGACGGACATGACGGCGGGGATCTTCATCTCCCGGGCCGTGACGGCGCCGTGGGAGAGCGGACCGCCGCTCTCGGTGACGACGGCGGAGGCGCGGTAGAAGAGTGGCGTCCACGTTGGATTGGTGGTGCGGGCGACGAGCACGGCGCCCTTGGGGAAGGTGGCGAAGTCCTCAGAGGAGCGCACGAGGTGCACCTCTCCTTCCGCCGTGCCGGGGCTGCCGGGCAGACCCTTGAAGTGATCGCCGGTGCTCAGCGGAGCAGGGGCCTCCCCCAGGATCCAAGCGGGTTTTTCGTCACGGTGCTGGAGGTAGGCTGCCTTTTCGGCGTACACCGCCTCCGAGAGGGCGGCCCAGGTGTCGGCATCCTCGTGGCGCACGGCCTGCTCCAGCGCATCCCGGTGGGCGAAGAAGACATCCATGGGCTCCTTGAGAACGCCCTGGACCACGAGCCGCGCTCCCAGCTCCCGCAGGCCGCGGCGCAGGGGCAGGGTGAGTCGGGTGGTCTGGTAGTGCTCCAGGTCGTCCAGACTCGTATAGAGGCGCGCGAGGCGGAGGATCTCGCTGAGGAAGAAATGGAGGTCGGCGGGGACCTTGTCCATGAGCTCCGCCTCCGTGTGGAACATGCTGCGCTTGAGGGCGGCCTCGCGCTCTGCGGGATCCTCATCCAGCGGCCCTGCCAGCAGCAGCCTCAGGTTGTCCAACACCACCCAGGGGGCTTCGACCCAGGTGGCGTGGTAGGCGTCGAACTCCACCTCCCGGTGGCCGTGGTCCCGCAGGAAGGTTTCGAACCGAGCCTGGAAGCCAGGGTGGGCTTCCAGCAGGCGGTTCGACACCAGCTGTCGGGAAGGGGTCTCCTGTATCAGTTTGGCCAGAACCGGCTCCGCCTCGATCTGGCGGGCCATCTGCCACAGCTCTCGGTTGATGACGGAGGTCTTGGTGTCGCAGCTCGCCAGCAGGGCATCGAAGAGGATCGGCGCCTGCGCGCGTCCCACGGCCATGGCGAGGAAGCCGAAGAGGAAGCGGTAGAGGCTGCCGTGGGTGATGGAAATGGCGATGTTGGGGAGGAAGTACTGGGCGCCCAGCTCCTGCACCTCCAGCACGAAGTCCCACACCTCGGCGAGGTTTTTGGAACCCAACGGCTCCGCCATGAGGCGGCCGATGGAGAGCAGGTAGTGGTCCAGGTCGCGGCTCCACTGCGCTGGCAGCTCCAGCACCCAGGGGAAGTCGCGGCGCAGGGTGGGGATGCGGGCGCGCAGGTCGTCGAGGCCCTTCACCTCCAGCGGGCTGCGGCCCAGGTAGAGGTGCACCGCGTTCTGATTGCCGTAGATGTAGTGCCCGTGCATGCCGAACCAGAGCCCCTCGAAGGGCGGCATATCCATCAGCTTCAGGCTGTGCTCCAGGCTGCGGTGGAAGCCTGACTGCACGAAGTCCCAGGTGAGGGGCGTGATGACCGTGGGGAAGCGTTCCGCGGATTCGTCCCGGGTCCATTTCGGCGGGATGGACGTGATGGGCCGCGCCTGCAGCAGGAAGAGTGCCCCGGCTTCGATGCCCCACTCGATGTCCTGGGGGAAGCGGCACGACCGTTCCACCGCCACCAGCAGCTCCGAGAGCGCCCGCAGCTGCGGTTCGGAGAGGCAGGGTGCTTCGGCATCGGTGTCACTCAGCAGCACCTCCTCGGTCCCCTGTTCGGCGCACACGATCTTGGCGTGCTTGCGGGCGATGACCGCCTCCTTCACCGCCAGGGTCGCCTTGTCCACGATCCACTGGTCCACCTCGCCCTCGCCGCTCACGACGCTCTCTCCGAGCCCATAGTTGGCGTTGAGGATCATCTCGCCCAGGTGACCCTGGATGGGGTTCACGCTGAAACCCACCCCCGCCACGTCGCATCGCACCATGCGCTGCACGACAACGGCCATGGCGGCGCGGTGGTGATCGAAACCGCGCTCGTGGCGGTAGGCGATGGCACGGTCCATCCACAGCGAGAGGAAGCAGTCGCGGATGCGCCGCAGGATCTCCACCTCTCCCGTGACATTGAGGAACGTGTCGTGCTGGCCCGCAAAGGCCGCTCCGGCGAGGTCTTCCAGGGTGGAAGAAGAACGCACCGAGAAGGCCTGGGAACCCGGGAAGGCCGCCAGCTGCGCACGTAATTCCTCCTGTAGCGCCTCGGGCAGGGGGCGTGCGGCGAGCTGCGTCCTGAGCGCCTCCGCCTGGTCCCGGAGCCGGGCGGGATCGTCATAGGCGAAACCGGCGAGCGCGCCCTCCAGTCCCTCGAACCCACGCATGAACGCACGGTAGGTGTCCGCCACCACGACGAAGCCCGGCGGCACCGCGAAGCCTTCCTGGGTCATGCGCGCCAGGCTCGCGCCCTTGCCGCCGGTCTGCTCCAGCGCGGCGCAGGCCTTGTCCTCGAATCGCAGGGTCAGGGGCATCGGTCGTCCTTCTTCTCAAAGTGGCGGGACCAGGCGAGGGCCATCGCGGCCAGCGCGAAACCTGCCAGGAGGTCCACGGCGTAGTGGTAGCGGAGGTAGAGGGTGGAACCCCACAAGCCCACGCAGGGCACGAGATAGAGCCAGAAACGCCAACGGGAATGGCGTGCGTCGAAGCCCAGCAGGAAGGCGGACACGGCGCAGTGGAGGCTGGGAAAGACATCCACGCCGTTCGAGCCCGCCCGCACCACCGCATCATTCCAGTGGGTGAAGGCCCATCCCGTGAGCGGCGTGTGGAAGGAGCTGGCCATCGCGATCCAGGGGCCCCAGGCGGGCACAAAGGAATAGCCGAGGAAGCCCAGGCCATAGATGGTGAAGAGACCCACGTGGAACGCGCGCAGGGTGCGCAGGTCGCGGCGGTAGATCCACACGAAACTCAACACCAGGTATGGGAAGAAGAGCAGGTAGCAGAACGAGAGCGCCTCTGTGAGCACCGGATGGATGTGGGATTCCAGGCGCAGGCTGAGGTTGGTGCCGACCAGCAGGCGGTCGAGGTGCTGTAGGCTCGCGTCCAATCGCAGCGGAGACAGCTTGGGGATGGCGCCCTTCATGTGCATGAAGAACACGTTCATGGCCACGGGGTGGAAGGCCAGGCGCAGGAGCCATCGCCCCCGGCTGGGTTCGCGTTCGCAGGCGGCGATGAGCGAGAGGTCGAGCGCCAGGAAACCCAGGTAGAGCAGTGCCTCGGGGCTGAAAGGGCCGACTACGGCGACGAAACGTGCCCAGGTGACCAGCAGGAAGAGCCCGAAGACCACCTCGTGGGGCAGGATCCGGCGGCTCATGCCTGTCCCGCGAGGTGGGCGACCAGCTGTGCGTGCAAGGCCCGCAGCCGCGGACGAAGGCCGGGGCAGGTGAGGGCATTCCACACCGCCACGCCCAGTTTCTTCGCGCGGTAGGTGGCGAGGAGCCCTCCAAGGCTGAGAGCGACCCAGAGGCCGAGCCACGCGGGGTGCCCCGTGGTCAAGGCGGTGACGATCACGGCGAGGCTCCAGAGGCCAAGCAGAGGCACACCCACCAGCAGGCGCCAAAGGGCGATGACATTGCGGTCGTCGGGCAGGGTGCGTCCGGCCCAGGCAGACGCCAACACCACCGGCAGGTTGAGGACGGTGGCGGCGAGGGGCAACGGCGCCAGCAGCAGGAAGCCAAGGATATAGAGCGCGACAGGGCCGGTGGGGACGAGCGGGACGCCTTGGTGTCGCAGGGCGTGGCGCGGGAGTTCCTGCTGCAGGGCTTCCCAGGCCTCGGCAAGCGCCATGGGGACGTCCGTCTCACAGGCCTTTAGGGCCGCGGCGTAACGGATTCTCGTGCCCAGGGTGGCGGCATAGGCCAGGGCCTCCACCCGCGCCTGGGTGGGTGCATCCGGCACGTTCAGGCCCACGGCTTCCAGGGCCTGCACCAGCCGGTCGTGGCGTGCGCGCATGCTCGCCTTGGGCGTGAGGGCGGGATCCACGGTGAGATCCACCGGGGCACCCAGGACCACCTCCACGCGGCTTCGGAAGGCCCAGGCCCGCTCATATTGCAAGGCCACAGGTAGCACCGTGAGGGCCACGCCCCGCGCCAGGACGTCGTCCAGAATGCGGGCGGTGCCGGTCTTGATGGGCAAATGGCTCGGACCCAGGCTGCTGGTGCCTTCGGGGAAGATCACGAGGTTGCGCCCGGAGGCCAGGTGGTCGGCGCAGACCGCGAGGGACGCGAGGCTCGACTCCGCCGCGCCGCCGTCCTTCTCCCGCGTGACGCCGATGCCATCGAAGAAGAAACGCAGCAGGGGATGCTTCATCCACTGCGTGGACACCATGAACGTGGGCGTCCGCAGAACTTCCCGCAGTACGAAGCCATCCACCAGGCCATTGCGGTGGAGGCTGACATAGAGGATCGGGTCCGGGGCGGCGAGGTGCGCCGCGCCAGAGAGGTCGACGCGGCTGTACCAGAGGCGTGCGCAGAGGCGGTGCAGAACGTTGCGGTGGTCAGTCACGGGCCACCTCCAGGGTCGCGGGCCAGGGATCGCGCAGGGGGCGCCAGCCCGCGCGCAGCTGGGTGAGCGCGGTGATCCAGCCGGATGGGGCCACCACCCGCGGTCGGCCCCAGGTGGTGGTGAGCAGGAGCCCGACACCCTCGAACCAGGGCTCGACGCTTCGGGAGAGCGCGATATCCACCAGATCGTCGCCTGTGAGCGTGTAGCGCCCCGCCCGTTTGATCAGATCGATGGTGATGGGGCCGCGCAGGTGAAAGGCGCGGTAGATGAGTTCCGTGCAGACGATGCAGTTGGAGACGTTGAAGTCGAAGCCGAAATCGTAGGGTTTCCCGAGATGCCCAAAGGCTTCCGCCAGGGCCTGCCCGAGGGCTTCTGGTTCGAGACGGGGCCGCAGCACGGCCACATGGTCCACCCGCAGGGCGGCCTCCAGGGGGCGGATCAGAACCCGGGGGCTGATGGCTTCCAACACATAACCGGAAGGGCTCGGAACCTTTGGCCAGGCGTCCTGGTGCTTCAGGACGTAGGGATGGTCGGCGATGCCCAGGGCTGCGAGGTCGTCTGGATGGCGGATGTAGAGCGCCGCGTGAGCCCAGAATCCCGGCAGGATCGACGTCGTGAGCTTGCCCTCCGCCCGCACCAGCAGGATGTCCCCCGTGCGTAGTTCCGAGGTGAGGTGGGCCACCATCCGAGGGCTGAGGGTGCGGGACCGCCCGCTACCCTTGCTCGCCAAGGCACGGGCGACCCGCCCGCCCAATCGGGATCCGCCGTGGCGGAGCGGGGCGAGGAGCAGGCGTAGGGCAACCCGGAGATCCCGGCGCAGACGGACGCTCCAGATGAGTGCGAGCTGCTTGCGAACCCGCCGCTGCAGAGGCGGAATCAGGGTGAGCACCCACCCGTAGGTTTCGGGATGCGCCTGCCCGAGCCGATGCAGGGCCCGGCGTTGCTGGCGCCAGCGCCAGTGGGCGCGCGAGAGGGCCCAGAGGTTGGAGGGGGCGCTGAATGCCTCGATCAGTTCGTCGAAAAAGCCCGCCGGCACATCCAGCTTGGGATCCGGCTCGTTGATCTTCGTGCGGATGAGGGGCGAGGACTCAAAGGACCGGATGAAGTGGAGGGAGCGGGCATAGAGCGCCAGCGCCGCCCCGTAGGCCACCGCAAAGGCCTCGATGGGCATGGGGGAGCCCGTGTCCGCCTCGTGCTCCCGCCAGCGGTCCATCAGTTCGTAGCAGGTGCGGCGATGTTTCCGGTAGGCCAGGAGCATTTCCCGCAGACGGTCGTCCTCATCCGGCGTGAAATAGCCCCGCGCCTGGGGCGACCAGTGATCCATCGCCCACTGGACATCGGCTTCCACCTTCGAGAAGCCCAGCACCATCTCCTTCAGTGCTTGAAGATCCTGCTGGAGGCTCTGCTGACAAGCATCGGGATCCACAGCGCTCCTGGGAGGGGAACGTCCATTGTCCCTGGGGAACTATGAAGGGTAAAGGGCGGCTTGGTTTCCGGTATGGATCCGGCGAATCAGAACGCGAACGAATGAACCGCGAAAGGCGCGAAACGCCCTTCAGGCGCGCGAAAGGGGGCCGGTACGGTGCCCCTACTTGCGAACCAGCCGCATGCGGCTGGGGCCGGAGGGGCCGCGATGGGCGTTTCGCGTGTTTCGTGCCTTTCGCGGTTCCATCGCTTTTGGCTGAGAGAGATCGATAAGCGGGAGCGCGGATTCGCAGGACGGACCTTCAGCCCGTGATGTATTCAGTCAACTGGGCGATGGTGAAGGCCTGTGCATCCAGGGTGGCTTTCACCATGTCGCCGATGGAGAGGATGCCGAGCACCTGGCCATCCCCATCCAGCACTGGCAGGTGGCGGATCTTGCGCTCGGTCATGAGGCCCATGCACTGATCGACGGTCTGGTCGGGTGTGACGTACTGGACGCGGCTGCTCATGAGGTCCTTGACGGGGGTGGTGGCGGCATTCCGGCCCACCAACTCGAGCTTGCGCACACAGTCGCGTTCGCTGAGGATGCCCGCCAGCTTGCCATCCTGCAGGACCAGCACCGCTCCGATGTCGTGCTCCGCGAGCTTGCCCAGGGCATGCAGCGCCAGGTCGTCGGGTCCCACCGAGACGAGGGGGCGACGCTTGGCGTCCAGGAGCTGTTGAAGGGTTCGCATGGGTCACCTCAGTGGGAAAGGTCGGGCCGGGAATGCGTGAGCACAAGGGGAGATGCGGGTTGGATGCCGGTCGTAACACGGATGAAGCTGGACAAGTCGAACCAGGAGTGGGAAAAGAAGGGAAGTTTCCAGCTGACAGGAGGATGCATGTCCGGGATGAAGGATGTCCTCGCCGTAATTCTCGGTGGCGGTCGCGGTACGCGACTCCATCCGCTGACGGCCATGCGCGCCAAACCCGCCGTGCCCATCGCCGGGAAATACCGCCTCATCGACATCCCGCTCAGCAACTGCATCAACTCTGGCATCACGCACATCCATGTCCTGACGCAGTTCAACTCGGTCTCGCTCCACCGGCACATCACGGACACCTACAAGTTCGACGCCTTCCATAGCGGGTGGGTGCAGATCCTCGCGGCGGAGCAGACCCCCACCAGCGAGACCTGGTACATGGGCACGGCGGATGCCTTCCGCAAGCAGATCACCCAGATTCAGGCCGCCAAGGCGGAGCATGTGGTGATCCTGGCGGGGGACCACCTCTACCGCATGGACTACGAGGCCATGGTGAAGGCCCACATCGAGCGGGGCGCCGATATCACCGTGGCGGTGCAGCCGGTGTCGAAGGAGGAGGTCTCGCGCTTCGGCATCCTCAAGTGCGCCTCCGATGACCGCATCGAGGCCTTCGTGGAGAAGCCCAAGGATCCAGCCGTCCAGGCCTCCATGGTGAGCATCGACGATCCCGAACACCCCTTCCTGGGCTCCATGGGCATCTACGTATTCCGCACGGAGGTGCTGCTGCATATCCTCGAGTCGCGCCCGGAGTTTGACGACTTCGGCTCGGACGTGATTCCAGATGCCATCGGCAACCGTCCGGTCTTCGGCTACCGCTTCGACGGCTATTGGCGCGACATCGGCACCATCCGCTCCTTCTACGACACGAATCTGGAACTGACCCTGCCGGACGCGGCCTTCAACTTCTACGATTCGGAGCGGCCCATCTACACCCATTCCCGCTTCCTACCAGGCACCATCGCCACCGCAAGCCTCTTCAAGGACGTGCTGCTGACGGAGGGCTGCAAGATCGTGGAAGCCAGCGTCAGCCACTCCATCGTGGGCCTGAGGAGCCAGATCGGGCCCGGCACGGTCATCCGCGACAGCATCATCATGGGGGCGGATTACTACGAGCCCCGGGCCTTGGATGTGCCGCTCGGAGTCGGCCCGGACTGCCACATCGAGGGCGCCATCCTGGACAAGAACGTGCGCATCGGTGCCAACGTCGTGATCCGGCCCTTCCCGCTCGGGACCGACCTCGACGGGGGCCATTATGTGGTGCAGGACGGCATTGTCTCGATTCCCAAGGGAACGACGCTGCCTGCGGGGACCCGCATCGAACCGTGATCTCCGAGCGCGCCTTCCGTGCCCTGGTGGCTCAGGCCCTCGAGCAGCTGCCGGTCGAATTCCGCCCCTGCCTCGATCAAGTCGAGGTGGTTGTGGAGGACGAGCCGGGTCTAGAACTGCTGAGAGAACTGGACATGTCCGAGGAGGAGGGGCTCTATGGCCTTTACGAAGGCCCCTCCATGCCGGAACGTCACCCGGACCAGTTCGATCTTCCGAGCCGCATCATCCTGTACCGCTTGCCCCTCGGGTTCGATTTTCCAGAGCCTGAGGAACTGAGGGGAGAGATCCTCAAGACCCTGCTCCACGAATTCGCCCATCACCTAGGCATTGAGGATGGACGGCTGGACGAACTCGGCTGGGACTGAGGCATCTGGATCAGTGCTCCATCTCCGAGCCGGGCTCGAGAAGCATGTCCTGCCTTTCGGGCTCGAACTCTTCATCCAGCAGCAGCGTGGGATCGGGAAGGGCGTGTCCCTCCAGCGTGGGCACAGGGGCGCCGCGGCGCTCGATGCCGACAATCCTACGCCACTCATGGCGACGCTCGTACCGTTCGACCATGGTGCACCTCCCAGGTTGTCAAAAGCGCCTCCACAAGTCAGCAAGCCCGCGGAACGCCTTCTTGCCCGGAAAGATACGGCTGGTGAATCGTCACGACAACGTAAAATTACTGCCCTACTCGCCGAGCTGCTTGATGAGCTGGGGGCCGCCAAGATTTCGCATCTGCCCCAGGATCCACGCCTGCCGGCCCTGGATGTAGCCGGTGGGGGCATCCACCCGGAACTTGTGAGGGTTGGGCAGGACCGCCGCGAGCAGGGCGGCTTCGCTGGGGCGCAACTGCTTGGCGGGCTTCTTGAAGTAGGCACGGGAGGCGGCTTCCACACCGAAGATGCCATCGCCGAATTCGACAATGTTGAGGTAGACCTCCAGGATGCGGCGCTTCGACCAGCCGACCTCTAGTAGCAGGGTGAACCAGGCCTCGAGCCCCTTTCGGGCCCAGGAACGGCCCGTCCAGAGGAAGAGGTTCTTCGCCGTCTGCATGGAGACGGTGCTGGCACCCCGCTTCCGGCGGCTCTTTTCGTTGTGAGCCACGGCCTTCTCGATGGCCTTCCAGTCGAAGCCGAAGTGCTCCGCGAAGTTCTGATCCTCGGCGGCAATCACCGCGACCCCCATGCTGGGGGCGATCTCGTCCAGGCTCACCCACGTCTTGCGGCTGGTGTAGGCCTCGTCCGAAAACCAGCTCTCAATGCGGCGCTCCACCATCACGCCGGAGACGGGCACCGGTACGAAGCGAAAGAGAAGGACGAGGAAGAGGGAGAGGCCCATGAAGCCGCCGATGGCCCAGAGCGTCAGCCGAAGTAGGCGGCGTCCCAGAGAACGCTTAGGTTTCGCTGCTTTCGATGGCGTCTTCTTGGGCTTGGCCATGTCTTCTCCAGCTTTCAGCCTACCGAAGCGCCTGCGTCATGACCTCTCCGATGCGTCGCAGGGCAGGACCCGCGTGGCTGCTGGTGCGCCAAACGAGGCCCACGGTGCGATAGGGGGCCGGGGCCTTGAGCGGGCGGATGGTGACGGCGGCGCGGGAGGCCTCCACTGGAATCGCTAGGGCGGGCAACAGTGTGACCCCCAGGCCGGAGGCCACCATCTGAACCAACGTCGGCAGGCTGGTGGCGCGGAAGGCCTGCTCCTCCATACGGGTGGACGCGCAGGCTGACAGCGCCTGTTCTCTCAGGCAGTGGCCGTCCTCCAGCAGCAGGAGGCGCTCGCCATGCAACTCGGAAAGGTCCAGGGGGGATTTCGATTTGGACAGCGGATGTTCCTTCGCCACACAAAGATGGAACGAATCCAGAACCATCGGCAGGGTCACGAGATTCCCAAGATCCGCCTCCAGTGCAAGCAGGGCTCCATCGAGGCTTCCCGCTTCCAGGGCCGCGACGCAGTCGGAGGTTTGGGCTTCCTGCCATAGCACCGTCAGAACGGGGAAAGCCTTGGCCATCGCAGCTGCGAGGGTGGGCAGCACATAGGGGGCCAAGGTGGGGATGATGCCCAGGCGGAGCACGCCCTCCAGGGGATTGTGCAGGCCGCGGGCCGTCTCTTGAAGATCGCTGGCCTCTCGGAGTACGCGCTGCATGCGGGCCATGAGCTGGAGTCCGGCCGCCGTCGGGCGGACGCCGCCCTTCCCCCGTTCGAAGAGTCGCACTCCCAGGGCTTCTTCGAGCGCTGCGATCTGGGCACTGAGGCTTGGCTGGGCCACCGCGCATCGCAGTGCCGCCTGCCTGAATCCGCCGGATTCAGCCACGGCCAGGGCGTATTGGAGTTGGCGAAGGGTGAAAGGCAGCGGTGCAGAATTCATGTGTGATCTTTCAGGGCTATCGAATTGATAGAAATGATATCTAGAACGAATCATGTCCGGGCTCCATCCCATGAGCAGGACCACGGGGCAGACGCCCCCTCACGATGGAGACATCCCATGCTGACCGTTGGCGACCGCCTTCCCGAATTCTCCCTTCAGGCCGTAGTGAGCCTGGAGAAGGGCCAGGAGTTTCAAACCCTTTCCCACGCTGACTTTGCAGGCAAATGGAAGGTCCTTTTCTTCTGGCCGATGGACTTCACCTTCGTGTGCCCTACGGAGATCGCCGAGTTTGGCAAGCGCAATGGCGATTTCCAGGATCGCGATGCCCAGGTTCTCGGTATCAGCACTGATACCCACTTCGTGCACCTCGCCTGGCGCAGGGACCACAAGGACCTCCGCGAACTGCCGTTCCCGATGGTGGCGGATACGAAGCGCGAGCTTTCGACTGCGCTTGGTGTGCTGCACAAGGAGGCCGGTGTGCCGTTGCGTGCGACGTTCCTGGTGGACCCCGAGGGTGTCATCCGCCACGTCAGCGTCAATGACCTCAGCGTGGGCCGCAACGTGGACGAGACGCTGCGCCTGCTGGACGCCTTCCAGACCGACGAGCTCTGCCCCTGCAACTGGAAGCAGGGCGAGGCGACGCTGCAGGCGTAGTTGGCGGTTCGTCACGCGGGGTGCGGGGGGTTGGAGACGGAACCCCCGCTTCCTTGACCTTCCTCCTCACCTTCCCTCGGAGCCTCTATGGACACCCTCCTCGCCTCCCTCCCCGAACACGTCAAGGACCTCAAACTCAATCTCCAGTCCGTGCTGGGGGAGACGAGCCTCTCACCTGCCCAGCAGTGGGGCACGGCCCTCGCTTGTGCGGCCGCATCCCGCCAGTCTGGGCTCCTCACGGCGATCGAAGTCGAGACCCGGGCTCGCGTGGGGGATGCCGTGGCGGAGGACGCCCTTGCGGCGGCGGCGCTGCTCGGGATGAACAACATCTTCTACCGCTTCCGCCACATGATCGGCCGGGAGGATTACGAACGCATCCCCGCGCGCTTGCGCATGAACCGACTGGCCCGACCCGCCACCAGCAAGCTCGACTTCGAACTCTTCGCCCTCGCCGTCAGCGCCATCAACGGCTGCGAAGCCTGCGTGAAGGCCCATGAGAAGACGGTGGTGGATGGTGGTCTCAGCGAGCAGCAGGTGGTGGATGCCATCCGCATCGCCGCCACCCTGCATGGGGTCGCGGTCGCCCTCGGCTCCCACTGAAATCAGCCGCCAGCATCTCTGTCTCAGCCCATCTCGGAGTGCTCCATGTCTACGACTGCCATCGACCATCTCAACCGCCAGTTGGCCTCCATCCAGGTGCTGATGCTCAACGCGAAGCGCTACCACTGGACAGTTACGGGGCCTCATTTTCGCGACTACCACCTCCGCTTCGACGAACTGCACGCGGCGCTCTTGCCGATGGTGGACGAACTGGGAGAGCGCGTCCGTCAGCTCCAGGGCACACCCATCCACACGCCTCGCCAACTCGAGTCGCTCAGCGTGGTGTCGGTGTCTGACCCGACGCTCCGGCTGGATGCCCAGGGCATGGTGATGGAGGCCCTGGCTGGACTGGATCGCCTTGTGGCGCTCTCCCACGAAGGCATCGAACTCACGGCACAGGCTGGGGATCCAGGGTCTTCAGATCTCCTGACCGGCTTTGTTCAGGTCCAGCAGAAGGAAGCCTGGTTCCTGCGTTCGATGGTGGAGTAGGCCATCGGCTCCATCCCAGCCTTGTTCACCCAATTCGGCCTAGTCAGCCGCACGGGTTTGAATACCAAGAAAAGGGCGCGCCGGATGGCGCGCCCTTTCTGCATACCCAAGCGTATGAACTAGGCCAGGGGCTCGAAGCGGGCCTGGAAGAATCGCAGGGTCTCGGGCTCGTAGACCATCTTGAGGCCCTTGATGCTGTCGCGCTGCTTGTAGAGCTCGATGCAGCTCTCAGCCACCACGTCCATGTGCAGGTTGGTGTAGACGCGGCGGGGGATGGTGAGACGCACCAGCTCGAGCTTGGGATAGTTGTTCTTGCCGGTCTTGGGGTCACGGCCAGCGGACACCAGGCCGCGCTCCATGGCGCGCACGCCGCTGTCGACGTAGAGGGCGGCAGCCAGGGTCTGGGCCGGGAAGTCGTCCTGCTTGATGTGGGGCAGGAAGTTGGTGGCGTCGAGGAACACGGCATGGCCGCCGATGGGCAGCATGACCGGCACGCCGGCATCGATCAGCTTCTGGCCGAGGTACTCGACCTGGCGCACGCGGCTGGCGATGTAGGCGTCGTCCACCATCTCGCGGATGCCCTGGGCCAGAGCCTCGAGGTCACGGCCGGCGAGGCCGCCGTAGGTGGGCATGCCCTCGAAGATCACGACCATCTCCTTCGCCTTGAGGGCGAAGTCGTCGTCGTTGGTGGCCAGGAAGCCGCCGATGTTCACCAGGTTGTCCTTCTTGGAG